>JBEEFX010000262.1:0-33322 GCA_041166365.1 Acidimicrobiaceae bacterium
TGACCCTTGGTGTTCGGCTTGTAGCCGGGCAGGCCCGCCGAGACGTCTTCATCTGACGGCCAGTACCAGTCCATCGCGGAGGCAGGGTTCTTCGGGTCGACGATGTCCTTCGGCACATCGATGAGGACTGGTCCAGGCCGGCCTGTCGTCGCGATGTGGAACGCCTCGCGGACGATCCGAGGGATGTCGGCCGCGCTGGTGACCAAGTAGTTGTGCTTGGTGACCGACATGGTGATGCCGGTGGTGTCGCACTCCTGGAAGGCGTCGCTGCCGATGGCGGCCAGCGGCACCTGGCCGGTGATGCACACGAGCGGGATCGAGTCCATGTACGCGTCGCACAGCGGCGTCACCACGTTGGTGGCGGCCGGCCCGCTCGTCACCATGCACACCCCGGGGCGGCCGGTCGCGTGGGCGTAGCCCTCGGCCATGTGGCCGGCGCCCTGCTCGTGGCGCACGAGGATGTGGCGGATGGGCGAGTCGATGATCGGGTCGTACACGGGCAGGATCGCGCCCCCGGGAAGGCCGAAGATGACCTCGACACCCTCCATCTCGAGGGCTCGGATGAGGGCTTGACCACCGTTGATCTGCGGCATCGGAACTCAGCTTTCTTCGAACATCGGGGTGAAAAACGACGACGACCTCCCGGCTGGGAGGTCGAGCAAGCGCACGTGGCGGTGGGGGCTACGTGCGCTAGGTCACTACGAGGACGATCGTGGTCGGCGACATCGCCGGAGATGATGCCATCGACCGGGGGCTCCGGGCAAGCGGGATGACTTTCCGGACATACGGCACGGGGCTAGGGTGGCCTCTGGGCAGCTGCCCGGTGCTGGAGTAGCAGGATTTCAGGGCGCCGGCGACGAACTCGGGTCTATTCACAGACGCGTTTTGGGGAGAGAGAGCACCGTGCGAATGACTGGATTGATGGCTCGAAGGCTCCTCGCGGGAGCGTTTTTCGCAGTGGTGATGACACTCACGTTGGCGAGTGTCTCATCGGCACAAGGTTCCGGTTGCGGATCCGGCGCGGGGAGTGGCTGCACCGCCAGCACCACCACCACGACGGCGCACGTCGTGAACGCCGGTGCTACGGCGAGGACCGGCATGAACACCGGCATCCTCCTGCTCGTCGGCGGCGGCCTGACCGTGGCTGTTCTGGGCGCTCGACGGATTGCGCGCGCCAGCGCGACAACCTGATCCCGCTCCGGCCGTCGTGGCCGGAGCACGCGATACGACGCCCGCCCGTGCACCTCGACTGAGGTCACGCGGCGGGCGATTCGCGTTCCTTGCCCTCGCCGCGCTCGTCCTCGCGTTCGGCGTGCTGTGCGCGCGTGACCTCTTGCGGATCAAGCGCGAGCTCGACGCCGGACAGCAGACGCTGGCCGCGCTCGATCTCCACACCGTCGATCAGCGTGGTGGGATCGGTCCGGTCGCGGATCAGGCCGCCGGTCATCTGGACCGGGCCGCGCAGCTCGCGCACGAAAGCCGATGGCTCTCGTGGCTCGACGACGTACCGGTGCTGGGCAACCAGTCCCGCGGCGTCCGGGACCTGACCGACGCGGCCAAGCAGATCGGCGGGCTCGCACGTCACGCAGCGCACGAGGTGCAGTCCGCGCTCGACGAGACACACGGCCCGGAGACGCGGGTCCGGCTGCTCGACGCGGTGAACGTGCAGCTGGTCGACCTGCGCCGGCAGCTACCCGACATCGATGTCGGAGCTCGAGGTTTTCTGGTGCCTCCGCTGAGCGGCGCCCGCACGCAACTCGCGCAACGGCTCGAGAAGGCGCAGCGTCAGCTCGACGACGGCATCGCGCTGACACGCACGTTGCGATCGTTCCTCGTCGGTCCCCGGCGCTATCTCGTGTTGGGAGGCAACAACGCCGAGATGCGAGGGGCGGGCATCACGACGACCGCCGGGCTCGCGATGGTGCAAGACGGCAGGATCGAGGTGAACGGCTTCCGCCCTTCGGGAGACCTGCGCTTGATCGAACCCCTCGTCGCGCCGGTTCCTGCCGACCTCATGAATCTGTACGGCTGGATGAACATCGGCCGCGAGTGGCGCACCGTCGACACGTCCCCGAACTTTCCGTCGATCGCGCCGATCTACGCCGATCTGTCCGCGCAGTCTCCACTCGGCGCGGTCGACGGCGTGATCTTCGTCGACGTCGTCACCCTCCAACGCCTCATCAGTGTGATCGGGCCCGTGGGCGTCGATGGGGTCACGTATACGGCGGCCACCGTCACCGACCAGCTCCTGCATTCGAACTACCTGAAGTTCGGGACGAACGACGTTCGCTCGGGCCGACAGGACGAGCAGAGCAAGGTCGCCACTGCCATCTTCCAAGCCATGAACGACCGCACCTTCTCGATCCCCGCGGTTGCCGGCGTGCTCGCTGACGCCGCGAAGGGACGTCACCTTCAGGCCTGGTCACGAGACCCTGCCGAGCAGGTGCTCTGGGAGAAGCTCGGCGCCGACGGCGCGCTGCATGACGATCAGCTCGGCGTCCTCGTGACCAACGTGAGCGCGAACAAGCTCGACTTCTTCATCGACCCGACCATCAGCATCACCACTGCGCCGCTCGGAACGCGCGACACGCGTGTGCGCTTGCGCCTGACGATCGCCAACCCCCGAAGGAATGCGAACAGGACCAGTCCGTACATCGAGGGCGATGGTGAGTTCGTGCCAACGGGTGACCACCTGGCGTATGTCCTCTTCTACCTCCCGGCGGCGGCGTTCAACATCGAGAACCGGGAGCCGGGGTTCGGCACCGCGGGCACCGATGGGCCGATGAACGTCGCCGGGATGACGTACGTGATCGCACAAGGCGAGACGCGCACCGTCGAGGTCGATTTCACGCTGCCCAACTCGCACACCGCGATCGAGCTGCTGCCATCGGCGCGGCTGCGGCCCGAGCGCTACACGATCAACGGCCGGCCCTACACCGACGCCGTGCCGGTGAATGCCGACCTCGAGGCCGACGACATCGTCATCACGCCTCGGTGATCGCGCCGCGTTCGGCGCCCTGCGCGAGCCGTGCGTACTTGGCCAGCACCCCAGACGTGTAACGCGGCTCCGGCAGCTTCCACTCGGATCTGCGCCGGGCGAGCTCGTCGGCCGGGACGTCGAGCTCGATGGTGTGCGCGATGGTGTCGATCACGATGCGGTCGCCGTCCCGCACGAACGCGATCGGGCCGCCGTCCACCGCCTCCGGCGCGACGTGGCCGACGCAGAAGCCGTGGGTGCCACCAGAGAAACGGCCGTCAGTGACGAGGGCGCAGTCGCCGCCGCGGCCTGCGCCCTTCATGGCGCCGGTCACCGCCAGCATCTCGCGCATCCCCGGCCCGCCCTTCGGGCCCTCGTAGCGGATCACGACGACGTCTCCCGGCTGGATCTGCCCGGCGAGGATCGCCTCCATCGCGCCGTCTTCGCCCTCGAACACCCGGGCGGGGCCCTCGAAACGATCGAAGTCGATGCCGGCGATCTTCACCACTGCCCCCTTCGGCGCCATCGAGCCGGTGAGCACCGCGATCCCGCCGCGGGCGTGGATCGGCGAGCTCAGTGGGTGCACCACCTTGCCGTCGGGCGCGGGGGGATCGAGGTCAGCGAGATTCTCCGCCATCGTCTTGCCGGTCACCGTCATGCAGTCGCCGTGGATCAGGTCAGCGTCGAGCAGGTGCTTCAGCACGGCCGGCACGCCGCCCACTTCGTCGAGGTGCACCATGTGGAACTGACCGTGCGGCTTCATGTCCGCGATGTGCGGCACGCGAGCGGCCACGCGGTTGAAGTCGTCGAGATCGAGCTCGACCTGGGCCTCGTTGGCGATGGCGAGCAGGTGCAACACCGCGTTCGTGGAACCCCCCAACGCCATGGTGATGGCAATCGCGTTCTCGAACGCCTTCTTGGTCATGATCTGGCGCGGGCGAATGCCGAGCTCGAGCAGGCCCACCACGGCCTGGCCGGCGGCGAACGCCTGCTCGTCGCGCCGGGGGTCGATCGCCGGCTGCGACGAGGACCCGGGCAGTGCCATGCCGATCGCTTCGGCCACGGACGCCATCGTGTTGGCGGTGAACATGCCGGCACAGCTGCCCTCGGTCGGGCACGCGTTGCACTCGATCGTCTTGAGATCCTCCGCCGACATGGTTCCCGCCGCATGCGAGCCGATGGCCTCGAAGACGGTGGTGATGTCGATCGACTGACCCTTGAACTCGCCCGGCAGGATCGTGCCGCCGTACACGAACACCGACGGCAGGTTCAGCCGCGCCGCAGCCATGAGCATGCCGGGCAAGCTCTTGTCGCAACCGGCCAGAGTCACCATGCCGTCGAACCGCTCGGCATGCATCACGGTCTCGACAGAGTCGGCGATGACCTCACGCGACACGAGCGATGCGCGCATGCCTTCGTGACCCATCGAGATCCCGTCGCTCACCGCGATCGTCATGAACTCGATCGGAAAGCCGCCCGCGGCCCGCACGCCTTCCTTGGCGCGCTTCGCCAGTCGATCGAGGGGCATGTTGCACGGGGTGACCTCGTTCCACGACGAGCACACGCCCACCTGCGACTTGCCCCAGTCGTCGTCGGTCATGCCGATCGCCCGCAACATCGCACGAGCCCCCGCACGTTCGTAGCCGTCGGTGACCTCGTGACTGCGAGGCTTCATCGGATCAGACATGCGCAGAGGTTAGGAGGTCGTCAACGGGTTCTGGTATCTCGCGCATCCTCGGGATCGGGGAAGGGAGCAGCCACAGGAACGCCGTGGCCTGTCCGACCGCAGCAACCCAGAGCGTCGGGCGGATGCCGATCGTGGAACCGAGCGCGCCGCCGAGGAAGCCGCCGATGGGCAGCGTGCCCCAGACGAGAAAGCGAACGCTGGCGTTCATGCGCCCCTGCAATCGGCGAGGACAGAGCGCCTGTCGGACGCTCACCTGGTTGATGTTGTACGCGACGCTGGAGAGACCGAAGATGCCGAAACCGACGGCAAGCATCGCGGGGGCGAGCGATCCGGTCGCGCCGGCGACGAGGAACGGTGCTACGCCACCGAGCGCGATCGAGAGAACGATCGCCGGGCCGACACCGACTTGCGCGGCCAACCAAGGTGCGATCACCGAACCCACGATCGAACCCAGACCGCTCACGGCGAAGATGAGCCCGATCTTGCCGCCGCTGAAGCCCAGCATGCGGGTCATGAACAGCAGGACGACTGCCATCATCACGCCCGAGAACAAGTTCGAGGTCGCCGTGCAGAACGCCACCGCCCGGATCCGGTTCTCGTGCCACACGAACCGCAGGCCTTCGCGGATGTCGGTCACGAGGCTCGTGGGAGTGGCGGCTCGCTCGGGCTCCTCGGCCGGCGTTCGGATGGCGATCAGACAGACGAACGAAGCCGCATAGCTGAGCGCGTCCGTCACCACGGCGGTTGACGCGCCGACCCAACCGATGAGCGCGCCCCCGATGCCGGGGCCGATGACGTGGGCCGTCGACTCGCTCGCCGACAACTTGGCGTTGCCTTCGACCAGTTGCCCGCGGTCGACGAGCTCGGGCAGGTAGGACTGGTACGCCACGTCGAAGAACACGGTGAACACGCCCGTGATGAAGGCGACGACGAAGAGGTGCACGAGCGTCACCGACGCGACCGCGGACGCGAACGGGATCGAGCCGAGCGCCGCCAGTCGCCCGATGTCGGCCACGAGCAGCACGCGTCGGCGTCGCATGCGGTCGATCCACGCGCCGGCCGGCAACCCGACGAGGAGAAACGGCAGCGTCTCGATCGCGGTCAGCGACCCCACCTCGAACGTCGTGGCATGCAGCACCTGAATCGCGATCAGCGGCAACGCCAGGACGCTGACCTCGGTGCCGACGCGACTGATCGTCTGTCCCGCCCACAACAGGCGGAAGTCCCGATGTCCTAGTAACGATGCCACCGCGGGAACCTAGCGTCGCGGTGTGCGGGCTCGTGACCGAGAAATCATCCGACTCGCGGTCCCGGCGTTCGGCGCGCTGATCGCCGAACCCCTCTACGTGCTCTCCGATACTGCGGTCGTCGGCCACCTCGGAACACCGCAACTCGGAGGCCTCGCCGTCGCCTCGTCGGTGTTGCTCACCGGCTACGCGGTCTTCATCTTCCTCGCCTACGGCACGACGGGAACGGTCGCCCGCCTCATCGGCGCCGGAAACGAACGGGAGGCCGCGCATCAGGCGGTGCAAGGCATGTGGCTCGCCCTGTGCATTGCCGGGGTGTTGGTGCCCGCCGGCCTGCTCAGTGGCGGCTGGCTGGTGCGCGCGCTCGGTGCATCCGGCGAGGTGGCGACGAATGCCGAGGTCTATCTGCGAATCAGCATGTTCGGCGTGCCCGCCCTGCTGGTCACCTTGGCGGGCACTGGATACCTGCGCGGGCGTCAGGACACCTTCACCCCGCTCGCGGTCGCGCTGGGGTCGAACATCGTGAACCTCGCGCTCGAGCTCACGCTGATCAACGGCTTCGGGTTCGGCATCGGCGCATCCGCGCTCGCGACCGTGCTCGCCCAGAGCGGCGCAGCCGCGGTGTACGTCGGACGAGTGGTCCGCGCGGTGCGCCGGCTCGACGTGAGCGTTCGGCCGGACAGTCGCGCCATCGGCCTGCTCGGCCGCGCGGGCGGTGCGTTGCTGTTGCGTACCGCCGCGTTGCGCGGGTCGTTGACCGCGGCCACCGCGATCGCGACGCGGATCGGACCGACCGAGGTCGCGGCGCACGCGATCGCGTACGAGCTGTGGAACTTCCTGGCGTTGGCCCTCGATGCCATCGCGATCGCGGGACAGGCGATCATCGGCAAGGAGCTCGGCGCCGGGGACGCCGAGGAAGCCCGGGCCATGGGCCGGCGCATGCTGTGGCTCGGGTTCATGGCCGGAGCTGCACTCGGCGTGGTCGTGCTCGCCCTGCACACCGTCTTGCCGCACGTGTTCTCGAACGACCCGCGCGTCCTCGCCCTCGCGAGCTTCCTCCTGTGGCACGTCGCGTTGCTCCAGCCGGTCAACGGTGTGGTGTTCGTCCTCGATGGCATCCTCATCGGCGCGGGCGACCTGCGCTACATGGCGTGGGCGATGGTCGGGGCCGCGGCGGTGTTCGCCGCCGGCGGCGCGTGCGTGCTCGTGCTCGGGCTGGGCGTCGGCTGGCTCTGGGCGGCCATCGGCCTGTTCATGGTCGCTCGCCTCGTCGGCCTCGGCGCTCGTTTCCGCACCGGCCGCTGGGCCGTCACCGGCGCCGTTCGTTGACGAGTCGTCAGAAGCCGGTGTTACAGAAGGGCATCTCGGTGGACGCGAACATGGCGTCCGCACGCCGGAGCGCCTCCGGTGTGCCTGCGACGCGACCGGCCGCGGCCAGCGTCGACCACTTGACGCCGCCGAGATACGCGCTGCCGAGCGACTCCACCGACATCGTGAGGTCGGCGCTCGCCGACTTCTCCTTCTTGCACGTCGCGCCGTCCGGGCCGCCGTCGAGCCGGAACCGTCCGGCGGCCGCGCCGCGGGGGCGGAACGGGTCGACGATGTCGAGCACGAGCGAGTCGTCGGCCGGGTAGGTCCGGGCCTCGAGCGCTGCGGGCGTGTTCATCACCCGCAGCCAGAGGAAGTCCCACCGGCCGGTGACGTGATACGCCCGAGAGTCGGCCAGCCGCCATGGCAGCGGTGAATCGACCGGCTGTACGCGCAACACGAAGTGTTCGGTGAGGTCGATGTCGAACACGAAGCGCCACAGTGCCGCCTCGACCTCGGGATCCACGACGACGACCTCGCTGACGATGCCCGAGAAATGGTCGTCGCCATCCTCAGTCTGCTTGAGGCGATACGCGACGTAACCGTCAGGCACACCGCGCTTGTCCTCGTGCACCGCGTGGAACATGGCGGACGCGCCTTCGCGATCGAACGGACGATCGCGCAACAGCTGCTCCCATCGACCGTCGGATCGATCGACCGCTCCGCAACACCGCCGTCGCCACTCGTCGAAGATCGGCGGCAACACCTTGGGCTTCTCGTCGTCCCACACCATGCGGATACGGCCCGACGCCTTCGGCTCGGTCACGAACCGGGTCAGCGACGTCCGAATCTTGGCGTCGACGAACTGCGACGCCACGCCGTAGCCGAACCGTCCGTAGATCACGGCCTCCGATGCGGTGAGCCCGGCGATCGCCTCTCCGCGGCGGGCCACGTCGTCGAGCTGGAACTTCATCATCTTGCGGAGAATCCCGCGGCGGCGGTGGCTCGGAAGACACGAAACCCACGTGACGCCCGCCATCGGCACCGTGTTGCGGCCGGGCACCGTGACCTCCAACGAGTACGCGCCCGCACTGGCGACGAGCTGCTCCCCGTCGGCGACACCGATCATCCGGTCGTACTCGATCACGAGGTGCTCGTCCTCGATGCGCTCGGGCTTTGGATGTTCGCCGAACGCGGTCGAGGCGACCCGATGCAGCTCGGGCAGGTTGTCCTCGGTGATCTCGCGGATCTCGAACGCCACGAGAGACGGTCTAGCCGCTGGCGTTCGTTCGACGCTCCTGCAATTTCGCCGTGACCGCCTTGCCGTCCGCTTGGCCGTTCGTCGCCTTCATCACCGAGCCGACCAACCGGCCGACCGCTTTGTCGTCACCACCGACGTACTTCGCCCACACGTCGGGCTCCGCGGTGATCGCCGCTTCGATGCTGGCGTCGAGCGCAGACGCGTCCATCGCCTCGAAACCCTTGGCCTTCGCGATGTCCTCCGGGTCGCCCCCACTCTTCACGAGGTCGGCGAGAACCGCCTTGGCCTGCGTGGCCGTGAGCTCCAGGTGCGTGAGCTTGGCCAGCGCGGCCGGGTCGACACTCTCCGCGCCCTCGACCGCCAGGTTGTGCTCCACGTGGGTCAGGACGCGCACCGGGTCGCCGCCGGCCTCGATCGCCGCGATGGCGAGCTCGTCGAGGCCGCGCGTGACGGCGATGGCCACGGATCCCTGCGAGCCGTTGGACACGGACGCCAGACGAGCGCGCCGGTCGCCCGGCAGCAGCGGCATCGCCGCGGCAATCCGCGCGACGTACTCGGCATCCGGCTCGAGCGGGACGAGGTCAGGCTCGGGAAAGTAGCGGTAGTCCTCGGCCTGCTCCTTGCTGCGACCCGGTCGGGTGCGGCCCGCGGCTTCGTCCCAGTGACGCGTCTCCTGACGCACGCGCTCCCCCGCCCCGATGAGCTCCACCTGCCGGGCCGCCTCGTGCTCGATCGCGTGCACGAGTGAGCGAACGGAGTTGAGGTTCTTGATCTCGCAGCGGGTGCCGAGCTGGTCGTCACCGAGGGGGCGCACCGACACGTTGGCGTCGACCCGCATCGAACCCTCTTCCATCTTCGCGTCGGAGACCGCTGTGGCGAGCAGGATCGCCCGCAACTCGTTGACATAGTCCTTGGCGTCGTCTGCGCTCCGAAGGTCCGGTCGGCTCACGATCTCGACGAGGGGGATTCCGGCGCGGTTGTAGTCCACGAGCGAGTACTCGGCGCCGTGGATGCGGCCGTCTCCGCCGACGTGAGCGCTCTTGCCCGTGTCCTCCTCGATGTGGGCGCGCTCGATGCCGATGCGGGTGCCATCGGGCAGATCGAGGTGACCGTCGACATTCGTCGGCAGGTCGTACTGCGAGATCGGGTAGTCCTTCGGCATGTCGGGATAGAAGTAGTTCTTCCGGGCGAAGACGCTGCGCTCGACCGTGCAGTGCAGAGCCTGCCCGAGGCGGATGGCGAGCTCGACGGCCATCTCGTTGAGCACCGGCAGCGACCCCGGCAGGCCGAGGCACACCGGGCACACGTTGGTGTTGGGCTCGTCGCCGAACAGGTTCGGGCAGCCGCAGAACAGCTTCGTTCGGGTCGCGAGCTCGCAGTGCACCTCGAGCCCGATCACCATCTCCCATCCGTCGAGGTCAGCCACCGACGGCCTCCTCCCGGAGTTGCTTGCGCAGCACGAACTTCTGGACCTTGCCGGAGGGCGTGCGCGGGAAGTCGGCGATCGCGCGGATCTCCTCCGGCCACTTCTGGCGGGCCAAGCCGGCCGCCGCCATCGCGGCTTGCACGTCCTGCATCGACGGGGGCGTACCGCGAATGAAGGCGCAGGCGTGCTCACCGAACCGCGCGTCGGGCGCGGCCACCACCGCGCACTCGAGGACACCATCGATGTGGGCGAGGACTCCTTCGACTTCGGCGGCGCTGACGTTCTCGCCGCCGCGAATGATCACGTCGCTCTTGCGGTCGGTGATCGTGAGGTAGCCGTCGTCATCGAGCACGCCGATGTCGCCCGTGCGGTACCAGCCGTCGGCATCGAACACCGTGGCGGTCAGGTCGGCGTCGGTGTAGCCGGCGAAGCAGTCCGGTCCACGGCTCTCGATCTCACCGTCGGCCGCGAGCCGGATCTCGCACCCGTCCAGCGGGTGCCCGTCGGTGCCGGCGCGCTTCTCGAGTGGGTCGTCGTGCGTCGATCCGGTGATCGACGGATGCTCGGTGGAGCCGTACATGCGCACGATCGAGATCCCCATCGCCGTCGCTCGCTCGGCGACCGCGGCCGGAACGGCGGCTCCGCCGAGACCGATGTAGCGCATCAGCGGGATGTGCACCTCCGGATCGAAGGTGGGGTGGTCGAGCAGCGACGTGAGGAAGTACGTCGCCCCCGTGCCCGACATCAGCTCCTCTTCCGCCATCTGCTGCAAGATCCACCCCGGATCCCAGACGTCGATGAGATGGATCGGCTTGCCTTGCACCGCCGGGATCAGCAGCGCCGCGAGCATCCCGATGCCGTGCCCGACGGGCGCGCCGACGATCGAGGGCGGTGCTTTCGTCGGCTGGGCGGACGACAGCTGGCGCACCTCGAAACCGATCGTGCGGTGGGTGTGCACGACGCCCTTTGGATCCGATGTCGTCCCGGAGGTGTAGGCGATGAGCGCGGGGCTCGACGGGTCGACGTCCGCGGGGCGGTCCAACACACCGGCACCGAACCACGCCTCGAGTGGTTCGTACCCCGACGGGTCGTCGCCCACCACCGCGACGAGCTCGGGCTGAGGCGCGCCGCTGGCCAGCAACGTGGTCGTGCCGCTCAACGCGCCGAAGCGGTCGAACGTGACGAACGCCTTGGGCGGGGTCTTGCGCAGGATGTAGCCGACCTCTTTCGGGCCGTAGAAGTGCACGACGGGCATCACGACCGCTCCGAGGAACGCGGCCGCATAGAAGACGTAGGCCGCCTCCACCCAGTTCGGCAGTTGGAAGCCGACGACATCACCCTGACCGACCCCTCGGTCGCGCAATCCTTGGGCGAGCGTGAGCGCCTGCTCGCGCACGACGGCCAGCGTGGCGACGTACGGCCGCACGCTCGACCGGACCGTGAACGGCTCGTCGCCATGAGCACCAAGACCCTGGTGCAGCAGCGAACCGAGGGAGTCGTCGGTCCACCAACCCTTGGCGATCCACTCGCGCTCGAGCGCAAGATCGACGCTGCGCAGCTTCATGCGGCGCGCTCGAGTGCCGCGGCGATGCGCAACATCACCGTCTCGCCGAGCGCCGGCGCGAGGACTTGGACACCGATCGGCAGGCCGTCGTCACCCGAGCCGAACGGCACCGACATCGCGGGATGACCGCTGAGGTTCGACGGGATCGTGAAGACGTCGTTGAGGTACATCGCCAGCGGGTCGGCCTTCGCGCCGAACGCGAACGCGGTGGCCGGGGCCGTGGGACCGAGCAGCACGTCGAAGTGCTCGTAGGCGCGCTCGAAGTCACGCAGGATCAGCGTGCGGACCCGTTGCGCCTTGCCGTAGTACGCGTCGTAGTAGCCCGCGGAGAGCGCGTAGGTGCCGAGCATGATGCGCCGCTTCACCTCGGCGCCGAACCCGGCCGTGCGCGTCTTCGTATTCATCTCGGCCGTGGTCGGCGCGTCGACGCGCAACCCGTAGCGCACACCGTCGTACCGCGCGAGATTGCTCGACGCTTCGGCCGGTGCGATGAGGTAGTAGGCGGACAGGCCATAGATCGTCGACGGCACCGAGGCTTCGTCGACCTTCGCGCCTGCCTGCTCGAGCGCGGCCGCGGCGTCGTGCACCCGTCGCGCCACGTCAGACGCCAGACCGTCGGCGGCGAGGAACTCGCTGACGATGCCGACTCGAAGGCCGTCGATGCCCTCCTTCATCAGTTCGCCGTAGGCGGGGACCGGTTCGGGGATCGACGTGGTGTCGAGCGCATCGTGGCCGGCGATGATCTCCAATGCCAGCGCGGCGTCATCGACGGTGTTGGTGAACGGGCCGATCTGGTCGAGGCTCGACGCAAAAGCGACCAAGCCGTAGCGCGACACCCGCCCGTACGTCGGCTTCACCCCGACGACACCGCACAGCGCCGCCGGCTGGCGAATCGAGCCGCCCGTGTCGGATCCGAACGCGAGCGGACTGAACCCGGCGGCGACCGCGGCCGCGCTGCCGCCGCTCGATCCCCCCGGCACACGGGTGACGTCGTGCGGGTTGCGCGTCGGCCCGAACGCCGAGTTCTCGGTCGACGAACCCATCGCGAACTCGTCGAGGTTCGTCTTGCCGATCACCACGGCGCCTGCGGCCAGCAGCCGACCGACCACCGTCGCGTCGTAGGGCGGACACCAGCCCTCGAGTATCCGCGAGGAGCAGGTGGTCGGGATGCCGCGAGTCGCGAAGTTGTCCTTCAGCGCGATGGGGACACCAGCGAGCGGGCCCGGGTCCTCGCCGGCGGCGACGCGCCGGTCGATGTCGTCCGCCGCGCTCCGCGCCTCGTCGGCCAGCACGAGGTTGAACGCGTGCAGCTCCGCCTCCCGCTCGTCGATCCGTGCGAGGTGCTCGTCGATCACCTCGCGCGCGCTGCGCCGCTTGGCACGCACGTCCGCGGCGATCGCTCGTGCGGTCACGGCTCCTCGCCGAGGATGGGCGGGACCTTGAAGCGTCCGTCTTCCGCGGCCGGCGCCTGCCGCAGCACCTCGTCGCGATCGACACCGGGGCGGACGGCGTCGTCGCGCAGCACGTTGCGCAGCGGATAGGGGTGCATCGTGGGCGGAACGTCGCCCACGTCGAGGGCCTCGACGTCGGCCGCGTGGTCGAGCACGGCGCCCAGCTGCGCGGTGAAGAGCTCGAGCTCGTCGTCGCTGAGCTCCAGGCGAGCTAGACGAGCGACGTGCGCGACATCGTCGCGGGAGATCGATGGCATGAGTGGGCCATCCTACGAAGTGACGCGGGTGGCGAACTCCACCACTTTCGCTTCGAGCTCGGCCTTGTCGTAGTCCTGCGTGGCGACGTGGTAGCTGCGCTCGAGCCATACCCGCTCGACCGGACCGGTGACGGACTCGGCGAGCACGTCGCTGTTCTCGGGTGCCACCACGTGATCCTGCCGGCTCGTGACGATGAGCACCGGGCAGGCGATGCGCTCGAGGCGCGTCTGGAACTCGCCCGCCGCCTCCATCATCGTGAGCAGCGGCCGCAACGGCGTCTCCGGATATGCCAACTCGTGCACCTCCGGGTCGGCGATGTCGGAGCCGATGCCGCCCATGACCTCGTCACCGCTGTCGAGGAGCTGCTGCACCATCTCGGCCATGCCTTCGGGCTGCGTCACCACCGCGTTGATGGCGACGATCCCCGCGAGCTCGGGGTGCTCCGACGCCAGCCAGCACGTGAGCGCGCCGCCCATCGAAAGCCCGACGACGATCACCTTGCCCGGGACACGGGCCGCCAACTTGGCGTACGCCTCTTCCGCCGCGCCGAGCCAGTCGCTCCATCCGGTTGGGATCATGTCCTCGACCACTGTTCCGTGGCCCGGGAGCAACGGCAGCTCGACTGCGAACCCCGCGTCGGCCAGCGCGTGAGCGACGCCTTTCATCGAGTGCGGGTTCCCGGTGAACCCGTGGATCACGAGCGCACCGTTCGGTCCGCCGTCGATGCTCTCGGGCTCGGCTCCAGGCATGATCGGTGCAGTCACGGGTCTCCTCGTCAGCGATAGGGGTCGTCGGACTTCTGTTCGTCCCACCACTCCTGCGGGGCGGGCTTCCAGTCCGGATCCGGCAGGATGCAGTCGACGGGGCACACCGGTGGCAGGCACTTCCCGCACCCGGAGCACAGCTCCGGGATGATGATCACGTCGATGCCGTGATTGAAGATGGCGCCGAACTGCGTCGGGCAGTGGCGGATGCACGTGTCGCAGTTGATGCAGATCGACATGTCGATGATGAACGGCGCGATCTGCCACTTGGGGTTGCGCTCGTGGCTCTCGAGGCGCTCCGCGCGTTTGCCCGCTGCCATCGAGTCAAAGGGTAGTGGGCCACATTGACCCGCTGGTCAGGCAGGTGGTCCACTTTGTCCGTGGACGACGAGCGCCGGCTGACGGCGCAGGGCCTCGAGCGCAAGCAGCAGCTCCTCGACTGCGCGGCCCGGCTGTTCGCCGAGCGGGGCTACGCCGACACGCGGGTGATCGACATCGTGCGCGCCGCCGGTGTGGCCAAGGGCCTCTTCTACTGGTACTTCGAGAACAAGGAGCAACTCTTCCGCGAGCTCGCGGAGGAGATCCGGCTGCGGCTGCGGCGGTCCCAGGGCGAGGCCATCGACCTCGACGCCGACGCCCTGACCCGTATCCGCGAGGGCGCAGAGGCGTCGGTGCGCTTCATGGCCATCAATGCGCCGTTCTTCGCCCTGCTCGAGGTCGAGAACATCGACAAGCGCTTCGTCGACGTGCTCCGCCAGGGCACCGACGTCCACGTGGCCGACGTGGCCGCCCACATCCGCGAGGGCATCGCCGCCGGGCTCATCCGCGACGACGACCCCGTCCTGCTCGCCCGCGGCGTGGTCGGGATCGTCGGGCTCTACAGCCACTTCCACCGCACCGGCCGCAACGAGGTGCCCATCTCGGAGCTCGCCACCTTCGTCGGTCGATTCGTGGTGCGTTCTCTCGCGGCCGACGAGGAAATTGCGCTGGCCGCGGAGAAGAAAGAAACTCGCAGTGTCCGTGCGACTACCGCGATCCGCCCAGGCAGCAGCGGCTAGCGTTCGGCTCCGTTCCGACAACCAACGATGCGCACGCCGTCACCACGGCGTCGACAAAGGGGAGACATCAGTGCCGCACAAGTTCCTGAGCGACGAGTGGATGGACGAGGCGAAGAAGATCCGCGAGGAGTTCGCCGGCAAGGGCACGCCGCCGGCGCACGCCGTCCGCATGAACCAGATCATCACCGACGTGCCCTTCGGTGAAGGCACGATCAACGCTCACCTCGACACCTCGGGTGGCGACGTCGAGCTCGACACCGGCCACCTCGACAACCCCGACCTCACGGTCACGCTCGACTACGAGACGGCTAAGGCGATCATCGTCGATCAGAACCCGCAGGCCGGGATGCAGGCGTTTATGGCCGGCAAGATCAAGGTGCAGGGCGACATGACCAAGCTCATGGCCATGCAGTCGGGCCCGGTCGATCCGACCGCTCAAGAAGTCTCCGAGCGCATCAAGGCCATCACGGAGTAATCGTGTTCCGGGCGGCCGCCCACTGCGGCCGCTCCCGGACGGCCTGCGCTTCCAGACGGTGACCAACTGTTCATCAGCTGTGTGACCCTTGCATCGTCGGGCGCGTCGTACGGCCGCCATGCGTACTGTCCTCGCGTGGACGACCTGGAGCCCGAGGCCGTGAGTGGCCGGCTGATCCTGCTGTGCGGGCTGGCGGGGGCCGGCAAGACCACCCTTGCCAAGCAGCTCGAGGCGAAGGGCGCAGTGCGGATGTGCCCCGACGAGTGGCTCGTCGCGCTCGGGTTCGACATCTATGACAAGGACGCGCGGGTCGCCGTGGAGGGCCTCCAGTGGGAGTTGGCCCAGGCGCTCGTTCTGAGAGGGCTGACGGTGGTCGACGAGTGCGGCGTGTGGCAGCGCTGGGAGCGCGACCTCCGCCGAAGGTGGGCGCGACAGCACGGCGTCACCGTGGAGCTGCGGTTCCTCGACGCGCCCGTCGAGGTGCTGGCGGCCCGAGTCGCGGAGCGCAACCGCAGCCTGCCCCAAGGCGCACCGCGCATCGACCCGGCGCTCGTCGCCTTCTGGGACGATCGGATCGAGCGCCCAGATGCCCAAGAGCTCGCGCTGTTCGACTGACCGACCGAGCGTCGATCAACTGCTCGCCACCGCTCGTCGTGCCACACCGAGGAGCACAAGGTCAACGACGTCAAGTCTGGGGAAACTCGACGACCAAATTGGTCGCTCAAACTCCAATGTGGGCACAGGCACGTGCGCGGGATGCCGGGTAAAGCCGGGAATCGACACAGGTGCCCGTACCTATGGGGTTCGGGCTGTCAAGGCCATCACGGAGTAGCTCGTTCGCCTGACGAACAACGCCGCCAGCAGTCCGATACCGGCCGCGACGGCTCCCAGTAGGTAGGCATCGTGGAAGGCGGCGACGCCGCCGACGGCGCCTTCGCGCGCCACCTGCACCGCTTGCAGCGTCTGGATGCCCAACACGATCCCCATCTGGTTGACCATCTGCTGCGTCGCGCCCGCGACGCCGAGGTCAGTCGGTTCCACCGAGTTGGCGACGGCCGCGGCCATCGCCGGCGACGACGCACCCATCCCGACCCCGCAGAGGGCCAAGGCGAAGATGACCGCGAGGTCGGTGCTGCCCGGCGTGAGTTGCGCGAGCGCGACCATCGACACCGTGATCGCCGCCGCACCGGCCACCGCCGAGATGCGCTCGCCGATGCGGATCGTGAGATAGCCGGCCAACGGCCCCGCGATGGCGAACGACAGCGGACGGGCGATGAGCAGCGCGCCGGTGTGGGTCTCGTTGTAGTGGAACTCGTTCTGCAGGAACAGCGGCGTCAGGATGAAGCCGCCCATGTACGCGAAGTTGGTGAAGAACTGCGTCGCGATCGGAAAGGTGAAGTTGCGGCGTCGCAGGTACGCCAACGGCAACAGCGGATGCTGCACGCGTCGCTCGATGGCAATGAAGGTCGCGAACAGGGCGACGGCGAGCACGATCCCACCGACGACGAGCGAGCTCGTCCACCCTTCCTTCGGGCCGCGGTTGATCGCCAGCAGCAGCGACAGCGCGCCGAGGCCGAGCGCGGCGGCTCCCGGCAGGTCGAAGCGGCTGCTGCGATCCGCCGGCACCTCCGGCAGCACCGCCGCGGCGAGCAGGAGCGTCGCCAGCGTGAGCGGCACCTGCGCGACGAAGATCCAGCGCCAGCCGAATGCCTGCACGACGGGGCCCCCGGCGATGACGCCGATCACCGGCGCTCCGGCGCCGACCATCGACCACCATCCCATCGCTTGGGCCCGCTGGTTGGAGGAGAACGTGCGGTTGATGATCGCCAGCGAGGCCGGCCCTTCGGCCGCACCGATGGCGGCGCCCACCGAGCGGCACGCGATGAGCGCGAACGCGTTCGGCGCCATCGCCGTGAGGCCCGCGAACACGCAGACGCCACCGAGGCTGTAGAGGTACACCTTGCGCTGCCCGCGCAGGTCGGCGAGTTTCCCGGCCGCCGGGCCGAACACCGCGAACGCCAGCAGGGGTGCCGTGACGACCCACGTGAGCGTGCTCTCGTCGGAGTGCAGGTCGCGGGCGATCCGCGGGATCGAGTTGGACAGGATCGTGATCGTGAATCCGACCGAGAAGAGCCCGAACAACGCGGTGGCGAGGACGATCCACGGGTAGCGGGGATGGGCCTCGACCTTCTCCGTGACCTTGTGCTTGAGCAGCAGCGGCCACGGAACGACCTGCACCTCGCCGGCGTCCTCGTAGGAGAAATCGTCGCCGGACACGGCGGGAATCTACAGAGGGAACGAGCGCGGCAACGTCCGTCGAGTCTGCTGGGGCGGCTGCCTCATCGCGGCGGCTGGGGAACACCGCGTCCAGCAGGACCGCCCCAGCGAACCCGACGGACGTCGATCGAACTGTACAAGGTGGCTACGGAACGTGCACCCACCTGCACAATTTCGCGATTGGATTTTGTGTCGAACTATGACACCCAGTTGCCGTGGAAACCGTAGGGAACGCGCACCGGTAGCTGCACCTCGGCGACGGTGTCGAGGGTGGCCGCGTCGAGCAGCACGAGATCGCTGGCGCCGCGATCGCCGTCGTACACGTAGCCCATCAGCACGCCATCGTCCTCCGCGGCATCCGGTGACGACGGCACCATCACGAACTCGCTCGGCGCGCGGCCGGCGCCGAGCTGGCGGGCCTGCGTCGTGCCGGCGACGAGGTCGTGGCGCAACACCGACCCGCCGCGGAACTCGAACGACTCCTCGCTCTGGTCGATGGCGACGGTGTAGCCGTAACGGTGACGGAGGCCGACGACCCGCTCGTCGACACGGGGGAACTCCTGCGGTCGGTCGTCGATCTGCTCCTCGATGACCTTGCCGGCGGACGGATCGATCGTCCAGCGATCCAGCCGCGGCGGGGCGCCGTCCGGACCGAGCACCTGCGCGGCGTCGAACATCCGCTCGAAGCGGCAGAGCTCGATGACGACACGGTCGCCTTCGTCGTAGGCGTTCAGCGGGTGGAACACGTAGCACTGCTCGACGTCGAACCAACGCACGTCTTCGGCCTCGCCCTCGCGCGGCAAGAGCCCGACGCGGGCCGGGTAGTCGTTGTCCCACCGATACGGGAGCGGGGCGCCGGTCATGGCGAGGTCGAGGTCGAACACGACGGGCAGGTCGTAGATCACCGCGTACGTCTCGGTGAGGGACATGTCGTGCAGCATCGGGCTGCCGGTGGTCTCGACGTCGACGACCTTGCGCACCTGCGCGTTCCGATCCATGACGGAGTACTGCACCTTGTTGCCCCAGCCCCAGAAGTAGGACACGGCGTGGAGCTCGCCGGTTCGGGGATCGCGCTTGGGGTGCGCGGTGTACCCGCCTGGCAACGTGCCGTCGAAGTCGCAGGGCCCGAGCGTGTTCAGCTCGTTGTCGAGCTCATAGGGACGCCCACCCGCTTCGACGATCGCGAAGGTGCGCCCGGCGTGGCCGATCACGTTGGTGTTCGAAGCAAAGTCCATCTCGGCGTGCACCGGGCCCGACTTCCAGTCCTCTCCGAGCTCGCTCGCGACCTGCGCGGAGCGGACGTACCGATTGCGGTACCACTGCGCCTTGCCGTCACGCAGCTGCACGCCGTGCACCATCCCGTGACCGGTGAACCAGTGGTAGGTCGCAGGATCGGTGTCGGTGGGGTTCGGGCCGTTGCGGAGATACCGGCCGTCGAGCCAGTCGGGCAGCGTGCCGGTGACCGGGAGATCGACCGCGGTCACCTCCTCGGAGACGGGTGCGAAATTGCCTTCGAGATACCGGTTTCCCATGGTCCGAATCAGATCATGTTCGCCGGCCCGCGTCAACGGGCCATCCGTCACAATGCTGATGGTCTCGCTCCGGCTCCGCCTGCGCTCGACGTGCGGCTCGTCGCTGGCGCTTCCCTCGCCGCCGTGCCGATGGTCTCGCTCCGGCTCCGCCTGCGCTCGACGTGCGGCTCGTCGCTGGCGCTTCCCTCGCCGCCGTGCTGATGGTCTCGCTCCGGCTCAAAGGGGTGCGAGTTTTGCCAGGGCTTCCTTGAGCCCTTCGACCGTCCAGCGGTCGGCCTGCTCGACGCCGTCGCCCATCCGCCAGGGCTCCATGAGCCGCACGGTGCCGCCTTGCACGTAGAAGGTGGCGCCGTTGAACGGGCAGTCGGCCGCGGCGAGATAGGCCACGAGCGGTGACACGTTGGCCGGGTCCCACACGTCGAACGTCTCGGCATCCGCCGGCGGTTTGACGATCTCGCCCAGGCCCGGGGTCCCCTCGGTGAGCCGGGTGCGCGCCGCCGGCGCGATGCAGTTGGAGCGGACGCCGTAGCGCGCGAGCTCTTGCGCGCAGATGATCGAGAACGAGCCGATCCCGGCCTTGGCGGCGCCGTAGTTCGTCTGTCCGGGATTGCCGAGCAAACCCGACGTCGACGAGGTGTGGATGACGCTGGCCTTTACCTCGTGGCCGGCCTTCGCCTGCTCGCGCCAGTACGCCGCCGCCCAACGCGTCGGCACGAAGTGACCCTTCATGTGCACCTTGACGACCGAGTCCCACTCGTCCTCGCTCATGTTGATGAGAACGCGATCGCGGAGGATGCCGGCGTTGTTGACGAGCACGTCGAGCCGGCCGAATGCATCGATGGCGGACTCGATGAGCGCCTGGCCGCCGTCCCAGTCGGCGACGTCGTCGGCGTTGGCCACGGCCTCGCCACCCATGGCCGCGATCTCGTCGACGACCTGCTCGGCGGCCGAGCGATCGGAGCCGCCGCCGTCAGGCGCGCCACCGAGGTCGTTGACGACGACCTTCGCTCCCTCCGCCGCGAAGAGCAGTGCGTGCTCCCGGCCGAGACCTCGACCGGCTCCGGTGATGATGGCCACTCGGCCGTCGAGCACTCCCATCGCTGCACACTAGTTGCGCGTGATGATCAGGACTCCACTTCCGGATGCCGCGCGCGTGCCCGCGGGTGGGTTCGTGCCGGTGACGGTGCGGAACGGATCGCCCTGCACTCCGGCGACTTTGAAGCCGGCCGCCTGCAGCTGCGCGGCGGCGTCTTGCACCGACTGACCCTTGACATCGGGGATCGTCGGCAAGCCCTTCGACACGATGATCATGACGGAGGAATCGCGCGCGACCGCGGTGCCCGCCGCTGGTTCCGTACCGATGATCTGACCTTCGGGCACGGTGTCGCTGAAGTCGTCGCGCCGTGTCGGCACCAACTGCACGGCCTTGACCGCAGCCGCGGCCTGCTCGAACGTCGACGTCGGCGGGATGGCGGGAACGACACGCGGCGCGGGACCGTCGGACACGACGACGTTGACGGCCTCGCCCTTCGGCAGCTGCGGCGGGGTCGCCGGATCCAGGCTGATGATCGAACCGGCGGGGATCGTCTCGTCGTGCTGCGGCGTCTGGGTGCCCAGCGTGAAGCCCGCCTGTGTGAGCGCGGCCGTTGCTTCGTCGAGGGTCTTGCCCGCGAGGTCGGTCGGGACGTTGACCAACGTGTTGCCCAACGACACGGTGATCGTCACGGTCTGCTTCTCGTCGAGCGACTTGCCCTCCGCCGGATCCTGCGCGATGACCTCGCCCTTCTTCGCGTCGTCTTTGCGCCCCTCGACCTTGCGCACCTTCCAGTGCTTCGCTTCGATCGCGCTGGTGGCTTGTTGCTCGGACAGCCCGACGAGCTGCGGGACCTTGTGGCTCGCGACGATCACGTTGTTCCACGCGAACGCCGCTCCCGCGGTGAGAGCGAGCACGGCGGCGATCGCCGCGGCGACGAACGGCCAGCGCCGGCGCCCCCGACGCTGCGCCGCGGGTGGAACCGGCGGCGGTGCGACGTCCCCCGCGAGTGTCCGCTCCGACCCTCGCACGGGTGGCAGTTGCGTCGGATCTTGATCGACGACGGTCATGTCGCCCGCGCCGGTCGTCGCGCCGGCGAGCGGCAACGGTTCTGGCCGCGGCAACTCCTCCGACGCCGCCAGGAGGCCGAGCGCGAATTCGCCGGCGTCGGGACGATCGGCCGGGTCGGGCCTCCCGGCGCGTTCGAGCACCCGGCGCAACGGGCCGAGCTCGGCCGGTACCTCGAGCGGGGTGTCGATGCGGGCCATGAGCGTTGCGATGGTGGTGTCGGCCGAGAACGGCACGTGTCCGGTGACGGCTTCGACGAGCACGAGCGCCAGGGAGTAGACGTCGCCCCGGCCGTCCGCCGCTTCCCCGCGGGCCTGCTCGGGGCAGGCGTATCGCGCGGTACCGAGCATCGCGCCCGCTGGTTCCGTCCAGGCCGCCTCGGCGAGCGCGCGAGCGAGACCGAAGTCGCCGATGCGGAGGCGTCCTTCCTCGCCGAAGAGCAGGTTGGCGGGCTTGATGTCGCGGTGGACGAAGCCGCGTGTGTGGGCGTACTCGAGGCCGCGGGCCGCCTCGAGGCCGATCATCAGCGCCTGCGACGTCGTGAGCCGCTTCCCGGAGTCGAGCAGGGCGCGCAGGCTGCCGCCGCCGAGATACTCCGTGATGAGGTACGGCTCCCGCTCGTCGTCGCCCCAGTCGTAGACGGCGAGGACATGCGGATGGTTCAGGGCCGCGGCTGCTTGCGCCTCGGCGCGGAACCGGCGGAGGAATGCCTCGTCGTCCGCCAGCGCCTGGTGGAGCAATTTGACGGCCACGCGCCGTCGAAGGCGCGTGTCGTCAGCGAGATACACCAGCGCCGACGCTCCCGATCCGACAGGTGCGACCAGCCGGTAGCGCCCGCTCAGCACCCGACCGATCTGGTCGGTCATCCGCGAGACGACCACAGCATGAAGATAGACCGGCGGCCTCCGGTTGCCGGGCCATCCAAGGGTGGGCCGAGTGGTTCGTCAGCGCGAGGATGGGCGGATGCGCATGGAGCTGGCGGACGAGCTCGAGGAGTTCGTGCGGCTGGGCCACCTGTGGAGCAACGAGGACTGCACCGCGATGGTCGACCACCTCAGCTCCGAATCCGAGGACAGCGGCGACCCGCTGCCCGCCCGGCTGGGGCGCTTCCTCGACGCCGTGTCCATCCGCACGCGCATCGGCGACGTGCCCGGGTCGCTCCGGGTGCAGATCGACGCCATCGTGTACCCACGGGTGTGGAAGCTGATCGAGGGCATTCGAGATGGCATGCCCGATGCCGAGTTGCGGACGCGCATCGAGGTGATGAACCGGCGCCTCGCCCGGCTCTTCGTCGAGGAGACCGCTTGAACCAACGCCCGCGGACGCTGGCGTGGGCGTCCTCGCTGGTGGTGCTGCAGACGTCGGTCGAGGTCGCGTACGTCCTGGGGCGCCTCGAGTACACCCCTGGGCTCCGGATCGGATTGGCGGTGGTGCTCGCGCTCCAGCTGCTGTTCGCTCAGGGCGCGATGCGGATGTCGGCCGGGAGCGTGCTGGCCCTGATGGCGTACGAGCTGATGGCGGTCGTCGCCGCGATCGGGGGCGGTGGCGCACTCGTGATCCGCGGCGCATTGGCCGCGAGCGCCGTGCTTGTGATGGTGTTGCTGATGGTGGCCATCGCCGCGTTCCCCTCGCCGGATCTGCCGAAGATCACGTGAACGACACCGTTCGGCGCGTCCTCACCACGTTGGTCATCGTCGCCTGCGGCGCCGGATTGGTGATCGCCGCGCAGCACACGCAGCGAGGCGACAAGGAGGACGGGGTGATCGTCAGCGGCAACGTGTCGAAGACGATCGTCGAGCTGCAAGCCCCGAGGCCGGAGGACAACGCGCTGTCGCAGGCGCAGCTGCTGATCGACCTGTCGACGAACTACGACGCCAGCTTCGTCGTCAACGGCGTGACGATCCCCGACGATCAGGTACAGAAGCGTCCGGAGCTGAACCAGGTGATCTTCAACCCTGGCCCGGGCAAGGTCATCGAGAAGTTCCCCGCCGGCCGGAACTGCGTGGAGGCCGACATCCATCGAATCGACGGTGTTGCGGAAGACGTCCCGCCCGCCCGCTGGTGCTTCACCGTCACCTAACGAGGGTTAGGTCGGTAGCTCACCCGTGTCGAGCAGCTTCACGAATTGCTCCTCGTCGAGGATGGGGACGCCGAGCTCCTGCGCCTTGGTGAGCTTCGCTGCGCCGGGGGCTTCGCCGACGACCACGGCGGTCGTCTTCTTCGAGACGCTCCCCGGCGCCTTGCCACCGTGCGCCTTGATCGTGGCTTCGATCGTGTCGCGCGAGAAACCCTCGAGCGATCCGGTGACGACGATCGACCGGCCGGCCAACGTCTGCGGCAACGTCGACCGTTCGGGGCCGGTGAAGTTCAGGCCGGCGGCCCGCAGCTTCTCGATCACTTCGAGATTGCGCTCGTTGGCGAAGAATTCGTGCACGGACCTGGCGATGATCGGCCCGATGCCTTCGACCGCGGCGATCTCCTCCTCGCTCGCCGCCATCAACGTGTCGAGGTGTCCGAACGCCTGCGCCAGCACACGGCTGACGGTCCCGCCGGCGTGCCGGATGCCGAGGCCGACCAGCAGGTTGGCCAGCGGCCGTTGCTTCGATGCCTCGATCGCGTTCTGCAGGTTCGTGATCGAGATCTCGCCGAAACCCTCGAGACCGCGCACACCGTTCCAGTCGAGCGCGTAGATGTCCGCCGGGTCATGGATGAGGTGGTGCTCGAGGAACAGCGAGACCGTCCGCTCGCCGAGGCCCTCGATGTCCATCGCACCGCGGCTCGTGAAATGACAGATGCGGGCCCAGCGCTGCCCCGGGCAGTCGACGTTCGTGCAGAACGTGTCGCTCTCACCGTCGAGACGCACGAGCGGGCCGCCGCACACCGGGCACTTCGTCGGGAACTTCCAGGCCCGTAGCCCCTTCGGCCGCTCCGCCAACACGGACTTCACCACCTCGGGGATGACGTCGCCCGCCTTGCGCACGATCACGGTGTCGCCCGGGCGCACGTCCTTGGCCCTCACTTGGTCCTCGTTGTGCAGCGTCGCCATCTGCACCGTCGAGCCACCGACGAAGACCGGCTCGAGCACCGCGAACGGTGTGGCCTTCCCGGTACGGCCGATCGACACCATGATGTCCTTCAGCTTCGTGGTGCGTTCCTCCGGCGGGAACTTGAACGCGATGGCCCAGCGAGGTGCGTGCGATGTGGAGCCGAGCTCCTCGCGCAGCCGCAGGTCGTCGACCTTCACGACGACACCGTCGATCTCGTACGGAAGACCGTGCCGGTGCTCCTGCCAGTGCTTGCAGTATTCGTACACCTCGTCGAGCGTGGCGAGTGGTTTGATCTCCGGATTCACCGGGAGACCGACGCTGCGCATCCACTCGAGGGTGTCCGAGTGCGTCTTGAACGGCGGCCCACCTTCGACGGCACCGAGTTGATACGTCCACATCGCCAGCTCACGGCTCGCGGTGATCGACGGGTCCTTCTGGCGCACCGAACCCGCAGCCGAGTTCCGCGGGTTGGCGAACAGCCGGTCCCCCGCGTCTGCCTGTCGCTTGTTCAACTTCTCGAACGCGGCGATCGGCATGAACACCTCACCGCGCACCTCGAGCAGCTTGGGCACCGCTTTGCCCTCGAGCTTGTCGGGGACGGCTTCGATCGTGGCCACGTTCGCCGTCATGTCCTCGCCGACACGGCCGTCGCCGCGCGTCGCCGCACGCACGTAACGCCCGTCCTCGTACGTGAGTGAGATGGCGAAGCCGTCGATCTTCAGCTCGCACACGTAACCCACGGCCGCGCCTTCGGAGCCGAGGCGACGCTCGAGGCGCTTGCCCCAGTCGAGCAGCTCGTCGAACGAGAACGCGTTGTCGAGCGACATCATCGGCAACCGGTGTTGCACGGAGGAGAACTGCGTGGACACGGGCGCGCCCACGAGCTGCGTCGGCGAGTCGGGTGTGATCAGCTCGGGGAACTCGGCCTCGATCTCGCGCAGTTCGCGCACGAGCGCGTCGTACTCGGCATCGGAGATGGTGGGGTCGTCCTCGACGTGATAGCGCCGGTTGTGCTCCTCGATCTCGGCGCGCAGCTCCTCGACCCGCTGCTCGATCTCCGGAGGCCCAGCCATTGCGGGCAACATACCGGCGTGCTTTGGGCCCTGCGCGCCGGATGGCTGGCGATGCCGTTGACCGTCGGTCCGGCAATCGCGCACGGGCTCCACTCGGCGAGCACGCCCGTGCAGATCGTCGCGGCCGCCATGGCGTGGACCGCGTGGGGCGCTGTGCTGGTCGCGCTGTTGGTGCCCCGCACCGTCAGCCTCACGGCCCTGCGCATCGGCGCACCGGCCGCGCTCGCCGTCGCGATCTGGGTGAGCGTCCGCAGCGGGCTCGGTGTCACCGAGGTCGTCGCCTTGGCGTGGACCGCGGCCATCGCGGCGGCTGTGCTCTTCCTCCCCGTCATCGCCGACGCGTTCGTCGACGGGTCGTCCTACGGACCAGAGCGACGGATGACGCTGCGCGTGCCGGGAACGCTCCTGCTCGGACCGGTGGAGCTCACG
This sequence comes from Acidimicrobiaceae bacterium, assembly GCA_041166365.1. GTDB lineage: Bacteria > Actinomycetota > Acidimicrobiia > Acidimicrobiales > JACDCH01 > DASUCS01. The sequence continues at coordinate 25,936 of JBEEFX010000262.1, forward strand.
TGGCTGGCGACGGTCGCCGCGTTCGTGGCCGGGCCGCTGCTCTTGGCGGCCAAGGCGTGGATCGCGGGGGCACTCGCGCTCGTGATCGGGGCCGTCGTCGCGTGGTTCGGCCTACAGGCCCTGCACCGGCTCTCGCGGCGGTGGCTCGTCTTCGTGCCCGCCGGCGTCGTCTTGCACGACCCGGTGGTGCTCGGTGAGGCGCTGCTGTTCCCGAAGCGCATGGTGCGCTCGCTCGGCCCGGCGGCGCCCGACAGCACGGCGACCGACGTGACCGGGCGAGCACTCGGGCTCGTGCTCGAGGTGCAGCTCACCGAGGCGAGCAAGGTGCGATCCGTCGACACCGACCGCCTGCTGTTCTCCCCCGCCCGGCCGGGCGCGCTGTTGCGCGAGGCGCGCGAGCGCGGCCTGCCCGTCACGTAGCCTTCGCTCGCATCCGGGCCACGCCCTGCTCGACGGCACTCTTCACCAGGCGATCGTTGTCCTTCGAGATGAAGCGGTGCACGTACCCCTCGAACAGGCGGCGCATCAGCGGATTGAACGCGTGGTACGACTCGCCGAACTCGACGCGTGTGCGTCCGTCGCCGAGGTCTTCGAGGCGGTGCCAGCCCGAGGCCTTCGACCACAACGGTTTGCCCACGGCCTCGTAACGCGAGAACTCGTTCGGTCGCACCTCGGTCACGCACTCCCAGGAGCGGCCGACACCACCGGAGAGCAGGAACTTCGGGACCGGGAACGTGCAGGTGCGCACGAGGCCCTCGCCCTTCTGGTCGCCCTCGTTCACGATCTCGATGCGGACGTCGCCGTGCTCGATCACGCGGTGCTCCCCCGGCGGGGCCGGACGTGGCCGCGGGTGCAGCGCCCGCCACACCTCCTCCCGCGTCGCGTCGACGTCGAACGAGAACGTGTGCTCTCTCATCGAACCGTTCTGGCGTCACCCACCGCGGGCACCGCATCGGGTGACGCCGGAACAGCAGAGACGAGGCCACCGCCGAGCACCTGGTCGCCGTCGTACAGCACGACCGCCTGCCCGGGCGCGACCCGGCGGCGCGGTTCCTCCCACGTGAGCGTGCCGGTGGCGGCGTCGAACGTTCCGGGGTCGACGGCACCGTGCGCGCTGCATTGCGCGCTCACCGGTCCACTCACCGGCTCGTCCGCCCACACGACGTCGCGCAGCATGACGCGATCGTCGAGCAGGTCGCGCTCTCGGCCGACGGTGATCGTGGCCGTGGGCACGTCGATGTGGGTCACGTAGCGCGGGACGCGATCTCCGCCCGCGAGCCCGACGCCCTTGCGCTGGCCGATGGTGACCAACTCGACGGCCTCGACACGACCCAGCTCCTGGCCGCTGTGATCGACGACGCGACCGGGCGTGAACTCCACGCGCGACGCCAGGAACCCGGCCCGGCCGCTCGCCGACGTGATGAAGCACACGTCCTGACTGTCGGGCTTCTCCGCGGTCGGCAGTCCGAGCGACGCGGCCATCGACCGCACGACCTCCTTCGTGATGTTGCCGACAGGGAGGAGCGTGTCGCGCAACTGGTCCTGGGAGAGCATGTAGAGCACGTAGCTCTGATCCTTGGCATGGTCCGCGCCGCGCGCGATGCGGCGTGTGCTGTCGGTGCGCTCGACGACTCGGGCGTGGTGACCGGTGGCGACAGCATCGAACCCGAGGGCACGGGCTCGTACCAGCAGCTTGTCGAACTTGAGGTGGCGGTTGCACTCGATGCACGGGTTCGGCGTCTGGCCCGAGGCGTGAGCTGCCACGTAGGGCCCCACGACGTCGGCATCGAAGCGGTCACCGAAGTTGAAGACGTGATGGTCGATCCCGAGGACACGGGCCACTCGGCGGGCGTCGTCGACATCGCTCACCGAACAGCAGCCGGTGTCGGACTCGCCGCCCCACAGCTTCATCGTCACGCCGGTGACCTCGTGGCCGGCGTCGAGCAGCAGCGCGGCAGCCACGGACGAGTCGACCCCGCCCGACATCGCCACGAGCACGTTCACGATCCGCGCTCCCGCAGGCGGGCGACGGCCGGCGGGATCACCGCGAGCGCGAGGTCGATGTCGTCGTCGGTCGTCGTGGTGCCAAGCGAGAGGCGCAACGAACCCTGTGCCAACTCGCGGGACACGCCGAGCGCGGCGAGCACGTGCGACGGATCTTGCGCCCCGCTGGCGCACGACGCGGCGGCCGACGCCATGATGTCGTGCTGCTCGAGGAGGAACAGCAGCGCCTCGCTCTCGATGCCCTCGAAGCAGACGTGGCAGTTGCCCGCGACCTTTCTCGTGCGGTCGCCGCTCTCGACGGTGCCGGGAACAGCGGACAGCAGGCCGTCGGCAAGCCGATCGCGCATGGGCGCGACGCGATCGATCACCGCCTTGCGCTCGTCGACCGTGAGACGGGCTGCCTCGGCCATGGCCACGATGCCGGCAACGTTCTGTGTGCCGCTGCGCCGCTCTCGCTCCTGTCCGCCGCCCACTTGCCGCGGGTTGAACGCGACGCCATCGCGCACGACGAGCACGCCGACGCCCTTGGGCCCTCCGAACTTGTGCGCGCTGATCGACAGGAGGTCGGCGGGCTCGGCCTGCGCGGCCACGTCGAGCCAGGGAAAGGCCTGCACCGCGTCGGTGTGCAGGACGGCGCGCGGCGCCCTCGCCCGCACCACGTCGGCGATCTCGGCGAGCGGCTGGGCGGTGCCGACCTCGTTGTTGGCCAGCATGATCGACACGAGGGCCACGGAGTCGTCGAGGCCGGCCGCGAGCGCGTCGATGTCGACCACGCCCGATGGCAGCACCCCCACCACGCGACCCCCGAGGCGATGAACGGGATCGAGCACGGCGTGATGCTCGATGGTCGAGCACGCCACCGCGCCGCGATCGGCGAGCGAGAAGACGGCGGTGTTGTCGGCCTCGGTGCCACCGCTGGTGAACACGATCTCCCCGGGCCGGCAGCCGAGCGCCTCGGCCAGCGTGGCGCGCGCATCGTCGAGCGCGTTACGCGCATCGCGAGCCATGGCGTGCGCCCCCGACGGATTGCCGTAGCGCTCCGTGAGGAACGGCAGCATCGCCGCGACCGCTTCCGCCCGAACGGGCGTGCTGGCGGCGTGGTCGAGGTAGGTCACCGTCACAGTCTGGCGGGCGACGACCACTGGGGCACCCAGGGAGGCAGCGGGACGGGTGGGCCGCCTTGCCGCAACTGGTACGCGGCCGCGACCGACACGAGAAACGTCTCCGGCGTCACCTGCGCCGGCGGGCTGTGGTGCATCGACAGCGCGACGGCGTTGGCCAGGCGCGTCCCCAGTTGTGCCCGTGCTCCCGGCGTCAACACGACGACGCGCAGCAGGAACGACCGTATGACGGCGTACTGCTCCGGCGTGATGCCTCCGACGTCGAGGCTCCGGGCGTAGACCTCGTAGCCGTACACCGGCGGGAAGGAGACCGGGACAGGGAACGCCGCACCGGTGCGCTCGCGCAGCACGATCGTGCCGGCGAACACGTCGCCCAAGCGTTGGCTCCGGCGGTTGAGCAGCGCGACACACGTGGCCGAGACGCCCACCGGCGGCAAGAAGAAGTCCACGATCTGGAGAAGCGACCGGATCGTCGCGTGCCGAAGGCGCACGGGCGCGCCCTCGACCGTGACCACACGCAGACCGAAGACGCGCTTGCCGACGGTCTGACCGTTCCATCGCGCTTCGAGGATCGCCGGGTAGCCGAAGACGATCAGGAAGATGCCGACGATCACCACGACGATCACCGACGTCGAGCCGGCCACCGTGCCGACCATCACGGCGAGGAAGGACAACGCCCACAGCAGACCGATGCGGGTGGCGAGATCGACGATCTGGGCCAGGGAGCGAGACGCGACGCTGGCGATCTCGAACTCGAGGACGACGGCGTCCGGCGTGACGACTCCGCGCACCGCTGTCGTCTGCACGAACACCTACGGTACCCAGTGACCGTTGGCGCCCGAGGCTCGCCGTCGTCGCCGTCGTGGCCGCCAGGGCACAGGCGACAGTGAGCGCAGGCCGCAGGCCGGAGCGAACCGACCCCATGGACCTTGATCGCTTCATCGTGCGCAACGCCGGGGCGTGGCGCCGGCTCGAGGAGCTGACCGTTCGCGCCCGACGGTCCGGTCAGCGCGCGCTGGCTCCGGCCGAGGTCGACGAGCTCGTGGCGCTGTACCAGCGCACGGCGGCCCAGCTCTCGCACGCCCGCACGTACTACGACGATCCGGGCCTCACGTCGAGGCTCACCACGCTCGTTGCCGCGGCCAACGCCGCGATCTACGGCAGCCAGCCCGTCTCGATCCGCTCACTCGGCCGCTTCTTCGCCGACACTTTTCCGGCCGCGGTCTACGTGAATCGCCGCTTCGTCGCGGCCGCCGCGGCGTTGATGTTCGTTCCCGCATTGGCGTTCGGCACGTGGATGGCGTCGTCGAACGAGGCGCTCGACGTTGCCGTCCCACGCGAGGAGCAGGAAGCGCTGCTGCAGACCCGGTTCGAGGACTACTACTCGTCGACTCCCGCCGCGGAGTTCTCGACGAAGGTCTTGGTCAACAACATCCAGGTGTCCTTCCTTGCGTTCGCGCTCGGCGTCTTCCTGTGCATCGGCACGGCCGGCGTGCTGTTCCAGAACGGCGTGAACATCGGCATCGCCGGCGGGTTGTTCGTACACGCCCATCAGGCGGGCAAGTTCTTCGGGTTGATCCTCCCGCACGGCTTGCTGGAGCTCAGCGCGATCACGATCGCGGGTGCCGCCGGTCTGCGGCTCGGCTGGACCGTGATCGCACCGGGCGATCGACCGCGCGGTGAAGCGCTGGCCGAGGAAGGCCGCCGAGCCGTCGTGATCGTCCTCGGCTTGATGCTGTGCTTCGTCGTCGCCGGGCTCATCGAGGGCTTCGTCACGCCGAGCGACCTGCCGGTGGCCGTGCGGGTCGGCATCGGCGTGCTCGTCGAGCTGTCGTTCATCTCCTGGATCGTCACCCGCGGTCGCGACGCGGTGGAACGCGGGCTCACCGGCCGCTTCGGCGAGGAGCCGCGCCCTACAGCCGACCCGTTGCCTTCAGCCTGAGGTACGTGTCCGCCAGGTCGCCGGACAGCTTGCCCGGGGCGGCATCCACGACGGTGACGCCGAGGCTGCGGAGCCGGGCGGACAATCGGGCGCGTTCCGCCAGCGCGCCGATCGCCGCCGAGCGGCGGTAGGCACTCTCCGGATCGACCGTCGGCGCCGCCGCCCAGCGCTCGACCTCCGGGTCACGGACTGCGCCGATCACGATGAGGTGGCTCCGGGCGATGAGGGGCAACGCCGGCACGAGATACTCCTCCGCTGCTTGCTCGTTCAGCTCCGTGAGCAACACGAGCATCGCTCGGCGGCGAAAGCGCACGACGGCCTCGGAAAATGCGCCGCGGTAGTCCGTCTCGACGAGCTGCGGCTCGAGATCGAACAGCGACTCGGTCACTCGTCCGACCTGCGAGCGCAGCTTCGACGGCTCGAGCACCGTGCGGACCTTCGCGTCGAACACCATCAACCCGCATTTGTCACCGAGGCGCGTCGCAACGGTGGCCAGCATCAACGTCGCGTCCATCGCATGCTCGACGCGCGGCACGTCGTCCACCCGGCCCGCCATCACGCGACCGTTGTCGAGCAGCACGACCATCGTCTGATTCCGCTCGGCGCGGTACGTGCGCACGATTGGCTTGCCGGCGCGCGCCGTGGCGGACCAGTCGACGCGCCGGAACTCGTCGTCGGCCGAGTACTCGCGCAGCGACTCGAACTCGGTGCCGCCGCCCCGGCCCTGCGCCGAGCGAAGGCCGACCTCGAGGACACGGGCGCGGTTGATGCGCAGCTCGGCCTCGTCCTTCGAGCGGAACGGCGGATGCACGCGCAGCGTCGCCGGCAAGAGCCGCCGGCGTTGCCGAGCGGCGAGCCCGAGGGGCCCGTCGACGCGAACGACGACCTCGCGCGGCGTGAACCTTCCACGGCGCGAGGGCCGGATGGGCGTGTGGACGGTGGCCGAACCCGAGGCGGGCACCGTGACACGCACCCGGCGCGTCTGCGCGTGCAGCGATGGCGCCAGCTCGTCGGCGACCACAACGTGCAGTCGACGTCTCGTCGGGTTCGTGATGCGCCAGCTCACCTCGCCGAGCTGATCGATGACGAGCACCGCGGGCAGCGCCCGCTCGACACCGACGCGACCGGGCGCAGTCGTGAGGAGCCAGTCGGCCGAGGCCGCCGCCAGCAACAGCAGGTTCAGAACGAGCAGGCCTTGCGCGATCGGCACGTCGGGCAGCAGGAGTCGGAGGCCCGCGAGTGCGAGCGCGACCACCGCAAGCCGGCGGGTGGGAACCGGCATCAGCGCGGGGCCGGAACCGCCGCGAGGATGCCGTCGAGCACCACGTCGGCCGTCGTGCCCTCGAGCTCGGCCTCCGGGCGCAACTGGATGCGGTGGCGCAGCGTCGGCTTGGTGACCGCCTTCACCTCGTCGGGTGTCACGAACGGCCGGCCGGCCAGCCATGCCCAGGCCTTGGCCGCGTGCAACAGCGCGGTGGCCCCGCGGGGCGACACGCCGAGGGTGAGCGACGGCGCGTCGCGCGTCGCGCGGCACAGCTGCACGATGTACGCCATCACGGGTGGCTCGACCCGCAGTTGGTCGACGAAGCCGCGCGCCACTGTGAGGTCGGCTGCACTGGCCACGGCTCGGATCCCGGTGGCCGCCAGATCGTGCGGGTCGAGCCCACGGTCGTGGCGGGCCAGTACCTCTTGCTCCTGCTCGAACGTCGGGTAGCCGACCTGGAGCTTGAAGAGGAAGCGGTCGAGCTGCGCCTCGGGCAACGGGTAGGTGCCCTCGTATTCGACGGGGTTCTGGGTGGCGACCACGATGAACGGGTCCGGCAGTGGTCGGGCCTCGCCCTCGATCGACACTTGGCGCTCCTCCATCGCCTCGAGCAACGCCGCCTGCGTCTTCGGAGGAGTGCGGTTGATCTCGTCGGCCAGCAGCAGGTTGGTGAACACCGGGTCCTCGCGAAACGAGAACGAGCCGCCGCGCGCATCGAAGATCGTCTGGCCGATCACGTCCGACGGCATGAGGTCCGGTGTGAACTGAACGCGACGGAACTCGAGATCGAGCGTCGCCGCCAACGCCTTGACCACCAACGTCTTCGCGACTCCGGGAACGCCCTCCAAGAGCACATGACCGCGCACGAGGAGCGCAGCTACGAGGCCCGACAGCGTGCCTTCCTGGCCGACGACGACCTTGCCGACCTCGTCTCGCAAGGCGAGGATCGGACCTCGGGCATCATCCGGTTCAGCGACGTCGTCCATCGAGGACCTCCTGGCGAATCGTGTCGAGTTGTTGGCCGAGGGTCACGAGGGACGCCTCGTCGAGAATCGG
>JBEEFX010000263.1:0-7356 GCA_041166365.1 Acidimicrobiaceae bacterium
AGATCCCACCCTCATCACGAAGCTCGGAGCGCGCATCCCCGGCGGCGAGACGGTCACGCTCGAGCGCAACTACCGCTCCTCTCCCCAGGTCGTGGCCACCGCCAATCGCGTGCTCGAGTGCGGGGCCGTGTCCACGCTTCGCCTTCGCGCGACGCGCCCAGAGGGGCCGGTGCCGGAAGTCGTCGCGCACGCCACCGACACCCAGGAGGCGCAGGCCATCGCCAAGGCCATCGTTCGCCGGCACGGCCGCGACACACCGTGGTCGCACCACGCGGTGCTCACGCGCACCAACGCGCAAGCCGTGCTGCTGGCCGAGTCGCTGCGAGCCGCCGGCGCGCCCGTGCGCGTGCGCGGGCAGACGCCGTTTCTCCAACTTCCGGAGATCCGCGAGGCGTTGAGGGCCATGCAGCGCTCGCGAGGCGGGCTGCGCGATGCGCTCGGAGAGCTCGAGATGCGGGTACCGCAGCAGATCGACCTGCGCGATGTGGGCGACGACGACGACGATCGTCTCGACGACGACGAGCAGGCGACGATCGACGGGGCGCCGCTGCTGTCCGACGCCGAGCTGGCGCGCGTCCGCAACCTGGAGGAGCTGCTCCGTCTGGCCAACGAGTACCTCACCGATGATCGCGCGCCGTCCGCGGAGGGCTTCGAGACCTGGCTCAATGCCACCATCGGCACCGACGACGGCGGCAGCGGCGGTGACGCCGTCGACATCGCCACCTTCCACGCCGCCAAAGGCCTCGAGTGGCCGATCGTTCATCTTGCCGGCGTCGAGGCGGGACTCGTGCCGATCGGCCGTGCCCAGACCATCGAAGGTGCGGCCGAGGAGCGCCGGCTGTTCTATGTCGCGGTCACCCGCGCCGAGCGCGAGCTGTGGCTGCACTGGGCAGAGGAGCGCACCTTCGGTACGCGCGTCGCCCGCCGGCGGCCGTCGCCGTACCTCGACGAGATCGAACCCGTGCTCGACGCGATGCGCAGGGGGACGGCACCTGCGGACGCGGCCGAGCATCTTCCGATCGTGCGCGAGACGGTGCGCGCCGCGGGCAAGCCCCGCCTCGGCGGACGTGCGGCGTCGACGCTGCGTCCCGACGACCAGGGACTGTTCGAAGAACTGCGGCGCTGGCGCTCGCAGCAAGCGAAGGCGGCGAGCGTGCCGGCATTCGTGATCTTCGACGACAAGACGCTCACCGAAGTCGCGTCTCGGCGGCCCACCGACAAGGCCGGTCTGCTGGCCGTGCCCGGTATCGGGCCAGTCAAGCTCGAGCGGTACGGCGACGACCTGCTCGCGGTCGTCGCAGGTCACTGATGCGGTTCCAGCTCGAACAGCACATCGCGGCGCCGGTCGGTGCTGTCGTCGCCGCCTTCGTCGATCCCGGGTTCTACGAGTCGCTCGAGGCGCTTCCCAACCTCGGTCGTCCCGAGCTCCTGTCGCACGAAGCGAAGGGCTCGATCGTGCGGATGCGCGTGCGCTACCGCTTCACCGGTGAGCTGTCTGGTGCGGTACGCGCTGTCGTCGATCCGAAGAAGCTCACCTGGGTCGAGGAAGCCGACCACGACATCGCCGCCCGCAGCGTCAGCTTCCGCATGATCGCCGACCACTACGCCGATCGCTTCAAATCCTCGGGCACGTACCGTTTCGAGCCCGCGGGCGACACGAGCACGATCCGGAACTGCACCGGCGACATCGAGATCCGGATGCCCCTCGTCGGGCGCCGAGTCGAGAACGCCATCGTCTCCGGGCTGCGCGAACACCTCGGCGCGGAGGTCGCCCTCGTCGAGCGCTGGATCGGCGAGCACGGCGGTTGACGTCTCCGTGGTCCAGCGCGAGAACTGGGTCATGACCGGCTCGCTCTCCTGGATCACCGATGACGCGTGGCCGAGCGACGAGGGGTGGCCGTACCCCGACGAAGACGCCGATGCGGGCGTCGACCAGCTCGAGGAGCCGATCGACCCCTCGGCCGAGACCGACGACGACCTCGTCAGCCTGCACGCCGCCTCACCCCGCCTGCTCGACGACCTCGAGCCGGTCGAGCGGGCGGTGATCAGCGCCCGCTACGGCCTCGACGGTCGAGAACCTCGCACGATTCGCGAGATCCAGCGCGACCTCGGACTCCCGCGCGCCGACCTGCGCGTCGCGTTGGGCGACGGCCTCGCCAAGCTCCGCCACCGGGTCGGTTAGCCACCTCACCCCCTCGCCGCCCGCAAAGCGATCCGGATGCCGGCGATTCAGTAGCGTCCCGGCCGAGTGGAATTCGGGGGCCGCAATCCGGAGTTGTCGCGTCGCGCGTTCCTCGCGCGCCTCTCCGCGATCGGCGCGATCGGCTGGGCCGGCGACCTGTGGACACCCGCCCGCGCGGCCGGCTTGGCGCGGACGATGGCCATCAGCGTGAACCCGACCGGTACCACGCTGGAGGCGACCGTGGTGCGGTTGGGTGCTGCCGGCTACCGGCTCCTCGGCGACGGCCCGGGATGGCCGATCGTGGTGCGCGCCGAGCTCGCGGAGCCCAAGAGCGGGCGCGAGGACCGCCGCGTCCCGATGCTGGCGCTCGTGCATCTCACGGACGTGCACCTGATCGACGCGCAGAGCCCGTCACGAGTCGAGTTCCTCGATCGGTACGGGTCACCGTTCGAGAGCGCGTTCCGCGCGCAGGAGACGCTCACGAACCAGGTCGCGACGTCGATGGTCACCCGCATCAACTCGATCGCCGCCGGGCCGGTCACCGGCCGGCCGTTCGACGTGTGCGTGTCGACCGGCGACAACATCGACAACCAGCAGCACAACGAGCTCGCCTGGTTCATCACCACCCTCGATGGCGGGCACGTGGTGCCCAACAGCGGCGACCCCGACAAGTACGAAGGCGTGCAGGACGACGTCGATCCGCCCGATCCGCACTACTGGCACCCGGACGAGGGCATCGACGACTTCTCCAAGTCCGTCAACGGGTTCCCCGACTATCCGGGCCTGCTGTCGGCGGCGATCACCGCGTTCGACGCGCCGGGCCTCAACATGCCGTGGTACTCGTGTTACGGGAACCACGACGGGCTCATCCAAGGGAACATGCCGGGGGTTCAGCCCGGCGATGTCCGCCCCTTCGACGACGTGGCGAAGGGCGGTGCCAAGCCGATCAACCTCGCGGCCGGCGTGTCTCCGACCGACATCCAGAACGCGTTCGACAACCCGACCGTCGCGGCGAACCTGCTCTCGCAAGGCGCTCCGGTCCGCCCGGTCGCCTCGGACACCCAACGGGGCGCGGTCTCGATCGACGAGTGGATCAATGCCCATCTCGCGTCGCCGAGCGCGCCCGGGCCGCACGGCCACGGCTACACGCAGGACATGCTCGGCACGACGCAGCTGTACTACACGTTTGCCGTGGCGCCCGGCGTGCTCGGCATCAGCATGGACACCGTGAACCACGGGGGCTACGCGGACGGGTCGATCGGCGAGGCGCAGATGGCGTGGCTCGAAGCGCGACTGATCGAGGCGAGCGGCCGCTACCGCGATGCCGGCGGCACTGAAGTCCGTACGGGCCGCGCCGACCAGCTCGTGATGCTCTTCAGCCACCACAACAAGAGCACGCTGGCCAACCCGGTCCCCGACCCGGCCAACCCCAACGAGCAACGCCTGACCTTCACCGAGTTGCACGCGCTCCTGCTGCGCTTCCCCAACGTCGTCGCCTGGATCAACGGGCACACGCACGTGAACCGAGTGAACCCGGTGCCCGACCCCACTGGCTACACCGGCGGGTTCTGGGAGATCACGACCGCGGCCCACGTCGACTATCCCGAGCACGCCCGGCTGGTCGAGCTCGTCGACAACCGCGACGGCACGCTTTCGATCTTCGCGACGATCATCGAGCACGCGGCGCCCGCCGCGGCCGATCCGAGCGATCTGTCGCTGCTCGGTCTCGCGTCGATCAGCCGCGAGCTGTCGGCCAACGATCCTCAGGTCGATCCGGTCAGCAAACTCGGGGTACCGACCGACCTCAACGTCGAGCTCGTCATGAAGGCGCCGTTCGATCTGCACCCGTCGTCGTCGTCATCTGACCAACCCGGGATCGCCCGCACCGGCATCGATCTCGAGCTGCCCTTGGTCGTGGGCGGCGCGGTCATGGCCGGAGCGCTCGCGGTCCGCCGCCGGATGGAATCACTCGAAGCGCAACGCGTCGACGATCTCGACTCGACCAGCCCGTCGCGCCGGTAGCAGCGCGGCCAACGCCGCCACCACGGTCGCGAGCACACCTACGGGCACGAGCCACCAGACCGGTTGGCTCCCGCCGCCGCCGAACCCGAGCTGCTCCCGGGTTCCTCTCGTCAACAGCTGCGCTTGGATCATGCCGAGTGGGATCGACAGCACAAACGCGGCCAGCGCGAGGGTGATGGATTCGACCACCACCATCCGGCCGATCTCGGAGCGGTGCATTCCTGTCGCCCGTAGCACGCCGACTTCGCGAGTGCGCTCGAAGATCGACATGCCCAGCGTGTTCGCCAAGCCCAACAGCCCGACGATGAGCGCGACGAGCACGACCGCGAAGAACAAGCGGAAGTAACGGTCGACACTGCCGATGACGACCTCCTTGAGCTGGGCGACCGTTTGCACCTGCGTGTACGTGAAACCCGGCCCGGGAACCGCGAGCACCTCGTTGACGATCTCGGAGGTCGACGTGCCCTCGACGGTGTTCAGTCGAAGGGCGACGGGACCCGCGACGCCGAAGGAGACGGCGTCGGTCGGACCGACGACGACCCCCATGTCCGGAAGGAAGCCGAAACGGACGAACGTACCGGCGACGACAAGCGTGCGGGACCCGTCAGGGGTGCTCAGCAAGATGGGATCACCACGACGAACGCCGGCACGCGCCGCAAGATCCGCCGGCACGAGTGCCGCTCCCCCTCGACGGAGGGCTTCGGCCGCGGAGCGGTCGTCGCCGTCGCGCCAGGCGAAGCTCAGCATTCCGAAGTAGCTCGCCGGATCGATCACGACGACGTTCGCGGTTCGATCCGCGACCGTTGTTCGACCGAGTCCCAGGGCGGTCATCGCCCGGACGTGCGGCTGACGCGAGATGGCCGCCAGTTCGCTCGGCTGGTACGGCGCCCCAGCGCGGAACACGACAAGATCCGTTCGGTACTGGTGGTCGAACACCTCGTCGAGCGCGTCATGCATCGACGTGTCTGCCGCCGCCAGCGAGTACGCCATCGCCAGCACCACCATGATGAGCGCGAGCGTGTAAGCCGATCGGCTGCGCTCCTTCACGAGATGCATCACGGGGATGCGGCCGTTGCGTGACAAGCGAGTGGTGGCCACACCGAGCGCCCGCGCCACCGGCTTGAGGAGCGGGGGCACGAGGAGGACGGAACCGACGACGATGAGCGTCGCGCTCACCGGAGCGACTCGCAGCGACGGAAAGCGCACTCCCAGCCCGACGCCGGCGGGGAGCATCGCCGCGCCGGCGATCCACCACCGTGAGAGCGCACCCGCCGCTCGATGATCACCTCGCATCGCCGCGACCGGTTCGACCGCGCCCGCTCGGCGGGCGGGAATGAGCGCGGACACGACGGAGGTCGCCACACCGAGCGTGATCGAGGCGGTGACGGCCCAGAGCTGGATCTCGCTAGGCGGGGTAGCGACGCCGAGGGCCTCGGCCAGCAGACGCGTGATGAGCGACGCGATGCCGAACCCGAGGAGCAGGCCTACGACCGATGAAACGGCTCCCAGCGTCAGGGACTCCACCACCACCGCCCGGCGAATCTGGCTCGGGTGCGCGCCGAGGGCGCGAAGGAGCCCGTACAACGCGGTGCGCTCGAGGACCGCGGTGGTGAAGGTGAGATAGATCAAGAAGCCGGCCGCGAAGAGCGACACCGCGGAGAAGGCCGCCAGCGTCCCCTCGACGGACTCGCGAAATTCTCGGAATCCGTTGTCGGGCTGTTGCTCTCCTCCAATGGTGATGATCCGCCCGAAGACGATGTCGGGCCCGAGCGCAGGGGTGGCGATCTGGTTCTGCCAGTCCGTCGCCGCGATGCCGCGGATCGCCACCCTCAACTCGGTTCGGTCTGGCTGCACTTCTCCGTTCGAAACGTGCGGCAGCGCGAACGTGCGGACGATGACATCGTCGCTCAAGACCGCGCCGTCCGAACGCGTCAACGACACGTTGAAGGTCGTCGGTATCCGCTCGGTGGCGCGTTCGAACGAGCGGTTCACGGATCGGTTGGCCACGAGCACGCCGAACAGCAACGCGACACCGAGGGCGACGCCGAGGCCGGTGAGGAGTGTCCGGCCCGGTCTATGCGCCAAGCTCCTGGAGCCAAGCGAGGACAAGCTGCGCACGGTCACCTCCTTCGCCGTCAACGTGGAGGTGTCCGCACACTCGGCCGTCGCGCAGGTACACGACCGCGTCGCCGAACGAAGCGGCTGCCGGATCGTGCGTCACCAGCACCACGGTCTGGCCGTGGTCGCGCTGCGCCCGCTTCAAGACCGACAAGAGCTCGGTGCCTGATCGCGAGTCGAGGTTGCCGGTCGGCTCATCCGCCAGGAGCACCTCCGGCTCGACGAACAGCGCACGCGCCGCCGCCACCCGCTGCTGCTCGCCGCCCGAGAGCTCGGATGGCAACTGGTCGCGGCGCTCCCGGAGGTCGACCGCGTCCAGCACGGCCTGCAACCGTTTCTCGTAGGCCTCCGGCCGTTCGCCGTCGATGACGGCGGGCAGCGCAATGTTCTCGCCTGCGGTGAGGACCGGCACCAGGTTGAACGCCTGGAAGATGAAGCCGATGCGATGCCGCCGCACCAACGTGCGATCGCGGTCGTCCATCGTCGACAGCGACTCACCGTCGAGCACCACGTCGCCCTCGTCGGGAGTGTCGAGACCCCCGAGCAGGTGCAGGAGGGTGGACTTGCCGGAGCCCGACGGGCCCATCACGGACACGAATGCGCCGCGGGCGACGTCGAGGTCAACGCCATCGAGGGCGCGCCGCGCGCCATAGATCTTCACCAGCCCCCGAGCTTCCAAGACCCCCAAGCGCGGCCGAGGCTAGGCCGAGTCGAGCTCCGCGATCAGTTTCTTGGGCGCAACCATGCGGTAGGAGTCCGCGGCGATCCTGGCCACCTCGTCCCAGTCGACTTCGACGTCGAGGCGCACGCCCACCCATCCTCGGTGGCCGACGTACGGCGGCACGAAGAAGCGGTCGGGTTCCTCGTCGACGAGCGCGCCCTGCACGCCGGGAGGAGCGGGACACCAGATCGCGATGTGGTCGGCACCATGGTGATGGTCGTCGAACATCACGAAGACCTTCTTGTCGCGCACGAACCACGTCGGCTCGCCGTGACTCATCCGCTCAGTTGCCTCGGGGAAACTCATGCAGATC
>JBEEFX010000264.1:0-3782 GCA_041166365.1 Acidimicrobiaceae bacterium
ACTCGCGTGGTGGGCGAGGGGGGACTTACCGACCGCTTATTGGGACGCATCCCAGCCGTAGAAGCTGGCATGGGTTACCTCCTTGCCGACATCGTGGCGCGCAAGCCGTGCAGATGCAACCGGCGCCGAGCACCTCGAGTCCCTTCACGAAGGTCTGGCTCTCCGGGGTTCCATCACCGGTCGGCGGTCTACCTCGCAGGGACCGTCGCGAGAAAAACGTCGGTCGCGCCGGATTGCACTTGCTGATTCGGATCGGCCGTGCGAGTCGCTGCCATAGGGAACACGGCGGCGAAGGCCTTGCCGACCGGAACCAGTCCGAGCCACTCGCCCATTCCCTTGCCGAGGGCCGGCGCTGCCGACTCGTCGAACGGTCCCGCGAGATCTCTCGTGGTCCAACTGGTGCCGTCGCGGCTTGTCGTCAGACGCACGACGGTGTCGTTCTGTGCGACGCGTTCGTAGTAGAGGACGCCGACGGTGCCATCGCTCAGCGCGGCGACCGTCGCGTCGGCGTAGGCACCGCCCGCGACGACCGTCACGGCCGGCTGCCAGCTCGCCCCAAGATCGCCCGAACGTACGAGTTCGATCGTCGTGTCTCTCACCGATGCGACGAGCAACGAGCCGCCCGGCGTCAGGGCCACGTCGAACCATTCGCCCACGATGAGCGCATCGCCCGGCGCAGACCACACCGACCCGTCCGACGAACGGGCCGCGTGAACGGTCATCGCGTTGCTGTCCTTGCACTGGTCGGCTGTGTCGCACTCTGCAAACACATCGACGAGGCTGCGATCCGGAAGCGCCACGAGCTGTCCGAACTGGTAGGTCTTGCCGGCTGGCGGCACCGGGTGCGTGTCTTTGTCTGCCAGCATCCAGTGCGCTCCAAAGTCCGTGGTGCGCGCGACGTACTCCCATGCGGAGGTCACACTGGTCGCGTCCGCCACCCGGTGGCCCCATAGCGCAGTGGCGGTCCCTGCCGTCTTGGGATCGGCCGTGACCCACACCCAGTCGAGCGACGGTGCCGCTTCGAGCGTCGTCGAGCCGATCCAGCTCACGCCGTCATCCCGCGTCGAGTTGATCCTGACCGCTTGCGCCCTGGTGTTGCTGCTGTAGACGTTCGAGATCACGTACACCGTGCCGTCTGGACCGATCGATGCCCTCGGATTGACGGCTGAGTCGAAGGTCGGGTCTTCGGGATCGCCCCCGCAGCCCGGCATCTGTCCCGGGACGGGCACCCGCTGCCACGAGGCGCCAGCGTTCCGGCTGAACGCAACCACCGTCGCGTCGTCGAAGTCCTGCGTCCAAGGGGAGGCCAGATGGCGCGGATCCTTGGGATCGATCTCGAGCGACGCCTGGTGCTCATAGCCGCGCATCCCGGTGATGTCGTTCGCCGGGTTGCACGATGAGATCGGGCTCGGCCCTGAAATGCGCGAGACCGAAGCCGTCGTCGCGTACGCCGGCGACTCGCTTGCGAGCGCGGCGGCGAGCAGCGCAATGATGGCGATTCTCCTCACGCGACGCACGATGACGCCCGCTGGCGTCGGGAGGCCGGAGGCACGCCCCGAGGTCATGAGCAGAGCGTGGCGGAGTTCATGGTTGAGCTTCATGTGGCCAGCGTCGCTTGCATGCGCTCGCAGATCGCCCCCCATGTGGGGGGTTCGAGTACCTCGAGACGATCCTCGCGGCGGTTCCCAGGCCTCGGAAGCACGTCTCAGCAGCCACTCGATTACGTCACTGGTGACGGTTGTCTCGGGTGGACGACCGCACCAGCGGCGTCGGCCCGGCGAAGGCGTTCGTTGAGTTGCAGAGTCATCGCCTTCAATACACCCGGGTGATCAACGAACGAGGCGAACGCCGACGGGCCGACGACCAGCAGGCGCATCGGGGTGTCGGCGCGGACGGTGGCGCAGCGGGGATGGTTGTCGAGCATGGCCATCTCGCCGATGAAGTCGCCTCGGCCGACAGTGGCGATCGGTTCGCCGTCGACGAAGACCTGGCCGATGCCGCTGAGCACCACGAAGGCTTGGCGCCCCGATGAGCCTTCTTGGGCGAGCACTGCGCCGGGCTGGACGACGACCTCGTCGACCAGCGGGACCAGGTCGGCCAGCGACCGATCCGACAAGTTGGCCAGCCCGGGCACGGTCCGGAGCAGCTCGATGACGGGTTCTGTTTGCTTCATGGGTCCTCCTTGGCGCGAGGGTTGCAGTCCGACGATCGATGTCGGACTACCGGTGTCGGCGAGTTAGCTCGGCGGCGAGCTCCGTGCGGCTCGAGAGGCCGAGTTTGACGAAGATGCTGGCCACGTGGCCTTTCACCGTCTCGCGACTGACGAATAGCTGTTCGCCGATCTGAGGGTTCGTGCGCCCTTGAGCGACGAGTTCGGCGACGCGAAGCTCGGCTGCGGTGAGGCTCGCCCAACCGTGCGAAGGCCGCTTTCGTTCGCCTCGCCCCCGCTGCGCGTAGCCGACCGCGACGTTCAACGACATCGCATTCCCCGCGTCCCGCGCCTCGTCTGAGCCTTCTTCGCCGAGTGCCTGGCGAGCCGTTGTGGTCGAGGCTGCCAGCACATCGCGGACATGGCGGCGCCGCATGGTGTATCCGAGACGTTGGCGTTCAGCTTCGCAGGCTCCCCACAGGCGGAAGGCTTCGGTGTGACTTTCGAGCATTGCAGCGATGCACCCGAGGAGCTCGAGGCAATCGATCGCGAGCCCGACGGCGCCTTCTTCCTGGGCAAGAACGAGGGCCTGGTGAGCCCGGTCCTCGGCGCGGTCGAGTTGTCCGCGGCCGATCTCGATGTGTGCGTCGAGGCAACGCGTGAACGCGAGGACCCAATTCAGTCCTCCGTTCGAACCGAATGCGTCGGCTTGCGCGAGGCTCGCGCACGCCGCCTCGATGTCCCCGTCGGCCAGCTCTGCTTCCGCGAGCGCGAGGTGTTGGTGAGCGACGAGATCGCCCATCAATGGTGAGGTTCGGAGGGCATCTGCCAGGAGCTCTCGAGCAGCGACAGCGTCGTCGTCGGCAACGAGCACGCGGGCGTGGATGGTCGCGGCTTGGCCCAGCTCGCCGGGACCGTTGACGCGTCTGGCCACCGCGAGGCATTCGGCTGCGTGCGTCTTCGCGGCCTCGATGTCGCCCGTTGAAGCTGCCGCCTCTGCCAGAGCGAAGAGTCCGGTGACAAGCGCCGTGTCGATCCCATAGGCCTGGAGCTCAGCTACGGCCGGGGCTCCGATGTCAAGGGCTGAACGCGCATGGCCTTGCAACGCGAGGGTGAATGCGCGGTGCGCATCGGGCACCCGCCACGGCAGCCCGAATCCTTGAGCGCGAAGCGCCTCAGCGCGTTCTTGAGCGGCGCGTGCTTCGGTCAGGTGGCCGAAGATGGTGAGCACGAACGAGTAGATGCCGAGCAGCTCGACCGGGAAGGTGCCGGCGACAACTGCGAGCTCGATGGCCTCATCGAGCATGGGTCGAGCGGGGTCCAACCCTGTGGCAAATGCGGTCATCTGACCGAGCGTGAAGAGAATTTCTGCGCGACGCGCGCTGTCCTTTTGGTCGGTGAACAGTGCAAGCGCTTCGTGCAGGCGCTGTACCGCGGTGATGTAGTCGCCGGTCGCCATCGCCGCGACCGCGGCGGCGTGAACGGTCTTGGGACGGCGCGCCGACAGAGGATCCGCGATGCGCAGTGCTTCTTCGATCCATGGTCGCAGCTCGACCGATGCACCTGACGCGCCGGCGAGGGTCGGTGCCCACGACACCAAGGCCATCAGCCGTTCGCCGTCGCCGTCGTGCGC
>JBEEFX010000265.1:0-11410 GCA_041166365.1 Acidimicrobiaceae bacterium
CGCATGCTGAGGGCAGGCACGGCGATGGCGCACAGGGCGCCGAGGCTGACGATGGCGTAGCGGACCGGGTGGCTGCCCACGTGGTGGGCCCAGCGGCCGGAGAAGGTCTCGTCGGCCGGCTTGGTGACGTGCGCCTTGCGGTGGATCGAGAGCTTGTCGATCTTCGTCCCGGCCAGGCCGAGGAGCCCGGGGAGCAACGTGATCGCGGCGACCATCGAGACGATCACCACCAGCGCCACTGCGGCGCCAAGGCCGCTGATCGCCGGGAGGCCGGCGAGGAACAGGCCGAGGATGGCGATGACGACGGTGGTGCCGGCAAAGAGCACGGCTTGACCGGCGGTGGCGACGGCGGTGCCGGCCGAGTCCTCGACGCTCATGCCGTCGTGGAGATGCTGACGGTGACGGGTGACGATGAACAGCGCGTAGTCGATGCCCACGCCGAGACCGATCATGGCGCACAGGATCAGCGAGAACTCCGGTACGTCCAGGAAGGCCGACAGCACGCCCACGGCGGAGGCGCCGACGAAGATGCCCATGAGGGCTGTCACGATCGGAAGCCCCATCGCGACCACGGAGCCGAACGCGAGCAGCAGCACGATGATCGCGACACCCACGCCGATCAGTTCGCTGCTCGGGGCCTCCTGCGCCAGCAGGGCCAGCGATCCCGTCAGCTCCACTTGAACACCGCCGGCGCGGGCCTCGTTGGTGACGGCCTTGGCGTCCTCGAGTTGTGCGGCGGTGAGCTTGTCGAGCGCATAGGTGACGTCGACGTAGGCCGTCCGTCCATCGGAGCTGATGGCCGCGGCCTGCGCCGCGAACGGATCGGTCACGCCGGCGACGTCGTGTCCGCCGGCGAGCTGGGTCCGGGCCTGGATGACGGTCGCCGCATGCGCGGCGTCGTCGAGTCGCCCGTTGTCGGTATGGAGCACGATGCGCGCGGACTGACCGCCCTGGCTCGGGAACCGATTGCTGAGTACGTCGGCAGCGTGCTGCGACTCGGCGCCGGGCACGCGAAAGCTGTTGTCGAACTCGCCGCCGGCGCGGCCTTGGAGCGCGACCACGGCAATGGCGGCCACCAGCCAGAGGCCGAGCACCCTGAACGGGTGGCGGGCGCTGTTGCGGCCGAGGCGATACAGGAATGCGCTCACGGGATCCTCCTGGGATGTGGCCCCGCGGTGTGCAGGGACACGAGCACCATCCAGGAAGCCGCTTTAGTCCGACCGCGCTCGCGCTGAAGCGGCGCGTTCAGGAGGTGATGGCCACCTCATCGCGCAGGAACGCCGGGATCTCGGCGCCGGCCTCCGCCCGAAGACGTTCCGCCTCCGCGGAGAGAATGGCCGCAAGGTCCGGTTCGTCCCCTTGCGCGGCGATGGCGGCGAGCACGATGTAGCACGCCGCGGCCGCGACTTTCAGTTCGCTCTCGGTGTCGATGCGGTTCCTGAACCGGCGAGGGTCTCCGGCGCGGTAGAGCTCCAACGCTTCGGTGGCCGACGCGGCCGCGGCCTCGTCGCGGTGATGCAGCCGATGCAGTACGGCTATCCCGGTGAGCGCGAGGAACATCACGGGCGTATTCCTCAAGCGGCGTGCGCCGTGGAGCGCGCGCGCGTACACCGTCTCGGCTCGTGCCACATCGCCTTCGTGAAGCAGCACCCATCCCAGGCGTGTGAGCAACGATCCCGTCAAACCTCGCAATCCGCACGCGTCGTTGGTCGCGACCGCCTCAGTCAGCGCGCTGACCGCGGCGGCATAGTTGCCGGCGCGCTCGTCGAAGTCGGCCACCACGTCGAGGCTCATGGAGAGCATCACCGGTCGATCGATCAATGCGAAGCCCTCGGCCGCCGCGCGGTAGTGCACCTCTGCTTCCGCGAGGTCCCCGTCCAAGAGCGCCAGCTTCCCGAGCGAGTACGAGCGCGCCGCAATCTCGAAGGGGTTCTCCGGAGACTCGCCGTAGAAGTCGATGACGACCAAGCGGCGCCGGCGAGCCTCGTCGCGGTCCCCTCGGGCGTTGGGCTGTTCGGCGTAGAACGAGTACGCCAACGCCATCGATTCGATGTCGTCGTGACGCAGGAAGATCTCGATCGCCGCTTCGAGATCATCGTCGGTGTCGCGTGCGCCTGCGAGGAAGTCGAGGAGCCCTCGGCCGGTGAGCGCCAGCGCACGCGTGCGCTCGTCGGCCTCGCCAGCGCATCCGAAGGCGTCATCGAGCCAGCGCTTGCCTTCGATCACCATGCCGGCGAGCCAGTGCGGCCAGCTGGTCCCGCCGGCGATCGTCAGCGCCGTCTCGGCGTCGTCGTTGGCCACCGCCCACTCGAGCGCCGCCCTGAGGTTGTCGTGCTCCTGGTCGATCGCTGTCAGCCACGCCCGCTGCTGGTCCCCCCGGTACGCGGCCGCGCTCTGCGCGCACAGTTCGGCGTAGTGCTTCGCCATCGCGTCGCGGACGCGTTCAGCCTCCCCTCGTTCGGCGAGCTTCTCGCGGCCGTACTGCGCGAGTGTCTGGAGCTGGGTGAAGCGCAACGAGTTGCCTCGTGGCACCGCGATGACGAGCGACTTCTCGACGAGTGCGTGAATGACGTCGTGGAGATCTTCGGCCGCGAGCGTCTCGTCCACACAAACGATCTCGGCGGTGGCCAGATCACACCCGCCCGGGAACACGGCCAGCCGCTCGAAGACGCGCTGCTCCTCCTCGAAGAGCAGCTCGTAGCTCCAGTCGACCACGGCCCGCAATGTCTGCTGACGAGGAAGCGCCGTCCGCGAGCCGCCGGTGAGCAACCGGAACCGATCATTGAGTCGGGAGGCGATCTGGTCGATCGGAAACGCTCGGGTGCGCGCCGCGGCGAGCTCGATCGCGAGCGGTAGCCCATCGAGCCGGACGCAGATGTCGGCGACCGCCGCGAGATGGTCATCGGTCAGCTCGAGCGGTGTGCCCGCGGCGCGCGCACGCGCGACGAAGAGCGCGACGGCGTCGTCGGTGGGCAGGGGCGGGACGGGCCAGATGGCCTCGCCCCCGACGCGGAGGCCTTCGCGGCTCGTCGCGATGAGACGTAGACCCGGGCAGCGACGCAACAGGTCTTCGGCCACCTCGGCGGCCGTGGCGATCACGTGCTCGCAGTTGTCGAGGACGATCAGCAGGTCGTGGTCGCCGATCAGCTCGGCGAGCCGGCCTGGGTCGGGTAGGTCGAGGGCGGATGCGATCGCGGCGCGGACGCCGGCCGGATCGCCAACGGGGGCCAGTTCGACGAGGCAGCCGCCGAAGCGCAGACTCGCGGACTCGACCCGGCCGACCTCCAGCGCGAGACGTGTCTTGCCGACCCCTCCCGGCCCCACCAGGGTGATGAAGCGATGCTCGGCGAACAGACGGGTGAGATCGCGTAGCTCGCTGTCGCGCCCGACCAACGGCGTCAGCGCCTCGGGGATGGTCGTTCGGGAGTGCGGGGACATGATCGTGTCGGAGCTGGCGACCACCACTGCATCCAAGGATCGGTCCTGCGCGAGGATCGCGGCCTCGAGCTCGCGGAGCTCGTGTCCTGGTTCGAGTCCGAGCTCCTCGCCGAGGATCTGCCGACCTTCCTGGAAGATCCGCAGGGCGTCGGCCTGCCGGCCGGCGCGGTACAGCGCAGTCATCAGCAGTGCGCGTAGCCGCTCACGCAGCGGATGCGTGGCGACGAGCTCGTCGAGCAGAACGACTGCGGCTTGGTGTCGGCCGAGTTGGAGCTCGAGGTCGAGCCGCTCCTCGATCGCCGCGAGGCGCAGCTCGGACAACCTGGCGATGGCCGCCACGGCGAAGTCCTCGTACGTGAAGTCGGCGAGAGGATCGCCCCGCCACAACGAATCCGCCTCGGCGAGCAGCGTGACCGCGCTGCTCAGATCACCGCCGGCCGCCGCCGCCCGCCCAGCCGCGACCAGCTGCTCGAACCGGTGCACGTCGATGGCTTCAACCGGCAACTCGAGGGCGTAGCCGTCCCCGCGCATGACAACGAGGTCTATCGAGCGCAGGATGCGCCGCAACTTTGATGCGAGCCCCTGCAGGCCGTTGCGCGCTGATGTGGGCGGATCCTCGCCCCATAACGCGTCGATGAGCTGGTCCGCGGGAACGACGTGGCCAACGTGCAGAGACAGCACCGCGAGGAGCGTCCGGAGCTTCGCTCCGGCGACCGCGACCTCCCGCTGATCGGCATCGAGCACCTCGAGCTCACCCAGTAACCCGACGCGCATGTGTTCGACGGTACCCGCGTCCCGCCCGGATGCTTCAGCGGGAGTACAGCCTCCCGTCAGCCGCCGGGCGCAGCTTGCTCACATGACCCTCCCCCGAACCTTGTTCGCGGCCGCTCGATGAGCGCGATCGACCATGCCTTGCTCGCCGTGATGGCCGCGGAGCACGGCGACACCGCCGCAGCCGAGGTGCACATCTCGTGCGCGCAGCGGGAAGTCCGTACGACCGCCCGGCGCGATCGCCAAATCGTCCAGATCGCGGCATTGGTCGTGGCCGGAAGCCTCGAGCGTGCCGTCGGACTCACGCTCGAGCACACCGCGGAGTTTCCGGACGATGCCGAGCTGCTTCAGCGCGTCGCAGAGATGAGGCGATGACGTCGGGGGACCACAAGGGCCTGGTCTGATGCTTCTGTGCACAGAACCTTCGACGCGCTCGTGGACGAGGCCGCTGAGTGCCGGTCGACAGCGCAACTAACGTCAGCGTTCCGTGAGAGCAGTCGTCGTCGGAGCGTCGAGCGGTCTCGGCCGCTGCATCGGGGTGGGGCTCGGCCAGCGGGGAGCGCAGGTGGCGTTGCTCGCGCGCCGTCGCGACCGACTCGAGGCCGCCGCGGTGGAAGCGGGTTCGGGCGCAGTCAGCATCGAGTGCGACGTCACCGACGAGGCTTCAGTCGCGTCCGCAATCGGAAAGGCGGCCGCCGGCCTCGGCGGCATCGACGCCCTCGTGTACACGCCGGGCATCGGCGCCTTGGGGCGACTCGTCGACACCGATGCGGCAACGTGGCGTCGCGTATTCGACACGAACGTCACTGGTGCAGCGCTGGTGACCGCCGCGGCCATCCCCCATCTGAGCGCCTCACGCGGTACCGCGCTGTACCTCTCGTCAGTGACCGCGTCGCTCACTCCGCCATGGCCCGGCCTCGGCGCCTACGGGGTGAGCAAGGCCGCCCTCGACAGGTTGGTCGAGGCCTGGCGCGTCGAACATCCCGACATCGGGTTCACCCGCTGCGTCGTCGGCGATTGCACCGGCGGCGAGGGCGACGGGATGACCGGCTTCGCCAACGACTGGGACATGGACCTCCTGACGGAATTCCACCGCATCTGGACCGCTCGTGGTCTCCTCACCGGCTCGTACATCGACGTCGAGCATCTCGTGATCGCGGTCGACGCGGTACTCCGCGGCGGCGCGAGCATGTCCGTCCCCTCGATCACCCTGGCGCCCCGCCCGCAAACGCCGCCACCGTGAGCATCGGCGTCAGCCGACGGTTTGGAGCCATGCTGCCGGTCCCTGAAAGATGAGGGCGATGGCCGACTTCGAAACACTGCTGTACGACGAGCGCGATGGCTCTGCCTTCGTGACGCTCAACCGGCCGGAGGTGCACAACGCGTTCAACGCGACGATGCAGCGTGAGCTGCGTGCGTTGTGGACCGGGCTACGACGAAACGACGACGTGCGCTGCGTGGTGCTGACGGGCGCAGGCGAGAAGGCCTTCTGCACCGGCATCGACCGCGCCGAGACAATGGGCGAAGGCAGCGATCAGAACGAGAAGGTCGTCGGTAGCGGCAGCACCCCGTTCATGTTCGACGACCCAGGCGCCAACATCGGCCCGAAGAGCTGCGATCTGTGGAAGCCCGTCATCGCCGCCGTCAATGGAATGGCATGCGGTGGCGCGTTCTACATGCTCGGCGAGGTGGAATTCATCATTGCCGCGGATCACGCGACGTTCTTCGACCCCCATGTCACGTACGGCATGACGGCGGCGTTCGAGCCGATTCACATGCTGCAGAAGATGCCCTTCCACGAGATCATGCGACTGTCCTTGCTCGGCAATCACGAACGCCTCAGTGCGCGGCGCGCGTTCGAGATCGGGCTCGTCTCGGAGGTGGTTCCCGGAGCGGAACTGGCCCCTGCCGCCGAGTGGGCCGCGAACGCAATCGCCAGTGCACCGCCGCTCGCCATCCAGGGCACCGTGCGTGCAATCTGGGCTGCGCTCGAACACAGCCGCCAGCAGGCGATCGACCTCGGCTACGCGTTCGTCGCCATGGGAACGAACTCCGATTCGATCGCCGAAGGGCAAGAGTTCTTCGCGTCCGGAAAGCGCATCGAATGGAAGCTGCGTTGACGTCGCTCAGCCCTTGTAGTCGGACGTCGCGGCAAGTTCGGCGGCGCCGTTCATCAGGTCGAGGACGATCGGTCCGAACGCCGTGAGCTTCTCGTCGTTCGCCGCGCGCTGAAAACCCTGCTCGAGCACGATGGCCAACTTCCACTTGGCGAGCACGACGTAGTAGTCGATGTCGTCGACTTGCCGACCAGACACCGCGGCGTAGTGCTCGAGTACCTGCGTTCGCGAGGGCATGCCCTGCATGTCGACATAGCCGGATTCGCCCGCCGCCGGCGTGCTGGTGTCCTCCGGCCAGCTCTGAACGACCCATGCAAGATCGAGCTTCGGATCGCCGACCGTTCCCATCTCCCAGTCCACGATGGCCGCCAGCTGCGCCGGCGCGCCGTGCTCGAACATCACGTTGGCGAACTGGTAGTCGCCGTGCATGAGGCCGGGGAGGTAATCGATCGGACGGTGGACACGAAGCCAGGCGGACGCCTCGTCCAAGCCCGGTAGGTCGCGGCCCTTGATGCGCTCGAGGAACGTCGTCCACCGATCGACCTGTCGCTCGTGGAAGCCGTCCGGCCGTCCGAGATCCTGCAAGCCCTTGTCTTGCCAGTCCACCTTGGACAGCAGTGCGATGCCTTCGACGAGTTGGTACGCCAACCCCTTGCGGGCGTCGAGATCCCGGTCGAACGGCGGCGGCCACTGGCGGTTCTCGATGCCCATCGGTGACCAGCCGTCGACGAACCCCATCAGATAGAACGCTCGACCGAGTACCGACTTGTCGTCGCACATCGCGACCGCGGCGGTGTGCGGCACGTCCGTGCCATCCAGCGCGTCGATGATGCGCCACTCTCGAAGGATCCCGCCGTCGCGGCTGTCCGGTGCGGTCGGCGGGGGGATGCGCAACGCGGCGTGCAGGTCGCCCCGGCGCACCTCGTAGATCTCGTTCTGCGATCCGCCCGATACGTACGTCGCGTCAATGGGTTGTCCGGCGCCGCCGATCGCCTCGGCGTCCATCCACTTCCCCAACCGGTCGGTGTCGATCACGGGTCGCATGCTGCCATGCACCCGGGGCCGGAACCGAGTTGGTGACGCAGAGCTATCGTCGCCTGTTCCACCCACCGCGTGCACACCTGGGAGCCTCAATGAGCCTGTTCGACCGTTTCAGCTACCAAGGAAAGCGGGCTCTCGTGGTGGGCGGCGCGACCGGTATGGGAGCTGCGGTCGTCGAATTGGTGCTGGACGCCGGAGCGGACGTAACCGTCATGGACCGCGTAGACGTCTCGGTCCCGAACGTCACCGCGATCCGCGTCGACCTGTCGGACCGATCATCGATTGATGCGGCCCTCGGCGAATGCGAAGGACAGATCGACGCGCTGTTCTCGTGCGCAGGTGTCGCCGACGGCACACCAGGGATCGAGCGCATCAACTTCATCGGGCATCGCTATGTGATCGACCAGTTGCTCGAGCGCGACCAATTCGGCCCAGGCTCGGCGATCGGACTCATCTCCTCGGCGGCCGGTCTGGGTTGGGAAGGGAACCTGCCTCTGCTGTTCGAGTACCTCGACATCACCGACTGGGACGACGCCGTGGAGTGGGTGCACGCACACGGCAAAGCGGACTACGTCTGGAGCAAGCAGGCAATCAACGCGTACGTCGCGCGCGAGTCGTTCGGCCTTCTCAAGAAGGGCATCCGGATCAACGCGATCCTTCCCGGCCCTACGGACACGCCACTGGCACAGGCGAACGCAGAGACGTGGTTGGGGTTCGGGGCGGACTACCGCTCGGAACTCGGCATCGAGGCGTCTGCGCCGATCGACCAGGCCTATCCGCTGGTGTTCCTGTGCAGCGATGCCGCTTCGGGCGTCTCGGGCATCACGATGATCACCGACATGGGCTACGCCAGTTCGGGCATCACGGGATCGTTTCCTGCGGCGAAGCCCGTGGTCGAGTTCTTGCGGATGATCTGACGCCTCTCCGATCCAACATGCTGCTCCGTCGAGACAAGTAGATCAGCTTGGCCATGCCGCTACACCTCGACGATCAACCGCGACGGCGTAGCACCAATCGTGACACCAACGCCGGAACGAGGTAAGGGCGCGCCCGGATGCTATTTGGCTAGCTGCCACACGGAGATGTGGCTGGTGCTGTCCTCGGTAAACGGAGAGCGCGTCCAGGTGCTCCACCGTTCGTGGAGTGTCATCCCGGCCAGTTGCGCCATTAGGTCGAGTTCTGACGGCCACGCCCATCGCCAAGGCACCGACCAGCCTTTCGCGGTGTCGTTGCTCACTCCATAGTGGTGCGATACCGCTTGCTGGCCTACGAAGTCGGTGACCTCGTCGAACCCGAGAAAGTCTTGTGAGGCGGTGAAGACCTCGAGGCGACGACGGGGCGAGAGATGCTCGAGGTTGGGTACGCCCTTTTCGACGACGAAGAAGCCTCCCGGCTCGAGATGGGCGGCGGCATTGCGGAAGCAGTCGACCTGTTCAGCCTGGGTCAGCAGGTTGCCAATCGAGTTGAACACGACGTAGACGACACGGAACGTCCCGCTGACGCGGGTTGACGTCATGTCGCCGATGATGACGTCGATGTCGTCGGCACCGGGCTTGGCGCGGAGCTGGGCGACCATCTGCGGCGACAGGTCGATTCCTGCGACGGGCACCCCGCGTTGGTGTAGCGGGAGGGCGACGCGGCCGGTGCCGATGGCGAACTCCAGGGCGCGTCCGGTGCCGACGAGATCGAACAAGAACTCGACCGTGGGGTCGAGCACCTCGGGGCGAAACATGTCTGACGTACCGCGGTCGTAGAAACGCGCAGTCCGATCGTCGAAGTAGTTCTTGGGCATGGGGCTCCTCACAGATTCAGTGGGCGTGGGCGCGGCGGTTGCTGCCACCGCTCGAAGCGGCGAAGTGCCGTCTGAACCTGTGGGAGCTCCGAGGAGCTACAGGCGTGTACCGAGGGAGACGGCGACCCGGGAGCTCTGATTCACCACGTTCGTCATTGCCGACCTCCTCCCTCGATGAAGATCACACCATAAGACGAAGGGCCTCGAGACCTGCCAATGAATTTTGCGGCTGACCCACAGAGTGTCCCCTACCGCCGGTTCGGCGGTGTGGGAGTCAGTGTCGCGTCTCGGCTACAGCCTTGATTCGTTCGAGCGTGCGTTGCATGCCGGCCTCGAGGTCTGCCTTGCGGTCGGCGATCCGCATCACGTGCCGCTCGATGAAGTTCAACGCGCGCGACGGGTCGTCGAGCATCTCGAACGATTCGACGAGTTCGGTTCCACCGCCCTCAGCCGGCTCGAACCGGTAGGTCCACTTCGTCGACGGTCCCGATGAGTGGGTTACGAAGGAGAACACGCGTCCACGCTCCGCTTCGATGACTTCGGGTTTGGTGCTCCAGCGTGCGAAGCCCCGTTTGTTCGTGCCCTTGAACCGGACGCCTGGCGCCGGACCGCTGGCACCGTCGAGCCACTCGCAGCGAATCGTCTCCGGGCTCCACTCACCCATCCGAGTCACGTCCGACACCAGGTCGTACAACGCGTCGGGCGCGGCATCCACATGGAGCCGTGCCTCCCCAACTGTTCCTTTGCGCATTGCACGAGTTTCCTGCCTCGGCACTCGATGGGCAATCGGGGATGTCCCTGATGCCGGGTGTGGGTGTCATCACAGGCGTCGCGCACGAATGGTGTGTCTCGCGCCCCCGTACCGTTGGAATCGCGGTGCCCGCGCTCGTCGGCAGTGCGATCACAGAGCGAGGTTCTCGCGTTGAGCTCGGGTGAGCTTCGCCGCGACGAGGTCGTAGGAGTCTTGGATCATGTCCTCGATCCCGTTGTCGTCGATCGAGCCGTCGAGGATCACGGTGTTCCAATGGCGCTTGTTCAGGTGGTAGCCCGGGCGAATCGCCGCATGTTGTGAGCGGAGCGCTTCGGCCAGATCAGGATCGCACTTGAGGCTGACCTCGAGTGGGAGGCCGTCGAGGTCCGAGAGCGCGAACATCTTGCCCGCAACCTTGAACACGGACACCTGCCCGCCGAAAGGAAAGTCTTCGACCGCGCCCGGTTTGCGGAGGCAGCATCGGCGAAGTTCAACTGCAGTCATGCGACCGCCAACTCGCAACGGCTGCTTCACGTTGTCCCGGCTCCTCTTGAATCGTCACGCCACCAAGCATGACGTCGTCAGTCACGACTCGACAGATATCCAGCCGGCGCATGGACCGATCTCGGCGGATCTGGTGGGCGCGGCTGTTTGGTGTCGTGACCTCAGTACTCGCCCTTGATCACGAAGTACGAGCCGCGGATCGTCCCGGCGAGCTTCGACTTCTGTCGCGCGAACTTGAATGAGCTGAGCTCCGCGGGCACGTCCATTCCTTCGGAGAGTTTGAACCCGACCGCCCGCTTCTTCGGTTCGTCGAGCAGGACGTTGATCGACAGCCCGCTCTCGTAGAACACGTAGGTCCACCGGATGTTCTCGACCTGGAACGTCGTGGCCTCGAGCGGGGGCGATGCGATGCTGATGTCGCGCTCCTCTTTGAGGATGCGGTGCACCCAGTCGATGGTCTTCTTGGCCTTGGCGGCCGGTTCGACCGTGAAGACGTGGTCGTACTTGTTCTTGAAGTAGCGAGCCTCGTTCGCCCGCAGGCCGGCGAGTGCGGTCGCCACCGGCGACGACTCCAGACCGACGGTGGAGACGTTGACGAAGTCCACTGCGTAGCTCATGGCGCTCTCCCCGCTCCGTCGCCGGAGAACCCGTCGACGGGACCGCCAAACTACCCGCGGCCGACGTGGTGCTCGGCCGCGAGGGAGCCCTCGCCAGGGCTGCCGACGTCGAGTGCTGTCCTAGTCGCGTGGCGATTCCGCACGGGCCTCGACGAGTCCCATCACCATCTCGACCCACGTGGCGATGACCTCTTCGCGGTCGGCGTCGACGGGCGCCTGACCCAGGAGCAGCTCGGCTGACGCGAACGCCACCAGAGAACCGAGCGCGAGCGCGGCGCCGACCTCGGTGCCACCGGAGCGACCCAGCAGTGATGCGAACTCGTTGAACGTCCCCCGCACCACCTGCTCGACCGCGCCGGCCAGCAAGTGCGGGCGCTGG
>JBEEFX010000266.1:0-5619 GCA_041166365.1 Acidimicrobiaceae bacterium
GATCACGATGCTCATCGAGAAGATCGGCGAGCAGGCCAAGCGCATCGTCGCCGACGTCGAGGGCCGCGACGAGATCGAGTTCACGATGGACATCGCGGCCGAGCTGCCGATGCAGGCGATCTGCGAGATGATCGGCATCCCGGAGGAAGACCGGCATCGCGCGACCGGGCTGGCCAACCGCATGGTGGGCGCGCAGGATCCGGACTTCCAGTCCTCGGAGGAAGACGGGCACATCGCCGCCGCCGAGCTCTACGGGATCTGCGACGAGATCGCTGCCGATCGGCGGGTCAACCCCCGCGACGACATCATGACGATCCTGGTGAACGCAGAGATCGACGGCGACCGGCTCAGCGAGACCGAGCTCAACCTGTTCTTCGTGTTGCTCGTCGTGGCCGGCAACGAGACCACACGCAATCTGATCGCTCACGCGATGCTCGCGCTGATCGACAACCCCGACGCGCGCGCAGAGCTGGTGGCCGGCATCGACGACGAGGACCTGTGGGACTCCGCCGTCGAGGAGATGCTGCGCTGGGGCGCGTCGATCCACAACTTCCGTCGCACCGCGACGTGCGACACCGAAGTGCGTGGCGTGCCCATCAAGGCCGGTCAGAAGGTGGTGACGTACTACTCGTCCGCCAATCGGGACGACGAGGTGTTCGCCGATCCGCACCGGTTCGACATCCGCCGCACGCCGAACGACCACGTGACCTTCGGCGGGGGCGGCGTGCACTTCTGCCTCGGGGCCAACCTCGCCCGCCTCGAGATCAAGTCGATGCTGCGCGAGTTCCTGCGCCGCTACCCGAACCCGTCGCTCGCCGGCGAGCCCCGTCGCCTCCGCTCCGACTTCATCAACGGCTTCAAGCACCTTCCGATCACGTTGGGCTGAGGGGAACACCATGCAGACCGAACTGGCCAAGCGACTCGGCATCGAGTTCCCGATCTTCGCCTTCACGCACTGTCGCGACGTCGTTGCCGCCGTCTCCAAGGCGGGCGGCTTCGGCGTGCTCGGCGCAGTGGGATTCAGCCCCGAGCAACTCGAGGTCGAACTGGCGTGGATCGACGAGCACGTCGGCGACAAGCCGTACGGCGTCGACATCGTGATCCCCGGCAAGTACGAGGGCATGGGCGAGCTCGACCCGGAGAAGCTCGAGGCCGATCTGCGGGCGATGATCCCGCAGGGCCACCGCGACTTCGTCGAGCAGCTCCTCGACGACCATGGCGTGCCGCCGATGCCCGAGGAGAACGAGACGCGCGAGCTGCTCGGATGGACGGCGGCGACCGCGACCCCGCAGGTCGAGTGCGCGCTCCGTCATCCGAAGGTACGGCTCATCGCCAACGCGTTGGGCACGCCGCCGCCGGACATCATCGAGGAGATCCACCGCGAGGGGCTGCTCGTGGCGGCGCTGTGCGGCGCGGCGAAGCAGGCGCGTGCGCACCAGGAAGCGGGTGTCGACATCGTCATCGCGCAGGGCACGGAGGGCGGCGGTCACACCGGCGACGTCGCGTCCACCGTGCTGTGGCCGGAGGTCATCGACGCCGTCGCACCGACACCGGTGCTCGCCGCTGGTGGCGTCGGCAACGGCCGGCAGATGGCGGCCGCGCTGGCGATGGGCGCTCAGGGCGTGTGGACGGGCAGCCTGTGGCTCACGGTCGAGGAGGCCGACATCCCTCCGGGGCAGATGGCGTCGTATTTGGCGGCGACGACGCGCGACACCGTGCGGTCGCGCTCGTGGACTGGCAAGCCCTGCCGCATGCTGCGCAACGACTGGACCGACGCATGGGAGCGTCCCGACACGCCGGCGCCACTCGGGATGCCGCTGCAGTTCATGGTCACGGCCACCGCGGTGTCACGCGGTCATCGCTACCCCGAGCAGGCGCAGGCGGTGAACTTCAACCCCGCGGGCCAGGTGATCGGCCAGGCGACGAAGGTGCGGCCGGTGCGCGACGTCATCTACTCGATGGTCGAGGAGTGCATCGAGTCGAGCGAACGCCTCAACAAGTTGATGACGGGCTGACCGTCTCCTACGAAGGGGATTTGCCGATCGTCAGCGCGAAGGAAGCGCGGCTACTGCGGAACCGGCGACTTTGACCTCGCCGGACTCGTTCGTGAGCGTCACGTCGAGGTCGACGAGATTCTCGCCGTCCTCCTTGCGCTTGCCCGTCACCGCGATCTTCGACGTGAGCTGCTCGCCCGGCCACGTCTGCTTCGTGAAGCGGACCTTGAAGTTGCGCAGGTTGCCGATGCCCACGTAGTCGGTGATCGCTCGCCCGAGCAGGCCCATCGAGAACATGCCGTGCCCGAACACGCTCGGGAGGCCGGCTTCCTTGGCCTTCACCTCGTCGTGGTGCATCGGGTTGAAGTCACCCGACGCCCCGGCATACATCACGAGGTCCGTTCGGGTGAGCTCGTGGCTCACCACCGGTGCCTCGTCGCCCTCGGTCACGTCGTCGAAGAACAGCTTTTCCTCAGCCACGACGGTCATGGTTGCACAAACCTGACGCTGCTGTCAGGGTCAGGCGCCGACGACCTGGAAGCCGTACACACCGCTGAGCGGGGCCAGCGGCGATCCCACGCTCGTCGACGTGCCGACACCGCCGTACACGGAGTCGCCGTAGGCGGTTGCGGCCGACGAGGGTGGTCCGGGGAGGGGGCGGGCGGCGAGGGGCAGGCCGGTGTTCGCGTCGATGGCCACGAGTTGGAAATCGAAGGTCGACGGCACCAGCACGACGCCGTTCACGAAGGTCGGCGGACCGTACGCCTGACGCGACACCGGACCTCGCCAGAGGATGGCGCCGTCGCGCACGCGGATGGCGTGCAGCGAGAACATGCGGCCGGGATCGTCGGTGACGGACGGGATGCCCGAGCCAGGACCGTCCTCCAACGGCTGGTCGTTCGGTGTGGAGATCGCCGTCGCGGCGAACACGGCCGGCTCTCCGTTGACGAGCCCGACGGCGGGCGAGGCGAGGATGCCGCCGACCGCGAAGCCGCCGCTCGCGTGGCCGGGCTGGCCGACCTGCGTCTTCCATGCGAGGGCGCCGGTGCGCTCGTCGAGCGCGTAGTACCAGCCGTCCTTGCTCCCGGCGCCCACCCGACCGCCGGGCAGCAGGTTCAGCGCTCCCCCGAAGTCGTCGTCGTAACGCGCCGTATCACCAACGTGCGGTCCGTAGTTCCACACATGGGCGCCCGTCGCGAGATTCACCGCCCACACGTGCTCGCCGACCGTGTCGGCGGCCTCGTTCAGGCAGGAGGCGGTGCCGAAGAACACGAGCCCTCGGCGGACATCGACGGCCGGCGAGCCCCACACGCCCGCACAGCCCGACGAGCCGTCGCCGGAGTTCCGCGTCAACAAGTCCGGCCCGGTGTACGCGGCCTGCTCTTCCGGGTCGAACTTCCAGAGCGGCGTCAGCGAGTGCGCCGTCAACCGAAACTTCAGCATCCCGGTACGGCCGACGTCTTCGGCGTTGTGCACGTCCATGCCGACCAGCACAGAGGTGCTGCCGTCACGCTCCTTGATGATGGCGGGCGAGGACTCGATCTCGACCTGGTCGCCGGGCGTCGCGCAGCGCTCGACCGGCGCGCGCGGATCGACGCACACACTCGCGACCTTCTCGCCGGTGGTCGCGTCGAGCGCGTAGAGCGTCGCGCCCCCTCCGAACAGCACCAGCTTGCGGCGTCCCACCTCGGCGTAGGCCGCGGACGACACGATGCGCCCGAATCCGACGCTCGACGTGTCGTCGACCTTGAACGTCCACTCCGGAGTCACCGGGCCCGGAGGCGGATCAGTGGCGAACGAGTAGAAGTTGCCGGACCAGTCGCCGATGAACACGTGACCATCGACGATCGCCGGTGAAGCAGACGTCGCGTCCGGAGTCGGGAAGTACCACTTCGGTGCCAACGTCGGCACCGAAAGCGGCGTGACCGACGAGCACTCCTCGCGCTGCGCGAACGACCGCCCTGGGTCGTGCCCGAACATCGGCCACGCGCAACTGTCTGTCGCGGGCTTGCGTGCCTCGGCGATCGGCATCGCCGCGAACGCGAGCAGCACGCCGACGAGTACCGCGACTCGGCGGCGCGTCAGCACCCTGTTGCGACGACGATCTGACCCGCGCCGTTCGTCACGGGCGAGGCCGGGGCCTGTATGGGACCGCCCCCGGCGACGACACCGCAGGTGCCGGCGTAGACGCCCACCAACGGATACGGCCCGATGGGCGAACCCTCAGGGTTCGGATCCTCATAGACCTGCGCGCCGGGCTCGACGTAGACCGTGACCTCTTGCTTGGTCCAGTGCTTGATCCCGCCGGGCCCGCAGTCGGCCTCGGTGTCACTCGGGCCGCCGCAGGTCTCCGGGTCCCACTGCTTGCCGTCGTAGTTGGCGGCGTCGCGCGACGTACGCGGGTTGTCGCCCTGGTAGGCCGTGCGCTGCTGCGTCTGCACCGACTCGCACAGACCATCTGCACACGAACCGAATCCCGCGTCGACGAGGGGCAGCGGATGTGTGAGGACGTACTGGGTGTTGCCGGACGTCAACGCGCTGAGCCAAGCGCCGAGAGAGCTCGGTGACACGTTGAACACGACGGCGCCACCATCGCTCGGTCCGTCACCGATCTTCGACGACGAGTCGTGCTCCCCGTTGTCCAGGTTGTCGTCGGCGCCCATGTAGACGCGCACGCCGGTCGTTGGGTCGAACCCATTCGGATCCCCGCTGGTGGTCGGTGCTCCGGCGCTCTCACCGTCCGCGGTCTGTTGCGTGCCGATGCGGAACGGCTCGTGACGCTGCCCGTCGTTCACGTTGAGGGTGGCGCTCTGGCAGCCCTTCTGGACACGGTCCGGCTGGTTGGCGTCATCTGCATGACCGGAGCAGTGCTGACGCGACGGCCGGTAGTTCCCGTCGCTCACTCCTGCGAGCGCCACTCCGGCACTCATCACCACGATGGCCGCGACCAGCGACCCGATTGCGAACCCGCGCTTCATCCCGCTCCCCCTCGACTGACACAAACGTCAGGTTCCGGATTCGCCGGATCGGACCTGAAGTCCTCTATCCCGGGTCGAGAAGCAGAGCCGCCAGCCGGTCGTGGTGCCAGCCTGAGGTGCCGAGCAGGTGTTCCGACCCGTACGCGCGACGGATGTACAAGTGCAGGTCGTGCTCCCAGGTGTAGCCGATGCCACCGTGGATCTGGATGCCGTCCTTCGCGCACAAGGTCGCCGCACGGCCGGCGGCCGCCTTCGCGACGTGCGCGGCGCGGTGGCGATCAGGATCGTCGGCGTCGATCGCCATCGCCGCGTAGTACGTGGCGCTCACCGCTCTTTCGACTGCGAGCGACATGTTGGCCAGCTTGTGCTGGATCGCCTGGAAGCTTCCGATGGGAACATCGAATTGCACCCGCTGCTTCGCGTACTCGATCGTCGTGTGCAGCAACCAGCGTGCGGTGCCGACGAGCTCGGCTGCGAGCGCGACGGTGGCGCGCTCGAGCCAAGCTTCGACGTCGGCCGTCGTCGACGTCCCGCCCGGGGG
Organism: Acidimicrobiaceae bacterium; assembly: GCA_041166365.1. Lineage (GTDB taxonomy): Bacteria > Actinomycetota > Acidimicrobiia > Acidimicrobiales > JACDCH01 > DASUCS01. Next base: position 5,514 of record JBEEFX010000266.1, read on the forward strand.
CACGTCGACTTCGAAGATGCGTCGCGACCAGTCCACCGATCCGATCTGGCGAACCATCGTCGGCGCGACGACCGTCACCCCCGCGGTCGAGACCGCGAGCACGTTG
>JBEEFX010000267.1:0-15305 GCA_041166365.1 Acidimicrobiaceae bacterium
TGCGCGCCCGACCAGCCGAGCGCCTGGCTGAAGGTGGCCGCGGAGACGTAGCCCGGGTAGCCCTGACGCATCGTGTCCGCGCCGGCGACGAACTGGATGTCACGCCATTCCAGCCCGGCATCGGCCAACGCTGTCTGCGCGGCGTCGATGCCGTACTCGACGAAGTTGCGCCCCCACTTGCCCCACGGATGCATCCCCGCGCCCAGGATCGCGATGTCGTGGCCGCTCACGCCGGGACCGGCTTCCATTTCCAGACGGTGTACTCGTGCTCGTCGTCTTCGAAGAGCGTCTCGACCGTCAACTCGACCGGCGTTCCGACCGTGATGTCGTCGACGCCGTAGCCGCTCGCCAACTGGCCCATCACCACCATGCCCTCAGCGGCGAGCTCGACGGCCGCCAACGCGAACGGCTGATACGGATCGCTGGTGGCGACGTACGGGGACGGCGGTTGGTACTGCGCATCGGTGTACGACCACACCGTGCCCTGCCGCGAGAGTGGAGTCGGTTCGAACTCCCGGCCGCCGCACTCGGGGTTGCGGCAGAAGTACGACGCGGCCGGGAAGAACACCGTGCCGCACGACGTGCATCTGTTCCCGATCAGTGTCGGACCGTCACCAGCGTCGGTGAACCACCCTTCGGCACCGAGCGCCGGGGTTCGTGTCTTCGCCATGGCGCAACAACCTACGTGGGCTTCGCCGCTGACAGGTAAGCCGGACGCTCACCCCCGCCGTGCACGACGATGTTGGCGCCGCTGATGTACGCCGCCAGCGGCGAGGCGAGGAAGAGGCACGCGGCGGCGACGTCCGATGGATCGCCCATGCGCCCGAGCGGGACGGTGGCGCCCACCGCGGCGATGCCCGCCTCGTCCCCGTAGTGCATGCCGGCGAGCTCGGTGCGGATGAGGCCGGCCGTCACCGCGTTGACTCGCACCTTGGGGGCCCACTCGACGGCCAGCGTCTGGGTCAGGTTCAGCAGGCCGGCCTTCGCTGCGCCGTACGCCGCGGTCGTCGGGGACGGCCGGATGCCGCTGACGCTGGCGATGTTGACGATGGCCCCACCGTCGTCGTGGGCTTGCATGACCCGGTTGGCCGCCTGCGCGACGTGCAGCGGCGCGAGCAGGTTCAGGCGGATGATCGCTTCGGAGAACCTCGGTGACGCGGTCGCGGCTTCGGCGCTCGGAGACCCACCGGCGTTGTTGATCGCCACGTCCAACCGTCCGTGGTCGTCCGCGATGCGGTTGATCATCGCGTCGACCTGGTCGGGGTCCCGTACGTCGCAGACGATGAAGGACGCTCCGGGAAGCTCATCCGGCTCGTTGCGTCCGCAGGCCACGACCGCGGCGCCCGCGCCGGCGAATCGTTCGACGATCACGCGGCCGATGCCCTTCGCCCCGCCGGTCACCAGGACCACGCGGCCGCTGAAGTCGAAGGTCGCTTCCACGGAGCCGATCATTGTCGGTCGGGATCACTCCGCGCCCATTCGGGTAGTCGGGCGCCGTGCGCTTCCGCAGGGACGCTGGTCTCGACACTTCGCAGGTGTCCGATCGGCGCGGTGCGCGCGGGATGGGCCTTCCGATCGCAGGTGGCGGAGGCATCGTCGGCATCATCGTGCTGCTCCTCTCGCTCTACTTGAACGGTGGCGGGGGAGTGCCGTCGGGCAACGGCATCTCCGTCGGTGGCGCGCAGGGCGACCTGTCGTCGCAGTGCCGGACCGGCGAGGACGCGAACCAACGAGAGGACTGTCGCATCGTCGGCGTGGTCGACAGCGTGCAGGCCTTCTGGGGCGAGCGGCTCCCGGGCTACACGAAGTCGACGACTGCGTTCTTCACCCAGCAGACGAACACCGGGTGCGGTTTCGCGTCGGCCGACGTCGGGCCCTTCTACTGCCCGGTCGACAAGACCGTGTACATCGATCTCGGGTTCTACGACGATCTCCGATCACGGTTCGGCGCGCAGGGTGGGCCGTTCGCCGAGGCCTATGTGATCGCCCACGAGTACGGCCATCACGTGCAGGACCTGATGGGCCTCCTCGATCAGAGCCAGGACGGCGCGACCGGACCGAGCAGTGGCAGCGTGCGCGTCGAGCTCATGGCCGATTGCTTCGCCGGTGTCTGGGCCAAGGGCGCGATGGACACCGGCTTCATCGAGGACATCACCGACGCCGACATCCAGGACGGGCTCGATGCGGCTGCGGCCGTCGGCGACGATCGCATCCAGCAAGCGTCACAGGGAGGCGTGCACCCGGAGTCGTGGACGCACGGATCGGCGGAGCAGCGTCAGTCGCACTTCCTCGTCGGTTTCCGGCAGGGATCCGTCGAGGCCTGCCAGTCGGCATCCTGAGCTGCGGCATGTCGCGCTGTGCGTTGTGAGTGGCACCGCTCGCGAGCCGCGTTCCCACCCCGCGAATTTCCTCGACAGGTAGAGCGGTTTTCTTTCGCCGGCGGGGAGCCATCTACGCTCGAATCTGACGGTCCATCAGATTCGAGGTCTTGGCTCCTGTGGGCATCAGCCACACGATCGACGACGCGGGTGTCGCCGAGGTCGTCATGGACAACCCGCCGGTCAACGCACTGACCGTCGCGGGCTGGTTCGAGCTCGCCGACATCATCACTGCGCTCGGGGACGACCCCAACGTGCATGTCGTCGTGCTTCGTGCGGAGGGTCGCGGCTTCAACGCCGGCGTCGACATCAAGGAGATGCAACAGACCGAGGGCTTCGACGCGTTGATCGGCGCGAACCGCGGCTGCTTCGCCGCGTTCGCGGCCGTCTATGACTGCGAGGTGCCGGTGATCGCCGCGGTGAACGGTTACTGCCTCGGCGGCGGCATCGGGCTCGTCGGCAACGCTGATGTGATCGTGGCCTCCGACGACGCGACGTTCGGGCTTCCGGAGGTCGACCGCGGCGCGCTCGGTGCCGCGACACATCTGAGCCGGCTCGTGCCGCAGCACAAGATGCGAGCGATGGTCTACACGTCGGCCACCGCGACCGCCGCCGAACTGCACGCCTTCGGCTCGGTCCTCCAGGTGGTGCCGCGCGACGAGCTGCGCGCCGCAGCCCTCGCGGTAGCGGGCGCCATTGCCTCGAAGTCGCCGACCGTCATTCGCGCGGCCAAGGAGTCGCTCAACGGCATCGACCCATGGGACGTCAAGCGCAGCTACCGCTACGAGCAGGGCTTCACGTTCGAGCTCAACCTCTCGGGTGTTGCGGACGAGCACCGAGACGCGTTCGTCGCCAAGCGAGACACGGACACGAGCAAATGAGTCGGGACAAGCGCCTCACGGAAGACGATGTCGTGGCGGAGCTGCGCTCGGGGATGACGATCGGTATCGGCGGATGGGGGAGCCGGCGCAAGCCCATGTCGATCATCCGGGCCATCCTGCGCTCGGATCTCACCGACCTGACGGTCGTCAGCTACGCCGGCCCCGATCTCGGGCTGCTGTGCGCCGCTGGCAAGGTCAAGCGAGCGGTGTACGCGTTCGCGTCGCTCGACACGATCCCGCTCGAGCCGCACTTCCGGGCGGCACGACAGTCGGGGGCCATCGAGGACGAGCCCTACGACGAAGGCCTGTTCCTCCTCGGCCTGCAAGCCGCGGCCTGGCGGGTGCCGTTCATCCCGACGCGCGTGGGTCTCGGCTCCGACCTGTTGACGTTGAACGATCGACTTCGCACGGTCGTCTCGCCATACGACGACGGCGAGACCCTCGTGGCCGCACCGGCACTCACGCTCGACGCCGCCATCGTCCACCTCAACCGGGGCGACGCGGGCGGCAACGCGCAGTACCTCGGGCCCGACCTGTACATGGACGACTTGTTCCTGCGGGCGGCGGCCACCAACCGATTCGTGAGCGTCGAACGCATCGTCCCGACCGAGGACCTCACCAAAGAGGGCACGTTCCACACGCTGCGCGTGAGCCGGCTCATGGTCGACGGTGTGGTGGAAGCGCCCAACGGAGCCCACTTCACGTCGTGCGCGCCGGACTACGAGCGCGACGAGGCGTTCCAGCGTGAATACGCCAAGTCGGCGGCGTCTCCCGAGGCGTGGAACGAGTTCCGCACCTCGTGGATCGACCTCGACGAGGCCGGCTACCAGGCGAAGGTGAGCGAGCGATGAGCGTTCGTCTGGCGGAGGTGTGCGTCGCGGCGATCGCGGACTGCTTCCGCGGCGACGGTGAGATCGTCGCCAACCCGATCGGGACGATCCCGATGATCGGCGGACGCTTGGCTCGCGCCACGTTCGAGCCGGACCTCATGATGACCGACGGCGAAGCCTTCCTCGTGGCCGACGACCGGGCCTTCTTCGGGCCGGGCGACTCCCGCGTGGTCGAGCACCACAACCCGTACCGCGCGATGTTCGACATCGTGTGGTCCGGGCGGCGACACGTGATCATGGGCGCGAGCCAGATCGACCCATTCGGCAACCAGAACTTCGCCGCGATCGGTGCCGAGTATCGCAAGCCGAAGGTGCAGCTGCTCGGCTTCCGAGGGGCCCCCGGCAACACCGTGAACCACACGACGTCGTATTGGATCCCGAACCACTCGACGAACGTCTTCGTACCGAAGGTCGACGTCGTCTGCGGTGTGGGCTACGACCGCGCCGCGAAGCTCGGGACGTCCGCGCTCGGGTACGAGTTGCGACGGGTGATCACCAATCTCTGCGTCATCGACTTCGAGTCGTCCGAGCACAGGATGCGGCTGCGCTCGCTGCATCCCGGGGTGGCAATCGATGACGTCGTCGCCGCCACGGGGTTCGACCTGGTGATTCCCGACGAGGTCGGCGAGACGCGCGTGCCGACCGACGACGAGCTGCGCCTGATCGAAGAGGTGATCGACCCCGACGGCGTGCGCTTCACCGAAGTGAAGGGCTGAACGGCTGATGCACCCCGGGCTGCATACGCGATTCTGCGAGCTCGCGGGCATCAGCCGCCCGATCGTGCAGACCGGGATGGGCTGGGTCTCCGGAGCCCGGCTCACGGCGGCCACCAGCGCAGCCGGCGGGCTCGGCATCCTGGCGGCGGTCACCATGACCGACGAGGAGCTGCGGGCCGCCGTGCGCGACGTGCAGGCGCGCACCGATGCGCCGTTCGGAGTCAACTTCCGCGCCGACCAGCCCGACCTCCAGGAGCGCATCGCGTTCGTGGTCGGCGAAGGCGTGCGCATCGTGTCGTTCGCCGGCGCTCCGACCAAGGAGGCGATCGCCCGCCTCCATGATTCGGGGGCGCTGTGCATCCCCACGGTCGGCGCCCGTCGCCACGCCGAGAAGATGCTCGAGTGGGGCGTCGACGCGGTGATCGCGCAGGGCGGCGAAGGCGGAGGGCACACCGGGACGGTGCCCACATCGTTGCTCCTTCCTGAGGTGGTCGACGCGGTCGGCGCTTCCATTCCCGTGCTCGGCGCCGGAGGGTTCCACGACGGGCGGGGCCTCGTCGCCGCTTTGGCGTACGGCGCGGACGGCGTCGCGATGGGAACGCGGTTCCTGCTCACGCAGGAGAGTCGCGTGCCGGACGCGGTGAAGGCTCGCTACGTCGGCGCGTCCGTCTTCGACACGGTCGTCACCACCGCCATCGACGGAGCGCCGCAGCGAGTCATTCGCACCGACGTCGTCGATCGCATCGAGCGTTCGCCGAAGCTGCTGCGGTTCCCGCGAGCGGCCGCCGCCGCCCTGCGCTTCCGCAAGGAGACCAGCACGTCGCTGCGCGACCTCGTGAGGGAAGGTCTGGCGATGAAGCGCAACCAGGACCTCACCTGGAGCCAGGTGGCGCTCGCGGCAAATGCGCCGATGCTGATCAGGGCGTCGATGGTCGACGGCAAGCCCGAGGTCGGCGTGCTGCCGACCGGCCAGGTCACCGGCGTGATCGGTGAGCTGCCGACGGTCGCCGAGCTCCTCGACCGCATCATGACCGAGGCCGAGTCGACCTTGAAGCGACTCGAGAGCTGATGGATCTCACCTGGTCGACAGACGAGGAGGCGTTCCGGGCCGAAGCGCGAGCGTGGCTCGAGGCGAACGTCCCGCGCGGCCTGCCTTCAGGTGACACCCGTGAGGGTTTTCTGTTGCATCTCGAGTGGGAGCGGCTCCTGTTCGAGCACCGGTGGGCGGTGGTGTCGTGGCCGGAGGAGTACGGCGGGCGTGGCGCGTCGCTGTGGGAGTGGTTGATCTTCGAGGAGGAGTACTACCGCGCCGGCGGGCCGCAACGCGTCACGCAGAACGGCATCTTCCTGCTGGCACCGACGGTGTTCGAGTTCGGCACGGCCGAACAGCAGGCGCGCATCCTGCCGCGCATGGCCGCGGCCGAGGAGCTCTGGTGCCAGGGCTGGTCCGAGCCCAACGCGGGCAGCGACCTCGCGGGCATCCAGAGTCGGGCGACGAAGGTCGACGGCGGCTGGGTGCTCAACGGGCAGAAGACCTGGACGACACGCGGTGCGTTCTGCACGCACCTCTTCGGCCTCTTCCGTTCTGATCCAGAGAGCGCGCGCCATCGCGGTCTCACGTACATCCTCGTTCCACTCGACATCGACGGCGTCACCGTTCGCGGGTTCGCCCGGCTCGACGGCGACGAAGGTTTCGCCGAGGTCTTCTTCGAGGAAGCGTTCGTGCCGGACGACAACGTGCTCGGTGGTGTGAACGAAGGCTGGTCGGTGGCGATGGCGACCACCGGATCGGAGCGCGGTCTCACGCTGCGCTCACCCGGCCGCTTCCTCGCGACCGCAGGACGGCTGCTCGACCTGTATCGCGAGAAGGGTTCGCCGTCGCACCTGCGTCATCGGCTCGTCGACGCGTGGATGCGAGCCGAGGCGTACCAGCTGTTCACGCTCGAGACCGTCACGCGGCTGGTCGGCGGGGGCAAGGCGGGCGCGGAGTCGAGCATCAACAAGATCTGGTGGAGCGAGCTCGACGTGGAGCTGCACGAGATTGCGCTGGACCTCATCGGCGCGGAGCTCGACCTCGATGCGCCTTGGGAGAAGGGCTATCAGTTCGCGCTGTCGGGCCCGATCTACGCCGGCACGAACGAGATCCAGCGCAACATCGCCGCCGAGCGAGTGCTCGGGCTACCGAGATGAAGTTCGGGCTACCGAGATGACCACGATGCCTGGTTCGCTCGGCGGACCGAGATGAAGTTCGGCCTGGCGGACGAGGAGCTCGAGGCGCGCGACACGCTGCGGAAGCTGCTCGCGTCCGTGCCTCACGATTCCGAGGAACCGCTCACCCGGCTCCAGGAGTTCGGCGCGTTCGATCCCGCGCTCGTCGCGGTGACGTTCGAGGAGATCGGCTACGCCGGCGTCAGCATCCCCATCGACCTCGACGGAGAGCATGCGACGGTTGCCGCCTCGGCGCAGCTCGTCGGGTTGGGCCAGCGGATGCTGGACATGACCGTCGACTACGTGAAGGAGCGCCGGCAGTTCGGTGTGCCGATCGGGTCGTTCCAGGCCGTGAAGCACCACCTCGCCGACTCCTTGAAGGAGTTGGCGTTCGCCCGGCCGCCGGTGTGGCGGGCCGCCTCGACGCTGGAGCCTCGCGATGTCTCGATGGCGAAGGCGATGGCATCCGACGCCGCGTTGTTCGTGGGACGGCGAGCACTGCAATGCCACGGCGCGATCGGCTACACCGTCGAGTACGAGCTCAGCCGTTTCTTGAAGCAGACGTGGGTGCTCGCCAGATCGTTCGGCGACGCCGCGTGGCACCGTGACCGAATCGCGAAGGAGTTGCACCTCTGATGGCCGAGGCCTACATCGTCGATGCCGTTCGAACACCGGTCGGACGCCGGGGAGGCGGCCTGTCGCACGTGCATCCCGCCGATCTGGGCGCCCATGCCTTGCGTGCGCTGATGCAGCGGACCGGTATCGATCCGGGCGCGGTCGAAGACGTCGTGTTCGGTTGCGTGGACACGGTCGGCGGTCAGGCGGGCGACATCGCCCGTACCTGTTGGCTGGCCGCTGACCTGCCGGATCACGTCCCCGGCACGACGGTCGACCGGCAGTGAGGGTCGTCGCAGCAAGCGGTGCACTTCGCCGCGCAGGCGGTGATGTCAGGCACGACCGACGTCGTCGTGGCCGGCGGTGTGCAGCAGATGTCGATGATCCCGATCTCGTCGGCGATGACCGCCGGCCAGTCGCTCGGATTCGAGGATCCGTTCTCCGGAAGCCAAGGCTGGGTGAAGCGCTACGGCACGCAGGAGGTGAGCCAATTCCGCGCGGCCGAGATGATTGCCGAGAAATGGGGCATCACCCGCGAGGACATGGAGGCCTTTGCGGTGGAGTCGCACGAGCGGGCGCTGCGCGCGCAGGCGGAAGGCCGGTTCGAACGCGAGATCGCGCCGCTCGAGGGCCTCGATCGCGACGAAGGGCCGCGCGAGCCCAACTGGGAGAAGATCCGCTCGCTGAAGACGCTGGTGGAAGGGGGCCGGCTGACCGCCGCGGTGTCGTCGCAGATCTCGGACGCGTCGGCCGCGATGCTCATCGTCAACGAAAAGGCAATGAAGGACCACGGCCTCACTCCACGGGCGCGCATCCATCATCTGTCGGTGCGCGGCGACGATCCGGTCTGGATGCTCACCGCGCCGATCCCGGCGACGGCCCATGCGCTGGCCAAGACCGGGATGACGCTCGACGAGATCGATCTGGTCGAGATCAACGAGGCGTTCGCGTCCGTCGTGCTCGCGTGGCAGAAGGAGACGGGAGCAGATCTGGCCAGGGTCAACGTGAACGGCGGTGCGATCGCCCTCGGTCACCCGTTGGGAGCCACGGGCGCGCGGCTCATGACCACGCTGCTGAACGAGCTCGAACGCACCGGCGGCCGCTACGGGCTGCAGACGATGTGCGAAGGTGGCGGCCAGGCCAACGTGACGATCATCGAACGGCTGTAAGGGGGGCGACATGAGTGATCTCGTCATTCGGGGCGGGACCGTGGTCGACGGCACGGGGGCACCGGCGCGCACGGCCGATGTCGCGATCAGCGACGGCGTGATCACCGAAGTCGCTCGTGTCGACGGGAAGGGCCATCGCGAGATCGACGCCGACGGGCTGCTCGTCACGCCGGGGTTCGTCGACATCCACACGCACTACGACGGCCAGATCACCTGGGACCCGATGCTCACGCCATCCTGCTGGCACGGCGTCACCACGATCGTGATGGGCAACTGCGGCGTCGGGTTCGCCCCGGTCAAGCCGGACCGCCACGAGTGGCTCATCGGGTTGATGGAAGGCGTGGAGGACATTCCGGGGGCGGCGTTGTCGGCCGGCATCCGGTGGGGATGGGAGTCGTTCCCCGAGTACCTCGACGTCATCGACGCGTTGCCCAAGGGCATCGACATCGGCGCGCAGGTGCCGCACGGCGCGGTCCGCGGCTACGTGATGGGGGAGCGCGGCGCCAAGAACGAGCCCGCGACCGCGGACGACATCGAGGCCATGGCGGCGATCGTGCGGGCGGGCATCCAGGCCGGCGCGCTCGGGTTCTCGACCTCCCGCACGTTGGCGCACCGAGCCATCGACGGTGAGCCGGTGCCGGGCACGTTCGCGGCGGAAGACGAATTGTTCGGCATCGGCCGTGTGCTGGGTGAGCTGGGCACGGGTGTGTTCGAGCTCGCTCCGGCCGGCGCGCTCGGTGAGGACCTGGCGGCCCCGGAGAAGGAGGTGGCGTGGATGCGTCGCCTCGCGGCGGCGACCGGACGGCCCGTCACGTTCGCGCTGAATCAGAACAACAACGATCCGGACGCGTGGCGCAAGCTGCTCGAGCTGGCCGCGGAGGCGGCGCGTGACGGTGCTCCGATCAGTCCTCAGGTGCACGGCCGCACGGTGTCGCTGCTGCTCGGGTTGCAGACGTTCCATCCGTTCAACTTCTGCCCGGCCTGGGCGAGCATCGGCCTGTTGCCGTGGGCCGAGCAGGCCGCCCGCATGCGAGACGACGGCGCGTTGCGCGAACGCCTCGTCACCGAAGCCGTCGCGTTGGAGGGCGACCCGATCGTGTCGGGCTTCATGCATCCGTCGCGGATCTTCGTGCTGGGCGACCCTCCCGATTACGAGCCACCGCCGGCGCGCAGCGTCACGGCCATCGCCGCGGCGGAGGGACGTACGCCATGGGACGTGTTGTACGACCTGTTGCTCGTCGACGGTGGCCGCGAGCTGCTCAACGCGCCGATCCTCAACTACACCGAGGGCAACCTCGATGCGGCGCGGGAGATGATCATGCATCCGACGTCGGCGTTCGGTCTCGGCGACGGTGGCGCGCACGCCGGTCAGACCTGCGACGCCAGCACCACCACCTACATGCTCAGCTACTGGGCCCGCGACCGGAAGCACGACCGCATCCCGCTGGAGACCGCGGTGCAGAAGATCACCGGCGCGACCGCCGCGCTGTTCGGGCTGAACGATCGCGGCATGCTGGTCCCCGGCAAGAAGGCCGACGTGAACCTCATCGACTTCGAGCACCTGCAGCTGCGCCGACCGGAGTCGGTGTCGGATCTGCCCGGCGGCGCCTCGCGGCTGATCCAACGATCAGAGGGCTACATCGCCACGATCAACGCGGGCCTGGTGACGATCGACCGCGGCGAGGACACCGGCGCCCGCCCCGGCGTGCTGCTCAGAGGGGCGCGCTGAAGGCGATGGCCGCCGCGGTGCCGACGTTGAGCGAGTCGACACCGTCTGCCATCGGGATCCGGACGGTGACCTCGGCGCGCTGGAGCGCCTCCTCCGTCAGTCCCGGTCCTTCCGCGCCGAGGAGCCAAGCCACGCGCTCCGAACGGAACTCGGTGATCGCCGTCGCGCCGCTCGGTGTGAGCGCCGCGATCGTGAAACCGGCAGACCGCAACTCGTCGATTGCGTCCGGCCACCGCGGGAACCGGGCGAACGGCACGTGCATGACGTGGCCCATCGAAACCCGCACGCACCGGCGGTAGAGCGGGTCGACCGTCTGCGGATCGAGCAGTACGGCCTCGATGCCGAACGCACGGGCGCTGCGGAACAGGTTGCCGAGGTTCTCTACGTCGTTCAGCTGCTCGAGCACCGCGATCCGACGCGCACCGCGTACCAGCTCCAGTGGATCGCGATCCGGAAGCCGCCCGGCGGACGCGACAACGCCTCGGTGGAGGTTGAAGCCAACGGTGGCCCGCAGGAGGGCCATGTCGCCGACGTAGAGCGGTGCGTCGATGCCGTCGAGCAGCGGCGCCACGGCCGAGAGCCTCGACTGGGCGATCAGCACGCTGCGCGTCCGGTACTCCGATCGCACCAGCTCGGACAGCGGCGTCAACCCTTCGACGATGAACGCACCGTGCGGCGAGCGTCCGTCTCGTAACTCGACGAAGTCGAACAGTCTCGGGTCGCCGGGGTCGTCGACCTCGATCGGTTGGATCAACCGGCGAACGGCGCGAGTGCCGCGGCGAGGGGTTCGAGCACAGCCGGCGTGTGCGGTGGCGGTAGGTAGACGATGCCGAGGTCGAGCCCGGCGTCGGCGAAGGCCGACGTCTCCTTGACCAACGCGTCCATGTCGTCAGGATCGAGACGGAGGTGGGTCGACGTCATGATCTCACTCGGGTCGCGACCGATGTCAGCGCAGTGACGGTGGAGGACATCCCGCTTGCGCAGGAACTCGTCGACGCCGCCACCCGGGACGTTCCAGTGCTGCGCCCACCGCGCGACCGTGCGCAGCGTGCGCTTCTCGCCGCCACCGCCGATGACGATCGGTGGATGCGGCTTCTGCACCGGCTTGGGCTCGTTGTACGCGTCGACCAGTTGGTAGTGCTTGCCCTGGAAGTTGGCCGTCGTCTCCGTGAGCAGCTTGACGATGACCTCGACGGCCTCGTCGAAGCGATCGAAGCGCTCGCGCAGCGGCGGCAGCTCGATGCCGTAGGCGTCGCACTCCTGCTGGTTCCAGCCCGCGCCGAGCCCGAGCTCGAGTCGGCCATCGGAGATCACGTCGAGCGCGGCTGCCATGTTGGCGAGCACCGCGGGATGCCGGTACACGTTGCCGGTCACCAGCACGCCGACCCGCAGGCGCTTCGTGGCCTGCGCGAGCGCGGTCGTCGTCACCCAACCTTCGAGGCAAGGCCCGGTGTGGTCGGAGAAGATCGGATAGAAGTGGTCGAACGTCCAGCCGGATTCGAAGATCGGCATCTCGTCGGCCGCCTGCCACACGGCCAGCATGTCCTTGAAGGTCGTGTGCTGCGGAGAGGTCTTTATCGCGAATCGCATACCTCTAGGCATAGCAGCGCGCGGCAGCGAGTGTCTGGTCGACGTACACGCCGCCGAACAGGACGCAGTGCACGAGCAGTGGATGCAGCTGGTGCAACGGGATGCGCTCGCGCCAGCCGTCCGCCAGAGGGAAGGCTTCGTGGTACGCCACGAAGCAACGCTCACCGAAGCCGCCGAACAGCCGCATCATCGCGAGGTCGGTCTCGCGGTGGCCGCCGTGAGCGGCCGGGTCGACGACCCACGGTGTGCCGGCCCGGTCGGCGAGCACGTTGCCTCTCCACAGATCGCCGTGCAGCCGGGCCGGCGGCTCGGCCGGGCCCGCGAGCTCGTCGATGCGGGCGATCACGCGCTCGATCGTCACGCGTGCGGCACTCGGTACGCCGGTCAGGAACGGCTCGATGCGCTGCTGGACGTAGAACGCCGGCCAGTCGTCGGCGGGTTCGTTGGGCATCGCGAGCGGACCGATGTACGCGCCGCCGTGTCCGCCGAACGTCTCAGAACCGGCGCGGTGGAGGTCGGCGAGCTGCCGCCCGAACCGCTCGTCGATCGCAGTGGTCCATGGCCCGCGCTCGATCCGCTCGAGCTCGATGTGGTCCACGCCGACGCTGATGATTCGCGGGACGGCTAGGGCATCCGCGGCGCGGAGCCACTCGAGGCCCGCGGCTTCCACGGCGAAGAAGTCAGTAGGCGCATCGGCAGCCTCTTTGCGGAACGTCGCGGTCAACGCAGCTGCTCGAGCAGGCCGCGACACGCGGCCTCCATGAGGTCGTACACGTGCACGAAGCCCTCCTCGCCTCCGTACCAGGGGTCGGGTACGTCGGCGTCGCTCGGATCGTGGTCGGGGTCGAACTCCCGCAGCAGATGCAGCTTGGCCAAGTCGTCCTCGTCGCGAACGCGTCGACGCAACCGCTCGAAGTTCACTGCATCGGCGACGAGCACCATGTCGTAGCGATCGAAGTCGGCGGGCTGGAACTGCCAGGCAACGTGTTCGAGCGTGATCCCGCGACGCGCCGCTTCCTTCACCGCGCGCCGATCGACCGGATTCCCGAGCTCCTCGGTGCTCGTCCCGGCGGAATCGACGGTGATCCGGTCAGCGAGCCCCGCTTCGTCGACCAGCGCTCGCATGATGCCTTCCGCCGTCGGTGAGCGGCAGATGTTCCCCCAGCAGACAAAGCAAAGCCGAACGTCTCGTTCTGGCGTCATACCGCGCGGTATACCGCAGTGGTTGACGCCAGACCAACTCGCTCAGCGGCGCTCCGCCACGATGGCCGCCTGTTTGTCGAGCAGCGGCAGCACCTGGTCGGCCGGCGCCGACGGAAGTTGGAACACGCACTCCGTGATGCCGAGCGACTCGAAGTAGTCGAGCTTGCCGTGATCCGGGATGGAACCGAACGGTGTGACCTGCACGTTGCTCGGGTCGCGGCCGGCCTCCTCGAACGCGGAGCGCAGCTTGGGCAGCGCGTCGGTGATCCCTCGTCCACCAATGGGGATCCAGCCGTCGGCGTACTCGGCGATGTGGTGGAACAGCTTTGGTCCGGCCGCCCCGCCGATGAGGATCGGCGGTCCACCCGGTTGAACGGGCTTGGGCCACGACCAGCTCGGCGGCAGATGGACGTGCTGGCCATCGAAGCTGGCTTCTTCCTGCGTCCACAGCTCGCGCATGGCGAGCACGTTCTCGCGGCCGAGCTCGCGGCGCGTCTTGTAGTCGACACCGTGGTCGTTCATCTCGTCTTCGTTCCATCCGAAGCCGATGCCGAGCGAGAACCGGCCGCCGGTGACGACGTCGATCGTGGCCGCTGCCTTGGCCGTGACGATCGGGTCGTGTTGCGCGACGAGCAAGATGCCGGTGCCGACACGGATGGTCGGCGCGGCGATGGCCGCGGCCGTGAGCGCGACGAACGGATCGAGGCAGCGGCGGTACTCGTCGGGGAGATCGCCGCCGTTGGGATAGGGCGTGCGCCGGCTCGTCGGGATGTGGGTGTGCTCGGGCACCCAAAGCGAATCGAGCCCACGTTCCTCGACCGCGTGAGCGAGCTCGACGATCCCGATCGAGCGATCGGTGGCGAACAGCGTGACTCCGAAGCGCATGGCGGCGAGTCTCGCAGACCGAGGGCCACACAGCCGCTGCGTACGGAGGTGACGTTTGTGTCACACGGGTGCGCACCGGTCGTACGATCGCCCGCCATGATCTGTGACGGAAGGGTGGTCGTCGTGACGGGCGCCGGCCGGGGCATCGGTCGAGCCCACGCGCTGGAGTTCGCCCGCCAAGGCGCCAAGGTCGTGGTGAACGACATCGGAGCGGAGCTGGACGGCACGGGCGGATCGGACTCGCCGGCCTCCGAGGTCGTGTCGACGATCCGCGATACCGGCGGCGAAGCCGTGGTCAACGGCGACGACGTCGCCGACTGGGACGGCGCACGGCGCATGGTGACCACCGCGGTGTCGACGTTCGGCCGGCTCGACGTCGTCGTCAACAACGCCGGCTTCGTGCGCGACCGTATGTTCGCCAACGTCGCCGAGGACGAGTGGGACGCGGTGGTGCGGGTCCATCTGAAGGGACACTTCTGTGTCGCACGCTGGGCGGCGGCGTACTGGCGCGATCAGACGAAGGCCGGCGAGGCGGTGGACGCTCGCATCATCAACACGTCCTCGGGCGCGGGGCTGATGGGATCGGTGGGACAGGCCGCCTACTCCGCGGCGAAGGCAGGCATCGCCGGGCTCACGATGGTGCAAGCCGCGGAGCTCGGTCGCTACGGCGTCACGGCGAACGCCATCGCACCCTCGGCCCGTACGCGCATGACCGAAACCGCCTTCGCCGAGATGATGGCGGCTCCCGATGACGCGAGCGCGTTCGACGCGATGGCGCCGGAGAACGTCTCACCGCTGGTCGTGTGGCTGGGATCGTCCGAATCGCGTGACGTCACGGGTCGCGTCTTCGAGATCGAGGGCGGCAAAGTGTCCGTCGCCGACGGATGGCAACACGGCCCGACCGTCGACAAGGGCGATCGTTGGGATGCAGCCGAGCTCGCGCCGGTCGTGCACGAGCTGCTGTCGAAGGCGGCACCTCCCGCGGCGGTGTACGGCGCCTCGTAGGCTCCGGCGCGTGCGGCGGGGGTGGGTGGCGGCGAT
>JBEEFX010000268.1:0-7804 GCA_041166365.1 Acidimicrobiaceae bacterium
TCGTCAGAGTTTCTGGCCCGTCACCCCCCAGTAGATCTGCCGGGCCATGCTGTCACGGAGGTCCTTCGTCCGGATGCCCCAGAATTCGAAGCCGTACTGGTGCGCGGCGACGTGCGCGAGCATCGACACGAGCACGGCCGCCGTGGCCGTTGGCTCGATGGTGCGCGGGCTACGACTGGCATCCTGGAACTGACTGATCGTCTCGGTCAGCGCGACGTTCACCTCGTTCAGCAAGCGCGTGCGGATCTGATGAAACCGGCGGTCACCCTCCTCCGTCGCGAGATCCATCACGCGCAGGATCGAGCGGTACTCCTCCCAGAAGTCGAAGAACGCTTGGCACAGCTCCGTCGCGGTGGCCAAGCCGGCCTTGCCGCGCCACATGCCTTCGCGGATCAGTACCGGGAGGCGGTGGCCGTCCTGGGCCATCTGCTCGGCGAGCACCAAGATCGCCGCCTCGACGTCCGGGAAGTACTGGTAGAAGGTCGCCGGCGACGTGCCCGCTTCGCGAGCGATGTCGATGACCTTGACGTCGCGATACGACGTCGTGCGCAGCATTTCGACCGTGCATTCGAGCAACCGCTGCCGGGTGGCGAGGCCGCGCCTTCCCGGCACGCGACCATCGGCCGCTCGGAGATCGGCGGTGGGCGCAGGGGCGACGGGAGTAGGCGCTCGAGATCTGACGATGTGTCAGCTTAGGCCGAGCCTGTCGTCAGGCGGGAGAGACCGTGAGCTCTCGGATCATGCCGAGCTGTGCGAACGTCTTGCCGCCCGGCGCGGTGAGCAAGCACACCCATGCGTAGGTCCCGGCCGACAGTTCGGCGCCAAAGGTCGAGGACGCCCCGGGCTCGATCGATGGTGACTTCGCGACCTCGTCGACCAGCGCGGCGGCACTGCTGCCGTCGGAGTTCACCACCACCGCAGCGCGGTAGGCGGCGAAGTTGCCATCCTTGATCTTCACCAGCCGCAGCTCGTGCGCCATCGTGCCGCTGTTCGTGAACGTGATCATGGCGGCACCCGACGTCGACGTTTCGAGGCCGCCCGTGTCGAACGTGAACGTGTTGGGTGCCGGCTCGGCGGCGAGCACGCTGATGACGGTCGGGCCGGTGGACGCGGCCTCGGAGGCGGCCGACGAGCTGGACGACGACGCGGACGGGACGGCGTTGCCGCTCGTGCCCGGCGCCGGCTTGCTGTCCGCCGAACAGGCCGCGAATGCGAGCACCGCGATCAGTCCGAACGCGATCTTCGAGGGCAACTTCGACATGGCGTCAGGGTTTAGCAGACGGTGCCCAGGCATCCAGCACTTGGTCGGTCGTCGTGACCGTGGCGATGAACGCGAGCGTGTTGTCGATCACGGACTCGGCGTAGTCGTTGGGAACGCCGGCAACCGCGTCGCGCGGCAACACGAACTGGTAGCCGGCGTTCACCGCATCCATGGCGAAGTTCGTGATGGCGACGTTGACCGACACGCCGACGCCGACCACCGTCGACACCCCGAGGTTGCGCAGGACCGCGTCGAGGTCGGTCCCGCCCATCGGGCCGAGGCCGTGGTAGCGGGTGAGCACGAGATCCTCGGGATCGTCGCCGATCTCGGGCAGCAGCGCCGCGGCCGACGTTCCCGGCTCGATGCGGATGCCGAGCTTGCGCGTACCGAGAAAGAGGCGGGCGTTGCGGTTCGAACCCTTGTCGTCGGATCGGCGTACCGCGAGGCAGTGCACGACCGACACGCCCGCGCGGCGCGCCGCCCGTACCAGCCGCGCGATGTTCGGTACCGCGACGCGCTGCGCCTCGTCGGCCAGGTCACGCAGGACCGCCTCGTCGCCGATCACGCCGTTCTGGCACTCCTGCGTGACCAACGCGGTGTGAGCGGGGTCGAGCAGGTCGGCAAGGTCGACGGCCATCCGCGGACCTTAGTTTCTGACGGTCCGTCAGATTACGATGCGGGCGATGGATCCGGCCACGCTCCCCAAGATCATCAGCGTCGACGATCACGTGGTCGAGCCGCCTCACGTCTGGCAGACGTGGCTTCCGGAGCGCTTCCGCCAGCGCGGTCCGCGCGTCGAGCGTCGCGGTATCGGCAGCATGAAGCACATCGGAGGCGGCGTCTACGAGCAGACCTTCGATCCCGACGGCCCGAAGGCCGACTGCTGGGTGTTCGGCGATCTCGTCTACATCAACAAGCGCCACGTCGCGGCGGTCGGCTTCGATCGCGACGACATGACCATGTCGCCGATCACGTACGACGAGATGCGCCCCGGTTGCTACGAGCCCAAGGCGCGTGTCGAGGACATGGAGATGAACTGGGTCGACGCGTCCTTGTGCTTCCCGACCTTCCCGAGGTTCTGCGGACAGACCTTCACCGAGGTCGACGACAAGGAGCTCGGCCTTGCGTGCGTCGAGGCGTACAACGACTGGATGGTCGACGAGTGGTGCGGGGACTCCGGCGGCCGGCTCATCCCGCTCATCATCGTGCCGCTCTGGGATGCGGAGCTGGCGGCCGCCGAGGTGCGCCGCAACGCCGAGCGCGGCGTGCACGCCGTGTGCGTCAGCGAGATCCCCAGCCATCTCGGGCTCCCGAGCATCCACAGCGGCAAGTGGGATCCGTTCTTCGCGGCCTGCGCGGACACGCACACGGTCGTCTGCATGCACATCGGCTCGTCGTCGCGCATGCCGGCAACGTCAGGCGACGCGCCGACCGCGGTTGCGGCGACGCTCAGCTTCAACAACGCCATGGCGTCGATGACCGACTTCCTGTTCAGCGGTGTGTTGATTCGTTTCCCGGAGTTGAAGCTCGCGTACAGCGAGGGGCAGATCGGATGGATCCCCTACGTGCTCGAACGGGCCGACACGGTGTGGCTCGAGCACCGCGCGTGGGGTGGGGTGAAGGACACGATCCCCGAGCCTCCGTCGACGTACTACTACCGCCAGATCTACGGCTGCTTCTTCCGCGACCACCATGGCATCGACTCGCTCGAGAAGGTCGGCGTCGACAACATCACGTTCGAGACGGACTATCCGCACACCGATTCGACCTGGCCCGACACGCAGCAGGTTGCGGCCGAGCTGATGGACGGCCTCCCGCCCGACGCCGTGTACAAGATCATGCGGGGCAACGCCATTCGCATGCTCTCGCTGCCGCTTGCTACCTGAGTCGATCGCCGGGGCCGCGGAGCGGTTTGGCGCACGCGCCGCGTTGACCGCCGGCGACCGGCGTGTCACGTTCGCCGAGCTGCACGAGCTCTCCGACCGCGCGGCCGCCGGGTTGGCCGCCGACGGCGTGCGGGAAGGCAGCGTCGCCGCGCTGACGATGCCGTCGGGCGTCGACTACGTCGTGGCATACCTCGCACTGGCCAAGCTCGGAGCGATCACCGCGGGCATCAACCCCCGGATGCGTGACGACGAGCGGGCCCGGGTGGTCGAGCGGCTGCAACCCGACGTCGTCCTCGACTCGGTCCGCTCCGCATCGGGACCAGTTCCCGCCCTGAGCCCGGATCCCGACCGCATCGTGACGATCGTGTTCACCTCGGGTACGAGTGGTGAGCCCAAAGGTGCCGTGTTCACGAACCGACAGCTCGAGGCGATCACCCGGATCGATGCCGGTGGTCTCGACGTGTGGGGCAGCGGCGGACCGTTGCTCGGCGGCACGCAGTTCTGCCACATCGGCTTCATGACCAAGCTGCAGTGGTATCTGCGCCTCGGTTGCACGGTGCTCGTGCAGCCACGGTGGCGGGCGGACGTCTCCTTGCGATTGATCGCCGAGCACCGCATGCGCGGCGTGGGAGGCGTCGCCGCGCAGATCGCGCTGCTCTTGCGCGAGCCCGACTTCGATTCGTACGACCTCACGTGCGTCGAGACGATCGTCGTCGGCGGTGGACCGTCACCGCCGGAGCTGGTACGTGAGGCCCGGGAGCGGTTCGGCGCCGCCTATTCGATTCGCTACTCGTCCACGGAATCGGGTGGCGTCTGCACGGCGACGGCGTTCGACGCTCCGGACGACGAGGCGTTGTACACCGTGGGCCGGCCGCGTCCCGGCGTCGAGGTACGCATCGCCGACGACGGCGAGCTGCTGGTGCGGTCCCCCGCGGCGATGACCGGGTACTGGCGGGATCCGGAACGCACCGCCGCGGCGATCGACCGCGAGGGTTGGTTGCACACCAGTGATCTGGGTGAGCTCGACGACGACGGTCGACTGCGCATCGTGGGGCGCACCAACGACATGTACATCCGCGGTGGCTACAACGTGCATCCGCTGGAAGTCGAGAGCGTGCTGGTCGAGCACCCTGCCGTCGCTGCAGTCGCGATCGCGTCAAGACCCGACGACGTGATGGGTGAGATCGGTGTTGCCGTCGTCGTACCTGTCGACCCGGCGGCACCACCGGCGCTCGACGATCTGCGGTCGTTCGCGTCGGAGCGGCTGGCCGCGTACAAGCTGCCCGAAGCGATCCGCATCGTCGACGCCCTGCCGATCACGAGCATGGAGAAGCTGGACCGCACCGCGCTCAAACAGATGGTCCGCTGAATGCGAAATCCCACTCAGACGTCTACAGATTTGTAGACGTCTGAGTGGGATTTGCCCTCAGCGCATGTTGCCCGTGTGGCCGAGGGAGTACCGGCCGGGCTGCGGCCACACGGTGAGCCCGTGGGGACCGTCCCCGACCGGGATCTGCGCGGCGAGCTCGCCCTTGACGGTGTCGAACACGTACACCTCGGCGTCGAAGCGGCCGGACAGCCACAGCTCGGTGCCCTCTGCGTTGAGGTTGCCCATGTCGGGGCTCCCGCCGCCGGGCACCTCCCACGTCCCCGTCACGGTGTCGGTGACCGGGTCGAGGACCGACACGCTTCCCGGCCCACGCGGCGCACCTCTGATCTGGTCGCTGCCGCGGTTCGCGACGTACAACACCCTGCCGTCGCGGCTGGGCGTGATCCCGTGCGCGCCGACACCGGTCGGCACGAACTTGCTCACCGTGAAGGCGTCGCCGTCCACCACGAACACCCCTCCCGCCATCATGTCGGCGACGTAGAAGTGATGGCCGTCGGGGCCGGCGCGGACGTCCTGTGGCATGGCGGATGCGGTGTCACCGTTCGGCATCGCCATCGGCATCGGGGTGGGCTGACCCTCGACGGGGTTCGCCGCGAGGTCGAGGAAGCCGAGGACCGCGTGATTGGCGACGTCGATCTTCGCGAGCTTCGCGGCGTACTCGCACGTGACCAGCATGTAGGAGCCGTTCGCGTTGTAGTCGGCGTGATTGATGCCTCCGCAGCCCGGCACGGGCAGCGACGACGTCAACCTCATCGTGTGCGGATCGCGAAAGTCGAGTTGCCCCTTCCTCTCGGCCACCACGATCGCGGAGCCACCGTCAGGGGTGAAATAGAGGTTGTACGGGTCGTCCACCGGTAGCGGCGAGCCGGCCTGACCGGTGGCCGGGTCGATGGGGATCACGTCGTTGCCCTGGTTGTCGAGCACCCACAGCGTCGACAGGTCGTACGACGGGACGATGTGCTGCGGCTCGGTGGTCGTGGCGAACGTCGAGATCACCGTCCGCGTCGCCGGGTCGATCACGCTCACGGTGTTGGACCGGCCGTTCGGTACGTACACCCGCGGTGGATCGGATCGGTGGAGCGGCGACACACGGTCCGGCCCGATCTCGCTGTAGATGTTCGTCGGGTCGACGACCGGAGGCATTCCCGGATAGCCGACGGCCACCGGCACGGCGGCCTCGGTCGTCGACGTCGTGGTCGCGGTCGTCGAGCTCGCGTCGCTCGCGTTCGTGACGGCGCGCGACGTCGTGCTCGTTCCGCCGCGGGGCCACAGCGCGATCGCCACGACGACCACCAACACCACGACCGCGATGCCGGTCACCTGTCGCCATCGGCGGGCCAGAGCGGAGGTGTCGGTCACGGCTACGGGGCCAGCAACGTGTTGACCGCGACCGGGCGCAGGCCTCGAGCGTCGAGCGCCGTCAGCAGCTCCGGCATCGCGTCGATCGTGCCGGCGTGACCGAAGTGGAGGCTGACGATCGACCCTGGCTGCAGCACGTCGAGGGTCCGCTGGACGATGGCGGTCGCGCCGGGATCCTGGTAATCGGCCGGGTCCACGTCGTACCCGACCACCGTCGGGTAGCCGGCGACCCGCGCGACATCGATGACCGTCGGCCCCGGATCGTCGACACCGTTCGTCGTGCCCGACGGACGGAAGTAGTCGCCGCCGCGACCCGCGAGGCGCACCAGGACGTCGCGGCAGCCCGCGACCTCGGTCGTCATCGCGGCGCGGTCGAGTGACGGGAACGTGGGATGGGTGTAGGTGTGGTTCGCGAGCTCATGGCCGTCGTCGACGAACCGGGCGACGAGATCCGCATTGGCTTCGAGCCACGTCCCCACGATGAACGCGGTGACCGGCGTCTGGTGCGCCTTGAGCAGGTCGAGCATGCGGACTGCCTGCGCCCGGTCTCCACTGACGTGGAAGGTCAGCGCGACCTGCGTTCGATCGCGTGCGCCCGCGCTCACGAACGGCGGGGTGACCGGGCTGGTGGAGCTCGGAGACGAGACCTCGGTGGCCGGCGTCGTGGGGGCGGCGGAGCGTGTCGAGCGGGGCGTGCTCGTCGAACAAGCCGCCGCCGCGGCGGTGGCCGCCGCCCCGGCGATGAACGCGCGACGGGGCACCGGGCGGGACTCACTCACGCGGTGCATCGAAGCAGACTTTGGCGGACCGGTGTGTCGCGGCCTACCGGCGCACCCTTGTCTCGGTGAGCGTGACGGTGTACGCGGCCACGAGCAGCGCCGTCACGGTTTCGAGGGGGGTCCGGCTGCTCAGGATCAGCAAACCGCCGGCGACCAGCAACGGAAGCGCCAGGCCCTCCGACAACAGATCCGAGCGCATTCGGAGCACCGCTCCGATCAGCAGGCCGATGATCGCTCCGGTCAGGATCGTCACACGGCCCTTGTGCCCGGTCGCGCCCGTCCCGAACCGCACTTTGGTGCTTCGGGGCAGGCGGGTTCTTGCCGGGCCGATCGGTCCCCGGGCCCCTAGCCTTCACACGATGGAGGAGCCGCCCGACGATCCTGACGCCTGGTCGGACGAGCAGTGGATGGAGTGGCTGCACGCGACCGAAGGCGATGTCGATGTCGACCGCCGGGTGTTCGCTCCCCGCCTCAGCTCACCGTCCGGCGTCGTGCTCGGCGCCGCGATGATGGGTTTGCAGAAGGGCATGTACGGCGAGGTCGAGAAACCAGAGATCGTCATCGAGGTCGGAGCCAAGGACCACGACGACGATGTGAAGGTCGATCTCGATCCGGATGATCCTTCGGAGTCGACGGTCGTCGTCGAGACGAAACCAGATGACTGACGCGGCGGGTCAGCTCGATGAGCGATCCGTCGGTTGGCTGCGCTACCTGTACCGAAAAGCAACGACGCCGGACAGCTGGGATCGCGCCGGCGCTCCTCACGAGCACTGGGACAACACGAGCGATGCTCCGATGCTGTGTTGGCATCGCTTCGATCTGATCGACTCCACCTACGCCGTTGCGCTCATGGCCGATGTCACCCCGGCATGGCACGAGGTGTACGGCCGCATCCTCGACGAGCTGATCTTTCGCCACACCGGTTGGTGGGCCGCCGAGGATTGGCTCACGCAGATCGGCCACGACCCCGATCGCGCCAACTACCCGGATCTCTACCGCCTGCTCATCCCCGAGCAGCTCTGGGGCAACTACGACGTGCCAGGTTGGACGGCCAACGGCATCGAGCCCTGGGGACTGCAGATGGACCCGATCGGAGCCGACGGCAACCTCTTCTTCAAGGGCTTCTTCC
>JBEEFX010000269.1:0-31523 GCA_041166365.1 Acidimicrobiaceae bacterium
GGAGCGCGCCGTTGGCGATCGCGACCGCCGCGCCGACGGCCATCAACATGCCGAGCAGCGTCAGATGATCGGCCTTGATGCCGCTCTTGCGAAGGTTGGCGCCGACCGGGCGGAGCTTCTGCTCCACGCTCGGACGGAGGCGCTTGTCGAACATGCATGGA
This sequence comes from Acidimicrobiaceae bacterium, assembly GCA_041166365.1. Lineage (GTDB taxonomy): Bacteria > Actinomycetota > Acidimicrobiia > Acidimicrobiales > JACDCH01 > DASUCS01. The sequence goes on from JBEEFX010000269.1 coordinate 162, forward strand.
CTCCAACGAGAGGCACGGGAGGCGTGCGAACTCTTGCAAACGCTACCAGCGGGCCTTCCCTCCCAGCGAGATCTCAACCTCCTGGGGATAGTGTGACCGGCCACGTCAACGACTGACCCGGGGGTTCCGTGAAGCGCTTTCCGCCCGAGAAGATCCGCAACGTCGCACTGGTGGGCCACGGCGGGTCAGGGAAGACCACGCTGGCCGAGGCCCTGCTCCACAAGGCCGGAGCGATCACCCGGATGGGTCGAGTCGAGGACGGCACGACCGTCTGCGACTTCGATCCCGAGGAGCAGAAACGCAACCTGTCGTTGTCACTCGCGCTCGCGCCGTTCGAATGGAACGACCACAAGATCAACCTGATCGACTGCCCGGGCTACGCGGACTTCATCGGCGACGTCCACGCCGCGCTTCGAGTGGCGGACCTCGCCGTCTTCGTGGTCAGCGCGGTCGAGGGCGTGGAAGTCCAGACATACGCGGCGTGGAAGATCGCCAGCGAGCTGAACGTGCCGCGCATCATCTTCGTGAACAAGCTCGATCGTGAGCGCGCCAGTTTCGAGCGCACGCTCGATCAACTCCGCGAGCGGTTTGGTGCCGGCGTGGCTCCCCTCGAGCTGCCGATCGGCGAGGAGGCCGCGTTCCACGGAGTCGCGGACCTGCTGACCGACTCGGCGTACCTCTACGAGGGCGGCGCGGTCACGCACGGCGACGTTCCCGACGACCTCGCCGAGCTCGAGCATCAGGTCCACGACAACCTCGTCGAGGGCATCGTCGTCGCGGACGACGATCTGCTCGAGCGCTATCTCGGCGGCGACGACATCTCTGTCGAGGAGCTCGAGCGCACGCTGGCCAAGGGGATTGCCGAGGCGTCGGTCTTCCCCGTGACCGTCGGCTCGGCCACCAACGACATCGCCATCGACCGTCTGGCCGACTTCATCTGCGAGATCGGTCCCGCGCCCGGCGACCGTCCGGCGATCAGCGTCAACGCGGGCGACACCACCGTCGACGTGGCCCCCGACCCGAATGGCGATCCGCTCGCCATCGTGTTCAAGACCATCGCCGATCCGTACGTCGGGCACATCTCGCTCTTCAAAGTGCTCTCGGGAACGATCCGCCCCGACGACCATCTGTTCAACCCCCGCTCCGGTACCGACGAGCGGCTGCACGCTCTGTTCACGCTGCGCGGCAAGGAGCAGGAGCCGCTGACCGAGATTCCCGCCGGGGACATCGCGGCCGTCGCGAAGCTGTCCGCGACGGCAACCGGCGACACGCTCGCGCCGAAGGGCAAGCCGGTCACCGTCCCACCCGTCGTCAGCCCGCCGCCTGTGCTCGGCATGGCGATCCTCGCCCGCACGCAGGCCGACGAAGACAAGTTGGCGAACGCGCTGCACCGGCTACAGGAAGAGGATCCCAGTCTGGTCGTCGACCGCAGCGAGGAGACGCACCAGACGATCCTGCGCGGTACCGGCGAGACGCATCTGCAGATCACCCTCGAGAAGCTCGCGCGCAAATTCGGTGTCGACGTCGACACCGACGAAGTGCGCGTTGCCTACCGCGAGACGATCAACGGCACCGCACTCAACGTCGAGGGCAAGCACAAGAAGCAGTCCGGGGGTCACGGCCAGTACGGCGTCTGTGTCATCAACGTCGAGCCGATGCCGCGGGGCGGTGGCTTCGAGTTCGTCGACAAGATCGTCGGCGGCGCCATCGCCCGGCCGTACATCCCGGCCGTCCAGAAGGGCATCGAGGAGACGATGTCCCACGGCGGCATCTACGGCCACCCGATCGTGGACATCAAGGTCGAGCTCGTCGACGGCAAGCAGCACGCCGTCGACTCCTCGGAAATGGCCTTCAAGATCGCCGGGCGCCTCGCCATCCGCGAGGCCATGGCCAAGGCCGACCCCGTCCTGCTCGAGCCGGTGTCACTGCTCGAGGTCACCGTGCCCATCGAGTACCAGGGCGACGTGATGGGCGACCTGAACGCGCGCCGCGGACGCGTGCAGGGCAGCGAGACGGCCGGCGACGGCGAGCAGACGGTGTCGGCGATGGTGCCGACGTCGGAGATCATGCGGTACGCCATCGACCTCCGTTCGCTGACCGGTGGGCGAGGTCGCTTCAAGGCGACCCACGACCACTACGACGTGCTGCCGTCGCACCTCGTCGACAAGGTCAAGCGCGAGACCAAGGAACAAGACTGACGGACTGCGCCGAGTGCGGGTTCTCGTATGACTCGGTCGCGATGAGGGACGCGCCGGGCGCGTTGCGCGCGTTCGGGAAGCGGTATCGCATCCCGATGATCCGTGGACTGAAGACGGAGGATCTCGATGCTCTCGTGAGGATGCATCCGATCGAAGACACGTGGTCGGCGCTCGAGTACGCGTGCCACGTGCGCGATGTGCTGCGCGTCCAACGGGAGCGATTGCAGCGTGCACTCGTCGAGGACGGCTTCAGCCCGGAGCCGATGCGCCGGGACGAGCTCGTCGTCGAGTCGCGTTACAACGAGCAAGACCCCGCGAAGGTGGCCGACGAGCTCGCCGCGGCCGGCGAGGCGATGGCCGGCGACATCGAAGGCCTTGCGCCGCCGGACTTCGAACGGACGATGGTCTACAACTATCCCGAACGGATGGAACGCTCGCTGATGTGGGTCGTCCAGCACACCGTGCACGAGGGTGAGCATCATTTGCTCGACATCGGACGGGTACAGCGCGCCGCGCGGGGTAGATGACCGTCGTGTCGGGTCTCGATCTCTCACGCCTCGCGCCGGAAGACGCCGTCGCCGCGCTGCGTTCCTACCCGCGCCGCTTCCGCGAGGTGCTCACGTCGGTCGAACCGCAGGATCTGCCGCAGGAGGCCGTCGAGCACGCCGACCATGTCGCCCGTTCACTCGCCCTGCTCGGCGAGGCGTTGCGGCTCGTGCTCGTGCAGGACCAGCCGGCCGTGCACCCCGCCGTGGCCGACGACTCCGCCCGGGAATGGGCCCACGACGGGAGCTCGTCCGTCGACGACGTACTGGCGTTCCTCACGATGGAGTGCAACGCGTTGGCCGACGCGATCGCGAACGTGGCGTCGACGGCGTGGGACCGAACCGGCACCGTCGCGGGATCGGGCAAGCGCATCACGGCGCTCGACATCGTCCGCGAAGCGGTCCGCACCGGCTCGGAGCACCTCCGCGCCGCAGAACGCGCCGTCAGCTCCCGGTAGCGGCGTTCATGCGGTGAGCTCGGCCCAGTCCTCTGGGTTGTCCTCGACGAAGTGCTGGAGGACATCGCCGCGTACGCCGTCCACCAGTACCAGACCGCGCTTCGTCGGAGGCTCCTCGTTGGAGTACACGAGGATGCGCCACGTCGGCCGGCTGCGCAGCCCGCGCCAACCGAGCTGCGCTGAGGCATGCCCGACGGCGAACCCGACAGTGCGCGTCGCGGCGACCAGAGCGTCGCGCTCGTCGACCTCGAGGTCGAAGCCTGCCTGATAGGAGTACAAACCGAAGAGCACGAGGCCGATGCCGCCGGCGAGCAGCCCGCCGTTCACGAGCACGGGCTGGCCATTGCGAGTGAGCGCCCAGGCGGCGATCGCGGCGGCGCCGATGACGATGTACATCACTGCCGGCACGCGCCGACGGTTGTTGTCCGGGAACATGTAAGGCCCGACGAAGTTCGACGCGTCGAGCTCCTCGGGCAGCTCGTCGGAGTGCTCTTGGTCGTCCACGGCGTCGATTCTCACGGGCGCGGCCAGGCATCGCGCAATTTCCGCCAGGTGACCGGGAGGGCTTCGGGCAGCACGCGGGCCTCCGCGACCGATGTCATGAAGTTCGAGTCCGCGTCCCAGCGGGGCAGGACGTGCACGTGAAGATGATCGGGCACCCCGGCGCCGCCGGCCGTTCCGAGGTTGACCCCGATGTTCATGCCGTCGGCGTGGTACGCCGACTTGATCGCCCGCACGGCGTCGGTGACAGTCGCCCACAACTCGGCGTGTTCCTCGGGCGTGAGATCCTCGAGCTGGCTCACCTCGCGGTAGGGCATCACGAGCACGTGCCCACTGATGTACGGGAAACGGTTGAGGATGGCGAACGTGAGTGGCCCGCGCCAAACGATCTGCGTCTCCTCGTCGGGCAGGCCGCTGTCGATGATCCGCTTGAACACGGAGGTGCGCGCCCCGCCCTTCGCGGTGACGTCGTCGATGTACTCGCTGCGCCAGCCCGCCCACAGCCGGTCCATGCCGGTGCTCATGTGCGGGAGGCGACGTCCGCCGCGAGACGCTCGGCGAAGTCGTCGACCGGCACATCGCGCTCCGGTCGGTCGCTCCCGCGGGCGTTCACGCCGACCGTGCCGTGCTCGATGTCGTCATTGCCCACGACCAACACGTACGGCAGCTTCTCCATCTTCGCCTTGCGGATGCGGTTGCCGAGCCCCTCCGACGCCTCGACCATGTCGACCCGGAAGCCGTCGGCCTTCAGCCGGTCGACGATGCGCACGGCATAGGGCTCGTGGTCTTCGCTCACCGGCAGCACGCGCGCCTGCACCGGTGCGAGCCAGGCGGGGAATGCTCCGGCGTAGTGCTCGAGCAGCACGCCGAAGAACCGCTCGATCGATCCCATGAGCGCACGATGGATCATCACCGGCCGGTGGCGTTCGTTGTCGGCACCGACGTACTCGAGGTCGAAGCGTTCCGGCATGTTGAAGTCGTACTGGATCGTGGACAGCTGCCACTTGCGACCGATCGCGTCGCGGACGTGGACGTCGATCTTCGGTCCGTAGAACGAGCCTCCGCCTTCGTCGATCTCATAGTCGAGATCTTCGGCAACGAGCGCGTCGCGCAGTGCCTCCGTGGCGGTGTCCCATCCTTCGTCCGTGCCGACGAACTTCTCTGCGGGCTTCGTCGAGAGATTGGCCTCGAAGTCCTCGAAGCCGAAGGCGCGTAGGACCGACAGCACGAAGCGCAGCAGGCTGACGATCTCGCCGTGAGCCTGCTCGGGTGTGCAGAAGATGTGGCTGTCGTCTTGCGTGAAGCCGCGGATGCGCATGAGGCCGTGCAGCGTGCCGGCGCGCTCGTACCGGTACACGGTGCCGAGCTCGTAAAAGCGGATCGGCAGATCGCGGTACGACCGCTGCCGGCTTTCGTAGATGAGGATGTGACCGGGACAGTTCATCGGCTTCGGGTAGTACGAGCCGTTGTCCATCTCCATCGGCGGGTACATGCCGTCGGCGTAGAAGTCGAGGTGGCCGCTGGTCTCGAACAATCGCGCGTTCGAGATGTGGGGCGTGTAGGCGAACTCGTAGCCGCCGTCGAGGTGGCGTTGGCGGCTGTAGTCCTCCATCACCTTGCGGACGATCGCCCCTTTCGGGTGCCACACGGCGAGGCCGCCGCCGAGCAACTCCGGGAAGCTGAGCAGGTCGAGCTCGTTGGCCAGCTTTCGATGATCGCGTTTTGCCGCCTCTTCGAGACGATGCAGATGATCCTCGAGCGCCTGCTTCGTCGCCCAGGCCGTGCCGTAGATGCGTTGCAGTTGCGGCTTCTTCTCGTCACCCCGCCAGTACGCGCCGGCGACGCGCATGAGCTTGAAGTGCCCCAGATGACGGCCGGTGTGCTCGACATGCGGCCCGCGGCAGAGGTCGATGAACCGCGGCGGGTTCTCGTAGGTACGCACGAGACCGGCCTCGGTGGCGGACATCGGGTCGGTCGACGCGTCCTCGATGATCTCGAGCTTGTACTTGTGATCCTTGAAGAGCGCGCGTGCCGCGTCGGCATCGATCTCGTCGCGGATGAACGGCTGTTGCTCCTTGATGATCTCGCGCATGCGGGCCTCGATGCGCGGCAGGTCGTCTTCCTTGAAGTGCTCGCTGTGACCTTGGGCGTCGGCGGGAAGCTCGAAGTCGTAGTAGAAGCCGTCCTCCACGGGCGGACCGATACCGAACGTCGCACCCGGGTACAGATCGAGCACCGCTTGCGCCAGCACGTGCGCCGTCGAGTGACGGATGGTGTAGAGCCCGCGGTCGTCCTTGGTCGTGACGATGGCGACCTCGTCGTGGTCGTCGAGCGGCCAGACCAGATCGCGCTCGACCCCGTTCACCACGGCGATCACCGCTGCCTTGCGGAGCCCGGAGCCGATCTCGGCGGCCAGATCACCGGCCGTCGTGCCGGTGGCGACCGCTTTGGTCGAGCCATCGGGGAGCCGGATCGTGATCTGGTCGGACGCTGCCATAGGGGGTTCAGGGTAGGCGGACCGGTTCGCGCGCCCCGCCGGTTAAGCGGAGGGAGGGCCCGCGGCGATCGCGCGCACCGTCTCCGCGAGCGTGTCGTCGGGGCCGGCGCTGTAGACGAGCCACGTCACACCGGCGGCTTCGTACTCCGCGACCCGGTCGCCGTGACCCCAGACACAGATGTCGAACGGCTCGTCGCTCCGGCGCGCTCGTGCCATCGAGTCGCGGACGTCCTCGGCGTCGGCCGGCGTCATCTGCGCGCCGCTGAACGGCATCACCCCGTCACAACGCGCCGCCCTTTTGATCGGCCCCGGGCGGCTCGCGGGCCAGAGCGCCGCGCACCAGATCGGGATGCGCGGTTGCTGGAGCGGGCGCGGAAGGAACTGCGCGCCGTCGACGGACAGCCGGTTGCCTTCGTACGTGGTGGGCTCGCCCGTCCACAGCCGCGTGATGATCTCGATTCCATCGTCGAGCAAGCGGGCGCGCTCGGCGTCGTCTTGCGCTTCGCCCCGGAACGACGAGAACTCGCTCCAGAAGTCGATCCCCAGGCCCACGCCGAGCACGAGGCGGCCGCGGCTCAGGTGATCGAGCGTCACCGCCTCGCGCGCGACCTTCCACGGCCGGCGACGCGGGAGCGGCGTGACGAGCGGGCCCAACCGCATCGTGGACGTCGCCGCGGCAATGGCGGTCAGCGCGATCCAGGCATCGGCGAGCGGGAGTGGTGTCTCGTACTGGATGTGGTCCCACAGGAAGAACCCGTCCCAGCCGGCTTCTTCGGCCCTGACCGCGAGATCGACGAGCGCGTGCACGTCGCCGAAGGCGCCGAACGGTGGAAGGTAGATCGCGTGACGCACGCCGTGAGCGTACGGACTAACGCGAAGCCGCGACGGCGGGCCGCGGGGCGTCGGCGTGCCCGTTCGTCGCTTCGACGCGCGCGACCTCCGTAGGCAGTCCCTCGGCCTTCTTCGTCGCGTAGGTGTCGACGTATTCCTGGCCGGACAGCTCGCGGATCGAGAACATCACCTCGTCGATCATCTGGCGTAGGGCGAGATGATCGTCGCGGTCCCGGTAGCGCTCCGGGCTGACGGGCCTGCCGAAGCGGATGCTGCACACCTTGAACGGCTTCGGGAACTTGGCCTCGGGCGGTTGGATGTCGCGGGTGCCGCGCATCCCCACCGGGATGATCGGCGCGCCGGTTCGCAGCGAGAGCCGAGCCGGGCCGGTGTGTCCCTTGTGGAGGACGCCGTCGCGCGACCGGGTGCCCTCTGGGTAGATCCCGAAGAGCTCGCCGCGGTCGAGCACCCGCGCCGCGGCGTTGAGCGCGCGCTCGGCCGCGTTGCCCCCCGAGCGGTCGATCGGGATCATCCCCATCGCCGGGAAGATGAACTTCGTCTTCCAGTCGTCCATGTACTCGGCCTTGCCGACGAACGTGATCCGCCGCGGGAGCACGAGCGGCATCATGAACGAGTCGATCACCGAGGTGTGGTTGGGACACAGGATCGCCGGGCCGTCACCGGGGACGTTCTCGATGCCGTCGACCTGGACTCGCCAGCCGAACCGGAACAGCGGCGTGAGCACCCGTTTGGCGATCGTGTAGAGCTGCCCGTACTCCCGCTGCTCCCCAGTTGGCTCGGCAGCTGCCATGTGTCCGATTGTTGCACTCCGCACCGACTGGTGCGTCAGAGCTCCACGCCGAGCAGCGCGGCGGCCGTCGACACGCCCTCGCCGGCGGCCGCGGCGCGGTCGATCGCGTCGACCGCGGTCGGTGTGTCGAGGTCGTCGTCGAGCGCCGCTCGCACCGCCTCGAGCGCGCCGTCGCCCTCACCTGCCGCCCGCCAGCGCTCGAGCCGCTCGGCGGCGCGCGGCATGCGGCTCTCGTCCCACTCCCAACTCGTGCGGTAGTGGTTTTCGACGAGCATCGTGCGGACCGCGGCGCCGTCCCACTGCTTGAGGAGGTCCGATACGAACACGAGGTTGCCGAGCGACTTCGACATCTTCTCGCCGTCCATCCGCACCATCGCCTGATGCATCCAGTGCCGCACGAACGGCTCTCCGGTCGCGGCCTCGGACTGCGCCCGCTCGCACTCGTGGTGCGGGAAGATCAGATCCGCTCCCCCGCCGTGCAGGTCGATGGTCGTGCCGAGCTCGCGCAGGGCGAGTGCCGAGCACTCGATGTGCCAGCCCGGGCGGCCGTCGCCCCACAAGGACTCCCACGACGGTTCGTCTTCGAGCGATGGCTGCCACAGGACGAAGTCGAGCGGGTTGCGCTTGAACGGGTCGTCGACGTTGCCGCCGCGCTCGGCCGCGTAGGCCAACATCTCGTCCTGCGTGTAGTGCGACACCGATCCGAAGTCGGGGAACGTGCTCACGTCGAAGTACACGGCGCCGCCCGCTTGGTACGCGTGGCCCCGGTCGAGGACCATGCCGATGAAGCCGCGGATGTCGGGGATGGCCGACGTCGCGCGCGGCTCACTCCAACAGGCGAGGAGATTCAGCGCGGCCATGTCGTTGTCGAAGCGGGCCGTCTCGGCGGCGGCCAAGTCGAGATAGTGCACGCCGAGCGTGCGGGCCTTGGCCAGGATCGAGTCGTCGACGTCGGTGATGTTGCGCACGCATTTCGTGTCGTGGCCCTTGTCGCGAAGGCGCAGTTGCAGCACGTCGTACGTCACGTACACGGCCGCGTGGCCGAGATGCGTCGCGTCGTACGGCGTGATGCCGCAGGTGTACATCGTGACGACGGGGCCCGGCTCGAACGGAACGGTCTCCTGCCGGGCGGTGTCGAAGAGCTGCATCACGATCGCATCACCAGGGCCTCACCGGCCCTCGGGGATCCCCGTGAACTTCACTGCGACCCGCGTCTTGTAGTGCAGGTTGAGCTGCAGCAACACGGCGGTGAACGACTCGATCGGCGTCGCCATGGACAGCTCGCCGGCATCGAGCGGGCGCATGTTCGGGATCTTGCGGACGAGCTCGGTGGTCGCGTCGGTGGCACGGCGATGGTCCGAGCAGATGAGCACGTCGCTCTCGATCGGATGGTCGAGGTCGCCGAGCTCCTTCGCCGGCACGTGGTGAAAGGCCGCCGCCACCTGACACTCGGGCACCGCAGCCTGCACGCTCGCGGCCACCGAGCCGCGCGGGGGCACGAGCGGTTGAAACTCGCGGCCGATGCGAGTCAGCGCGTTTGCCATCGACACCACGACCTTGCCGTGCAGCATGTGCTCGACGGACTTCACCGTTTCCGACGCGCCGTCCCACGGGGTTGCGAGCACGACGAGGTCGGCGGCGGAGGCGGCGAGGTTGTCGCCCGGCTCGATCTGCAACTTTCGGCCAGGCCACTGCGCGAGCAACCCGTCGGTCGTCGTCGCGGCGCGTTCCGCAGAGCGTGAGCCGATGATGACGTCGAAGCCGACCGAAGCCAACCGAGCGGCGAGAGCGCTGCCCGCGGGCCCCGTCCCCCCAAGTATGCCGATGCGCACGACCGCAGACCTTACCGGCGCGGGGTCGGCTCGATGCCACTGGACGACGGCCAAGTAACGTCGCCGGTTCGCGCCCGATCGGAGGTCGCATGGGTCTGCTCGACGGCAAACGAATTCTCGTGACGGGTGTGCTCACGGACGACTCGCTCGCCTTCGCCGCCGCCCGCATCGCGCAGGAACAGGGTGCAGACATCGTGCTGACCGGCGCGGGTCGCGGAATGGGTCTCACCCAGCGAGTCGCCCGTCGCCTGCCGACCGAGCCCGAGGTGTGGGAGCTCGACGTCACGAACGCCGACCATGTCGAGGAGACCCGCTCGAAGCTCGCCGACAAGTGGGGCGGCGTCGATGGCGCCCTGCACGCGATCGGGTTCGCGCCAGCATCCTGCCTCGGTGGCGGCTTTCTCGAGGCTCCGTGGGAGGACGTGGCCGTCGCGCTACAGGTCTCGACCTACTCGCTGAAGGTGCTGGCCGAGATCGTCGCCCCGCTCATGCCGAACGGCGGGTCGATCGTCGGGCTCGACTTCGACAACAGCGCGCAAGCCTGGCCGGCCTACGACTGGATGGGCGTGGCGAAGGCCGGTCTCGAGGCAACGTCGCGGTATCTCGCGAAGACGCTCGGACCGCAGGGCATCCGCGTCAACCTCATCGCCGCGGGCCCGATCCGCACCGTCGCGGCGAAGTCGATCCCCGCGTTCGCGCAGTTCGAAGACGTGTGGAGCGAGCGCGCTCCGCTCGGCTGGGACGTCCGGGCCGACTACGAAGCGGTCGGCCGCGCCTGTGTCGCGCTGCTGTCGGACTGGTTCCCCAAGACCACCGGCGAGATGATCCACGTCGACGGCGGCTTCCACGCCGTCGGTGCTTAGTCGAGGTACTTCGGGTTGGCGACGAGCAGCTTGTCGCGCACCGTCGCCGCGACGGCAGCCTTGATCTCGTCGTAGCGACCGTCCACCTCTCCCCCGCGGATCGCCGCCGCCAGCGAGGCCTCGTCGGCGAACCCCAGCGCATCGAGCCGGGCCTCGTGGGCCGCGGCCTGCGACGGTCCGAGCTCCAACTCGCGCTGCACCATCCCCATCACGTTCACCGCGACGCGGGTGTGGAACTGCACCCGACCCTCGGTCGCCGTCATCACATCGCGCTCGAGGAACTCGCGCACGGCTTCGACGAGCTCGATGGCGGTCGGGCGATCGTGTGGCTCCGTCACGGAAGCAGCGCCAGCAAGTCGTGCTCGTTCTCGCACACGCGCCGCCCGATGGCCGCGAGCTCGACCGAGCGGCTGAAGCCGTTGAGGTGCGTCGCCGCCTGCATGATGCACATCACCCCCCACTTCAACGTGCCCATCACCTCCCACCAGTGCACCGCCTCCGGGTCCACCTCGACTCCGGCGGCCTGCGAGTAGGCGTCGAGCAGGTCGCGGTACTCGCCGAAGCCTCCGACCGGAGCACGGGCGCCGAAGCGCCACGCCTTCACGCACAGCCAGCCGAGGTCTTCCCGCTGATCGCCGAGATGGGCGATCTCCCAGTCGAGCACCGCTCGCAAACCGTCGGGCCCGATGATGAGGTTGCCGAGACGGAAGTCGCCGTGCACGACGCCGACCCGCACGGTGGGCGGACGGTGCTGCTCGAGCCAGCGGAAGCCGAGCTCGAACGCGGGATGCGGCTCGCCCAACAGGTCGAGCGCCTCGCGCCACTGCGTGATCGGGTCCTGGTACTCGAGCTCCGGAGCGGCGTCGACCGGGATGCGGTGCACCGCCGCCAATGCCGCGCCGCACTGCGCCGCCAGCCTCGGGAGCACCGGGGCCCACTGGTCGTCGCGCAGGATCTTGCGGGCGATCGTCTCGCCCTCGACCACCTCGCTGACGATGAACGGACGCTCGCTGTCGGTGCCGTCGTAGCGCACTCGCGGCACGGGCACGCCGACGGCCGCCGCCGCCTGGAGCAGCCGGGCCTCACTGCGCATGCCACCGCCGGTGCGCAGCGCGCCGTTGCGTTCCTGCTGCACGATCAGCGCGTCGCCGTCCAGTTCGAACGCCCACGTCTCCCGCGACGCGCCGCCCGACAGGCGGCGCAGGTTGGTGATCTCACCACCGAGCACGTCCGCCAGCAGCTCCTTCACCGGATGACCCGACGGCGCGAGGTGATGCGACGGGGACCTTGGTCGGACTCGTCGCGGATGTCGCCGACGAGATCCTCGAGCACGTCCTCGAGCGTGGCCAAGCCGATCACATGGCGCTCCTCCTCGACGACGACCGCCACGTGTGTACGCGACCGACGCATCGCGACGAGTACCTCGTCGAGCGGACGGTGCGCGGGCAGGATCAACACGCGCCGGATGCGCGCCAGCGGCAGCGGCCGGTTCCGCGCGTGCGCCGGGACCGTGAGCAGGTCTTTGGCATGGACGAAGCCCACGATGTCGTCGAGGTCGGTGCCCGCCACGAGCAGCCGGGAGTGACCACTCGTCACGATGGCCTGTTCGGCCTCGGCGACCGTCGCGTCCCGCGAGACCCACGTGATCTGGGCGCGCGGCACCATCACGTCGCTGAGGGGCCGCTCGCCGAAGTCGAGCGCGCCCGACAGGAGGTCGTGGGCCATCTCCTCAATCAACCCCTCTTCGCGCGACGCCGCGAGCATCGACGCAATCTCTTCCGCCGTGTGCAGTGTGGCCAAATCGGTCCGCGGCTCCACGCCGAACAACCGTGTGCCCGTTCGCCCGAGCCAGCCGAGCGCTCGGATCAATGGTCGGAACAGCGCGACGTAGATGCGGTTCGGGATGGCCAGTGCCATCAGCGTCCGCTCCGGGTCGGCCAGCGCGACGTACTTCGGCACCATCTCGCCGAAGACCATGTGGAAGAAGACCACGATGGCCAACCCGATCAGGACGGCGAGCGTGTCGGTCACACCGTTCGGGATGCCGGCCGCGCTGAACGCGTTCTCCAGGCCGTGCGAGACCATTGGCTCCGCCACCGCTCCGAGCCCCAACGACGCCATCGTCACGCCCAGTTGCGACGACGCCAGCTGGAGCGGCAACTGGCTCGCCGCCTCCAGGGCCAACCGGGCGCTCAGCGAGCCTTCCTCCGCGAGGCCTTGGAGCTTCGTGCGCCGGCTGGCGATCAGCGCGAACTCCTTGGCCACGAACACTCCGTTGGCGACCAGGAGGACGACTGCGGCCAGGACGAGCCACACCGTCACCGATTTGCCTCCGCGTCGGCATGGGCCCGTCGCGGCGCCGTGAGCCGCACGCGCGCGATGCGGCGCCTGTCCATCTCTGCGACCTCGATGCGCCAGCCCTCGTAGACGAAGGCGTCACCTTCCGTCGGGATGCGTCCCAACCGGTCGAGGACGAAACCGGCGAGCGTCTCGTACTCGCCTTCGGGAATCTCGAGACCGCACGCCTCACGAACCTCGTCCGGGTGCAGGGTGCCGGGCAGCTCGTACGTGCCTTCTGGCAACACCGTCGTGAGCGGCGGCGCAGCCCGGTCGTACTCGTCGTCGATCTCGCCGACGATCTCCTCGAGCACGTCCTCGAGAGTGATGATCCCGGCCGTGCCGCCGTACTCGTCGACGACGATCGCCAAGTGGCTACCTGTGCGCAGATCGACCAGCAACGACGCGAGGTCACGTGTCTCCGGCACGACGAAGGGGTCTGTCATCACGTCGGCCACCGTGGCCTCGGCCCGCCGATCCACCGGCAACCGGTAGACGTCCTTCACGTGCACTACGCCGACGACATCGTCGAGGTCGGTGCCGCACACCGGAAAGCGGCTGAATCCCGTCTCGAGCGAGCGTGAGATCAGTGTCGGGATCGTGTCGTCGGGATGCACGTACTTGACGTCGACTCGCGGAACGAGCGCGTCGGCCGCGGTCTTGTCGTTGAAACGCAACGTGCGCGTCAGCAGGGTGAACGCCTCGGCGTCGAGCGTCCCCTCCTCTCCCGACGATCGGATGAGGAGCTCGAGCTCTTCGAGCGTGCGAACCGAGCCGAGCTCTTGCTGCGGCTCGATGCCCAGCCGGCGAACCGTGGCGTTGGCCGAGCGGTTGAGCACTCGGATGACGGGGCCGAACAGCGCGGCGTAGAACACGATCGGACGGGCAAGGAGCATCGAGATCCGCTCGGCGCGCGCGATCGACACGTTCTTCGGGATCAGCTCGCTCACCACCATCGAGACCACCGTCACGAGCGCGAGGCCGACGATGATGGATGGGCCTTCCCCGAGCGCGGGCTCGAGCACGGTGGCCACCGTCGGTTGGGCGATGAACCCGAGGACGAGCGAGCACACGGTGACCCCGAGCTGCGTGCCGGACAGGTAGAACGACAGCCGGTGGAGGATGCGTTCCACGGCGCGCGCCGATGGCCTGCCCTCCCTCGACAAGCGCTCGACGCGGTTGCGATCGACGGCCACAAAGGAGAATTCGGCCGCCACGAAGAATCCCGTCGCGAAGATCAGGAGCAGGACGGCGAGCAGGCCGAGCGCGGTGGTGATTGGTGCAGGCTATTGCCGATGGGCGTGCGATGGTGACCAAGCAGCGGGTGGCCGTCGGCGCGGGAGCGCTGACGATGGTCGCGTTGTGCTTCGCGAACGCACTGCAACAAGGCATCGATCAGAGCCAGTCGCAAGCCATCGAAAGCCTGAAGTCCGCGTTCGACGTGAGCGACTTCCAGATCGGTCTGATGCGTGTCGCCACCGGCCCGGCGGGCGCGCTCGGAGCGCTGTTGGTCGCTCGGCTGTGCCGGGACCGGGCGCGCACGCGCGTGCTCAGCGGGATGTTCGTGACGTGGTCGGTGATGATGTTCTTCACCGGGTTCGTCGGCGTCTTCCCGCTGTTCGTCCTGATGCGAGCGCTGACCGCGCCGACGGAGGCCACGGACCCGGCCGCACTCCCCCTGTTGGCTGACTGGTGGCCTGCTGAGCAGCGCGCCGCGAAGGTCAGCATCTTTCAAGCGGGCGCGGGCGCCGGCGCGATCGTGGGCATCGTCGGGTCGGGCGTGCTCGTCGACCGGTACGGATGGCAAGCCGCGTTTTGGATGTGGATCCCGATCGGACTGCTCGGCGCGCTGCTGATCCGGGCGCAGCGCGAGCCGCAGCGCGGCAACCAGGACGTCGCGTTCCGCGACACGCTCGCCGCGCTGGAGGGCGACGCGCTCGAAGAGCACGAGGATGCGGCGGCGGCCGAGGTGCGAACCGCTGAGCGCCGGGGCCTCGATGCCTGGAAAGAGGTGTTCGCGCTGCGGACCTGGCGTCGAGCCGCCATCGGCATCGGTGTGACGCAGATCTTCCTCACCGGCTTGCAGGTCTGGGGGCCGTCGTACTTCAAGCGCACCTTCGGCCTGAGCGGCACGGAGGTCGCCGGACTGACGCCGGTCATCGGCGCGGGCGCGTTCGTCGGCCTCCTCGCCGGCGGGTTCCTCGCCGACCGGTTGCTGGCTCGAGGCGTCCTGCGAGCGCGGGTCCACGTCACCGTGTGGGCCTATCTCGCGGGCGGTGTCGTGCTCGCCGGCGCACTGCTCACCACCCGGCTGGCGATCGCGGCACCGCTGCTGTTCCTCGGCACCGCGTTCACCGCGATCCCGGCGGGACCGTCCTACGCGTTGCTGCTCGACGTCACTCCCGTCGCCTTGCGCGAGCGAGCTTCGGGCATCTCGAACGTCGTCATGGCGGTGTCGCTGCTCGGCAGCCCGATCGTCGGTGGGCTGTCGACGTTGTTCGACGACAACCTTCGCATCGCACTGCTCTGCATCACGCCCGTGTACATCGTCGGTGCGCTGCTCATCGCGTTGTGCTTCCGCACCTATGGTGACGATCTGGCCATGGTCGTCGCGGAAGCTGAGATGGACGCCAAACGGCGATGACCGCGCTCGCGCTCACGAACGTCGGGCTGGTGCGGGGCGAGACCACGATCCTCGACGACATCAACTGGGCCGTCTCCGAAGGCGAGCGTTGGATCCTGCTCGGCGCGAACGGTTCCGGCAAGACGTCCCTCATCCGCATCGCGTCGCTCTACCTGCATCCGTCGAGCGGGGAGGTGGACGTGCTCGGGCAACGGCTCGGCCGCGTCGACGTGAGGCGCCATCGCCGCCGCATCGGCGTCGTGTCGGCATCGTTCGCCGATCTGCTGCGTCCCGGGCTGACCGCCACGGAGATCGTGATGACGGCGAAGTACGCCGCGTTGGAGCCATGGTGGCACCACTACGAGGACGCGGATCGCGCCCGCGCCGTCGAGCTCCTGTCGCGCTTCGGCTGCGCGGAGCTCGCTGATCACCCGTTCGCCACGCTGTCGTCGGGTGAACGGCAACGGGTTCAGCTCGCGCGCACGCTGATGACCGACCCAGGGCTGTTGCTGCTGGACGAGCCGACCGCCGGCCTCGACCTCGGTGGGCGCGAGGACCTCGTGCGGCGCCTGAGCACGCTGGCCGCCGACCCCGCGACGCCCGCGACGGTTCTTGTCACGCACCACGTCGACGAGATCCCGCCCGGCTACGGCCACGTGCTGCTCCTTCGCGACGGTCGCGTCACCGCCGCGGGCGCCATCGACGACGTGCTGACGTCCTCGGCGCTCTCCGAGTGCTTCGGGCTCGACGTCACGCTCGAACGCCGCAACGGCCGCTTCTTCGCGTTCGCGGGCTAGTGCTCCAGCAGGGCGAGCAGGCGCGGGCGGGAGCGTTCGATCTCGTCGGTGAGGAGGCGCTCGACCAGTGGGCCCCACAACCCACCCCCGTAGTGCAGGTGCATCGTCAACCGGCTACCGCCCGCATCACCGTCGCTGACGGTGGCCTCCAGCAGCCACAGCGAATGCGAGCGGCCATCGCGCTCGTGGCGCTCGAACACGACCGCCTTCGGCTCGTCGTGGCGCGTCCGGACCATACGCAAGCGCTTGGACCGGGCGAAGGGCCCGAGCCGGCCACGAAGGTCGATCGTCCACGCCGGCCCGTCACCTCCATCGTCGGCGGCAACCGCCCGCGGCACGATGTCGAGCCATTGCGGATAACGGCTGAGGTCCGCGACCCACTCGAAGAGCTCCTCGCGAGAGCACGGGGCGTCGAGGACGGCGATGACGTCCATCAGGGCTGCTGATCCGCGACGAGCAGCAAGGGGTACGGATCGATCGCCGACCCACCTCCGGGGTGCACTTCGAAGTGCAGGTGCGGGCCGTACGCGTCGCCCGTGTGGCCGACATAACCGACCAGCCCACCGGCTTCCACGAGTTGACCGGTGCGGAGGTTCGCCGCGTACCGGGAGAGGTGTGCGTAGTAATACGACGTGCCGCTCTCCCCTTTCAGCCAGAGCTGGGTTCCGCCGAGCAACGAAGCGCTCATCTGTGTGATCACGCCGCGCTCGGCGGCGTAGAGCTCGGTGCCCTCGGCGGCGACGACGTCGCAGCCTTCGTGGAAGTGCGCGAACTCGGTGCCAGGGAGGCGCGGGTCGCCGAAGTCCTCGGTGAACGTGTGCGGGTCGGCCACGGGGAAGACGAACCCGTGGATCACGAGTGTGCCGCCGACACTCGACACCGCAAGGTCGAGCTTCGCGTCGAAGAGGTTCACCTCGGCTTGCGCCTCGTCGACCTTCGCCTGGTCGAGCTGCGACTGCGTCTCGGTCAGCTGCTTGGCCGTTTGTAGCTGGTCGGCCGAGACCTTGCTCTGGAGCTCGCGCACCCGGCTGACCGCGTCGCGGTCGCGATCGACGATGATGCCGAGCAGCGCCGCTCGTTGTGAGTCGGACTCGGAGGCGATGTCGACGAGGAGGGGCGTGGTGTCGAAGCCGTTGCCGCGCACATACGCGTCCACAGCGCGCGCGGTGAGATCGCGCTTCGCGGCCGCGAGGTCGATCACGGCCTGCCGTGCCGAAGCGGCGAGCTTGCCGACCCGCTCCTGGAGACCGCCGAGGTCGACCTGGAGCTGCGTCCGCCGGGTCACCGCCTCCGCGTAGGCCGCCTGCCTGGCGAGGGCCGACGCCCGCGCGCCCCGAAGGTCGACCCGCACGACGCGCCCGGGCAGCGGTGCGATCCCGTCCGTCGACTCCCGGGGCGGAACGGTGATGGGAACGTCCGGCACGCTCTCGGGCGGCGCATCTCCGCCGACAGAGGGATCGGGCGTGGTGGTGCTGGTGGTCTCGCCGGCCGTCGTCGTCGTCGTCGTCGTGGTCGTCGAGTCGGTCGGTGGCGTCTGCGCCATGGCCGGCGACATGGCCGTCGCGGTCCACACGCCGACAAGCGTGACGACAAGCGCGACGACCCATCGGACCCGACCCATGTCCATCATTCTCCATCGGATCGCGGGGCCCTTCGGTCAAGGCCTACCTTCCGGCGACCACCACGGCGCCGTGGTCGAGGGCGACCTGTACCGAGCTGTCCGGGGGCGGGACGGCGCCGGACCGGTCCGTGACCTCGATCGTCCAGCCGTTCTCGAGCTGCACGGGAACCAGGAAATGGTCGCCGCGGAACGTGGCGCCGTGCGCGATCCCGGCGACGCCACCGGCTTCGAAACGCAGTCCGTCCGGGCGGATGACCAGTGCCGCGGGGCCGTCGGCCCGGCTCGACTCGAGCGAGCCCCACGGCGACTGGACGGCTCTGTCGCACACGTCGACGTCGAACACGTTCCCGAACCCCAGGAACCGCGCCACGAACGCGTCGACCGGACCGCGCCAGACGTCGACCGGCCTGCCGACCTGAGCGACTCGTCCATCGCGCACGACGACGACCCGATCGGCGAGGGTGAACGCCTCGGCCTGGTCGTGCGTCACGGTGATCGCCGTGATGCCCAATCGCACGAAGAGATCGCGCAGCTCGACGGTGAGGCGTTCCCGCAGGGTGCGGTCGAGCGAGCCCAACGGTTCGTCCAGCATCAACAGCCGCGGCCCGGGCGCGAGTGCGCGCGCCAAGGCCACTCGTTGCTGCTCACCGCCGGAGAGCGATGCCACCGACCGCGGGCCGAAACCGGCCAGGCCGACCAGCTCGAGCACGTCGTCGACGCGCGCCTTGACCGTGCGCCGGTCGAGCCCCTGCATGCGGGGACCGAACGCGACGTTGCCGGCCACATCTCGATGGGGGAAGAGTGCATAGTCCTGGAACATCAGACCGACGGGACGGCGATGCGGGGGCGTCGACGCCACGTTGTCGCCGTCGAGGAGCACGTCGCCCGCGTCGGTGGCGACCAATCCGGCGATGGCCCGCAAGATGGTGCTCTTGCCGCAACCGCTCGGGCCGAGCAAGGTGACGACTTCGCCCTCGTCGACGCGGAGGTCGATCCCGTCGACGGCCGTCTTCGCGCCGTACCGCACCAGTAGGCCCTCGACCTCGAGCATCGGTGTCATCAGAACTCGCCGAGACCGGGCGTGCGGAAGCGCTCGATCACGACGATCGCCGTCGCGGTGATCGCCATCAGAATCGTGCTCATCGCCATGGCCGCGCCGAAGTTCGCGGAGCCCGCCTGCGACAGAAACCGGAAGATCGCCACCGGCATCGTCGGGCGATCCGGCCGCGCGAGGAAGATCGTCGCGCCGAACTCGCCGAGCGAGATGGCGAACGCAAAGCCGGCCGCCACGAGACATGACCGCCGGACGATCGGCACATCGATCTCTCGCCACACGCGGCTCGGCGATGCGCCGAGCACCGATGCGGCCTCGTGCAATCGATCGTCGATCGAGCGGAGCACGGGCACCAAGATGCGCACGACGAACGGGATGGCGACCAAGGCGTGCGCGATCGGGACGATGATCCAGGAGGCCCGCAGATCCAACGGCGGCTGGTCGAGGGTGATGATGAAGCCGAACCCGACGGTGACGGCCGACGTACCCAGCGGGAGCATGAGCAGGAGGTCGAGCGTTCGCCGTTGACGACCGCGTCTGGCAACGGCGAACGCGGCCATACCTCCGACGACGAGTGCGATACCGGTCGCCACGACCGCGAACGACAGAGAGTTTCGGATGGCGTCGAGCGGTGGCACGAACCGCGCGGCGCGCTGCGGCGTCTCGAACAGCGCCCGGTAGAACGCGAACCCGTAGCCCGACGCCGGGTGCAACGAGCGCTCCACCAACACGAAGATCGGGCCGCCGAGCAGCACGGCCATCACCGCGAGGTTCCCCCCGAGGAACAGCCGCTCGCCCCGGGTACCGGGTGGACGAGCCACGTCCGTCGCGGCAAGCAGACGCTGTCGCGTGGCGCGGCGCGAACCCGTGGCGGTGAACAGCAGCAGCAACACCACGACGGCCACGAGCTGCACGAGGGCGAGCACGCTGGCGGTCGGCAGGTCCAGCCGGTCCAGCGTGGCCCGCTTGATGGCGACTTCGAGCGTGGCGTAGTGCTGGCCGCCCAAGATCAGCACCACCCCGAACGAGGTGAACGAGAACAGGAACACGATGGCCGTTGCGGACGCGATGGCGGGGCGCAGCAGCGGCCATGTCACCTCGCGCAGCGCTTGCCACCGGGATGCCCCCAGGGTGCGGGCCGCTTCGTCGAGCGCGGGATCGAGGTGCGCCCAGAGGCCCCCGACGGTGCGCACGACGACGGCGTAGTTGAAGAATGCATGCGCGAGCAGGATCGCCCAGATCGACCCGTCGAGGTCCACCACGCCGGCGAAGACACCGCGGGGACCGATGAGTCCGAGGAAGGCAGAGGCGACGACGATCGTGGGCAGGACGAACGGCACCGTGATCGCGGCGCGCAGCAGCGCCTTCCCCCGGAACCGGAAGCGGGCGATCACGTACGCGCCGGGAAGCGCCAGCACCAGCGTGAGCGCGGTCGACGCCGCCGCCTGCCACACCGTGAACCACACGATGTTGCGGGTGGTGGTGTCGCCGAGCACTTCGCCGACCACGCCGAGGTCCCAGTGTCCGTCCAGCCGAAGGCCGCGCACCACGATGTGACCGACGGGCCACGCGAAGAACACCGCGAGGAAGGCGAGGGGCACGCCGACCAGCGCCGCCGCGGCCAGCCCGCGCCTCAGCCGAGGACCGTCGATGTCCAGTCCTTTATCCATTGCTCGCGGTTCTGGCGGATCGTGTCCTGCGGGAGATCGACCGTGTGGGCGGGCTTCGTCGAGTACGTCGTGAACTCGACGGGCAGCGCCGCGTCCGTGCGCACGGGGTACACGAACATGTTCAGCGGCATGTCCTCTTGGAACGCCTTGGACAGCAGGAAGTCGATGAACTGCCGGGCCGCGCCGGCGTGGGCCGTTCCCTTGAGGATCCCGGCGAACTCGATCTGCCGGAAGCAGGCATCATCGACGACACCGACGTCGGTGGTCGTCTTGGGCGGTGACGCGAAGACGACATCTGCGGGCGGGCTCGTGGCGTAGGAGACCACGACCGGCCGAGTCCCCGTGCCACCGGAGCCGAGGGTGAAGTCGCTGTTGTACGCCTGGTCCCAGCCGTCGTCGACCTTGACCCCGTTCGCCTTCAACGACCGCCAGTAGTCGAGATAGCCATCCTGTCCGTACTTCGCGACCGTGGCCGCCAGGAACGCGAGCCCCGGGCTCGACGTCGCCGGGTTCTCGACCACGACCTTGTCCTTGAACTCGGGCTTCTCGAGGTCGTCCAAGGACACGGGCGCCACCGCGCGCTTGTCGTAGTTGAGGCAGACGTCGCTCTCGTCGATGGGCGTGACGCGATGTTGCGCACCGTCGAGGTCGAACGACCGGTCGATCGCGCTCAGGGCCGGCGACGTGTACGGCTCGAACAGGTCGTTGTCCAGGCCCTTGCTCAAGAGCGTGTTGTCGATGCCGTAGAGCACGTCGCCCTGCGGGTGGTCCTTGGACAGGATCGCCTGGTTCACGACGGCGCCGGCATCGTCGCCCTTGAGGAGCTGCACCGTGATCCCGGTGCGGTCGGAGAATTCCTTGAGCACGCTGTCGCTCACTGCGAACGATCCGTGCGTCACGACCGAGATGGTCTCGCCCTTCGTGCGCGACTCGCCGCCGCCGCTGCATGCGCTCGCAATCAGACCGATCGCGACGACCGCGGTCGCGTATCTACGCATCGTTGTCTCCTTGTCCTGGGAAGATGGCGAGCAACGTGCCCGCTTCGAGCTGCACGCTTGGGGGGGACGCGTCGACGACGTTGCTCACGCCGCGGCTCGTGCCTGGGGCCAGCACTTCACGCCGCAGCGGATAGCGCAGGCCTTCGGTCGTGATCCCCGAGGCCGCGCTGCCGATCGGGAGGAGCGTGAGGAGCTCCCCGACCTCGCCGGGCAGGACAGTGGCCGGATGACCACCGTGCACGACGTGCACGCGTACCGGTCCGTCGAGCGCGGTGATCCGGCACGCGGCGAACTTCGGCGAGGCGAGCAGCAGCAGGTTCGCCGTCAGATGATCGAGCCGGCCGCCGCCGATGCCCAGTACCACGAGCTCGTCCGCCCCGACACGAAGGGCTTCGTCGAGCGCGAGCTCGAGGTCAGTCAGGTCCTTGGCCGCGGGGTGTCGTTCGATGCGAACGCCGTCCGACTCCGCCCGGGCCAGTCCTTCCTGCGAGATCGAGTCGAAGTCGCCGATGGCCACGTCGATGCACAGGCCCATCGCATAGGCGTGGTCGACTCCGGAGTCGGCCGCGATCACGACCGCGTTGGCGGGCAGCGCCAGTGGTGCGAGCGGGGACGCGCGCTCGCCCCCGGCAACGACGACAACACTTCGGTGGCCCACGTACTGCTCCCTCCGCTGGCATTACCCAGTTCAGGTTCCGTGGGTCGGTGACGCCTTGTGGCCACCCTCTCAGCCCGGCTGTCCCGAGCTCCCCATGTAGTTGGTGACCCGATCGTAGGTCGGGCACCAGGTGGAGCGACAGACGAAAAGAACTAGCGGCGGAGGAGGTCCTTCGCGATGTGGGTGATCTGGATCTCGTCGGTGCCGGCGTAGATCTGCAGGACTTTCGCATCGCGGGCGAGTTGCTCGACGTGGAACTCGGCCATGTAGCCGTTGCCGCCGTGCAGCTGCACCGCTTCCATCGCCACTTCGGTCGCCGCGCGCGCGGAGTACAGCTTCATCGCTGATGCCTCCGCCAGGGTCAGGCCCTTGCCGGCGGCCGACATCTCGATGGAGCGGAACACGAGGTTCTGCACATTGAGCCGCGCGACCTCCATCCGAGCGAGTTTCTCCTGGATGAGCTGGAACTCGCCGATGGGCTGCCCGAACTGCACGCGGTTCTTCGCGTACTCGACGCAGGTCTCGAGGCACTGCTCGATGATGCCGAGCGCCATCGCGGCGACGCCGGAACGCTCCATGGAGAACGTGTCCTTGGCCCCTTCGCGCCCGCCGGCGGCAACATCTTCGGTCTCACCGATGAGCCGGTCCTTGCCGACGCGCACGTCGTCGAGGAACAGCTCGCCAGTGGGCGACGAGTGCATGCCCATCTTGCGCAGCGGCTTCGACTGCACGAGACCCGGCATGCCGCTGTCGAGGATGAACGACAGGATCTTGCGTTCGGCCGGCGGGTTGCCCTCGTCGAGCTTGCAGATGAACACGATCGTGTCGGCGTACGGACCATTGGTGATGAACGTCTTGGAGCCGTTCAGCAGGTACTCGTCGCCGTCGCGCTTCGCCGTCGACTTCATCGAACCGAAGGCATCCGACCCCGAGTTCGGCTCGGTGATGGCCCAGGCTCCGATCTTGTCGAGCGTGAGGAGGTCGAGCGCCCACCGTTCCTTCTGGGCGATCGTGCCGCGGCTCATGATCGCGGCCGACGTGAGCCCCATCGATACGCCCATGGCCGTGACCATGCCGGGACAGTGTCGACACAACTCGATGATCGGGATCATCGACATCGCCGCGGCGGTGGCGTCGCCTGCACCCGCGCCCCGCTCGCGCTTCTCGCCGGCCTTCTCCGCCTCGATGCGCCGCTTGAAGCCTTCCCGGGCCATCGCATCCATACCGAAGGTTGCGAACAGCTTGCGCAGGATGTCGTAGGGCGGGAGATCGCCGTGCTCGAGCTCGTCGCGCTTCGGGACGATCTCTGCCTGGATGAACTGGCGGACGGCGTCGCGGATCATCCGCTGCTCTTCTGACCACTCGTACATGGTGAGAGAACTTACGAGGGCGGCGGCGGTTCGCCCAAGATGGCGTACAGGTGCTCGACCTTGGCCTCGAGCGCCCCGATCCGCTCGTCGAGCGCGCTCTTCGACGCCGGGGCCGAGTCGGACACCGCGGTGATCTCCGCCTGCGCGAACGTGTGCGTCCACCGTCGGTCGACTCGTTCGACCAGCGGCTGGTCACGATCCGCGAGCCCTCGAAGCGTGGCCTCGACCTCCTCCGGGCTGTCGAACGCGTGGAGCCGCTCCGTCCGCGTGCGGATCTCGGCCACCGTCTGCGGACCGCGCACGAACAGCACGCACAGAACCGCGGCTTCGGTCGGAAGCAGCGCGAGCCGCTCGTCGATGACCTGCCGGAATTTCGTGGTGCGCTCGCCGTGCGACGGGTGCACGAAGCGCACCAACCCTGCATCCTTCAACCCGTCGACCGTCCGCTGCACGGTGCCGGCGTCGTAGGCCACCACCGGCCACCGATTCGAGCTCTGGTTACAGGCCGTGACCAACCCGTTGAGGGTCATCGGATAGCTGTCGGGGACGGTGCGTTCCTTCTCCAGCAGGCAGCCGAGCACCCGCACTTCCTCGAGGTCCAACTCGATCATGCCGACGAGTGTGGCGCGTGGCCCGGGTTCGAGCCCGGCAGGCACCGGTAGGTTGGCCGGATGGAGATGGAATATCGCCGGCTCGGCCGGTCGGGCATCAAGGTCAGCGTCCTGTCATTCGGCTCCTGGGTCACCTTCGGCACCCAGCTCGACACGTCGCTGGCGCGGGATTGTCTCGCGGCCGCGTGGGACGCGGGGGTCAACTTCTTCGACAATGCCGAGGCCTACGGGGGCGGCGAGTCCGAACGGATCATGGGCCGAGCCATCGCGGAGCTCGGCTGGAAGCGTGAGACCTACGTCCTGTCGACGAAGGTGTTCTGGGGGCTCACCCCCGGCGTGAACACGAGCAACACGCTGAACCGCAAGTACCTGTTGCACGCGATCGACGGATCACTCGAGCGGTTCGGGCTCGACTTCGTCGATCTCCTGTTCTGTCATCGCGCGGACCCGAATACGCCGATCGAGGAGACGGTGTGGGCGATGTCCGACATCATCGACGCGGGCAAGGCGCATTACTGGGGCACGTCGGAGTGGACGGCCGACGAGATCCGCGCGGCATGGGAGGTGGCCGAGCGCCATCACCTCCACAAGCCGGTGATGGAGCAGCCGCAGTACAACTTGTTCGAGCGCCGCCGGGTCGAGCGCGAATACGCCCGTCTGTACGACGACATCGGCCTCGGCCTCACCATTTGGAGCCCGTTGGCTTCCGGTCTGCTCACCGGCAAGTACCTCGACGGCATCCCCGATGGGAGCCGCGCCACGCTGCCCGGCTACGAGTGGCTGAAGGACTTCCTCACGGATCCCGAGCGCAACGCCAAGGTGCGCAACCTCAAGGACGTCGCCGACGAGCTCGGCTGCTCGCTGTCACAGCTGTCGCTCGCATGGTGCGCGAAGAACCCCCATGTATCGACGGTGATCACGGGCGCGAGCTCGGCGGATCAGGTGCGCGAGAACATGGGCGCGCTCGACGTGCTTCCGAAGCTCGACAACGACCTCATGGCCCGCATCAAGTCGATCGTCCGCTAGCCCCACTTGTAGGAGACGCCGGTCTCCTGCTCGGAGAGCTCCCACAAGCGGTGCGCCGCAGTCGCATCGCGCGCCGCGCCGGTGCGTCCCACCTGTTTCGGGGCGCCGCGCATCTCGAAGGGTCCGCTCGGTCCGTAGTACTCGCCGCCCCGCACCTCCGGCATCGTCGCGGCGTAGAGCTGGGGAAGGGCGCCTTCTGCATCGGACTGCGCCACGATGCTGTTGCCGAAGTTCATCACCCGCCCCATCAACGAATTGCCGGCCATCTCCGGACCGGCCGCTTGCAGATGCGTCGAGGCATATCCGGGATGCGCGGCCACCGCCGTGAGGTCCGAGCCCTCGCTCTTCGCCCTGCGGTCGAGCTCGAATGCGAACAACAGGTTCGCGAGCTTCGACTGCCCGTACGCCATCCACTTCGAATACCGATTGCGCCATTGGATGTCGTCCCAACGCATCTTGCCGATGCGGTGTGCCTGCGACGACGTGCTCACCACCCTCGGGTTCGAAGCCGCGAGGAGCAACGGCAGGAGGTGTCCGGTCAACGCGAAATGTCCGAGGTGGTTCGTCCCGAACTGCATCTCGAAGTCGTCGGCCGTACGCCGCAACGGGATCGCCATGACGCCGGCGTTGTTCATGAGCACGTCGATGTGATCCACCCGGTCGGCGACCTCGCCCGCCGCGGCCTCGATCGACGACAGGTCCGCCAGATCGAGCGAGATCACCGACGGCTTGCTGCCGGTGGCGCACGCGGTCACCGCCTCCAGCGCATCCGCCGCCTTCTTGGGATTGCGGCAGGCGAGCAACACCTGGGCCCCGGCCCGCGCCAGAGCTTCGGCCGAGCGCAAACCGAGCCCGCTGTTCGCGCCGGTGATCAACACCGTCCGACCAGTCTGATCAGGGATGTCGGCGACGGTCCATGAGGTCATGCGGTGCATCTTGCACCATGACGCTCACCGCCGTTCAGGCGGCGCTGTTGCGCGTTCCCCGGCCCGCCGCGCTCTCCTTCAGGACCTTGCTGAGCGACTCGGCATCCTGCGGCATGGCGAGGAAGTACCCCTGCGCGTATTTGCATCCGAGCTCGCGTAAACGTTCGAGCTGACTCTCGGTCTCGACGCCTTCGGCGACCGCGTGGAGCTGAAGGGTCTGGGCCAGCCGCACGATCGCCCGAGCCAGCGCCGACTGCTCGGCGTCGCCGTCGATGCCGGTGACGAACGAACGGTCGATCTTGAGGCTGTCGATCGGAAAGCGCTGGAGGTAGCTCAGGGACGAGTAGCCGGTGCCGAAGTCGTCGACCGCAAGGCTGATACCCAGCGCCTTCAGCTCCTTGAGCCGCGTGACCGCGGTCTCGGTGTCGTGCATCATGGCGCTCTCGGTGATCTCCAGCGTGAGACTCTCCGCCGCGAGCCCGGCCGCCTCGAGGGCACCGGCAACATCGGCGAGCAGGTTCGGGTCGCTCAGCTGACGCGGTGAGAGGTTGACACTCACGCCCATCCTCGGGACGGTGTCGAGCTCGAGCTGCCATCGGCGCACCTGGATGCACGCCTCGCGCAACACCTTGCGACCGATCTCGTGGATCAGTCCGGATTCCTCCGCGAGCGGGATGAACGAGGCCGGCGGCAGCAGACCGCGCGTCGGATGCTCCCAACGAACGAGCGCTTCGACGCCGCCGATCCATCCGGTGCGCACATCGACGATCGGCTGGTAGTGCACCCGGAACTCATCGCGCTCACACGCGCGTCGAAGGTCGGCCTCGACCTCGAGCCGCTCTACCGCGGCGGTGTGCATCTCGGGCTCGAACACCTGGCACCGGCCGCGGCCCCGGACCTTCGCCGTGTACATCGCGAGGTCGGCGTTGCGCAGCAACTGGTCCGCGCGGGCCCCGGGGGCATCGAAGGCCACGCCGATGCTCGCACCGATGAACACCTCCTTCCCGACAATGGCGAACGGCCGGCGCAGCGCGTCGATGATGCGCTCCGCGATCGCGGTCGCGCCGTCCTTGGCGTCGAGGTCCTCGAGGAGCACCGCGAACTCGTCGCCGCCGAGGCGGGCCGCCGTGTCCCCTTGGCGGAGGCAGCCTTGGAGGCGAGCCGTCACGGCCACGAGCAGCTGGTCGCCGACCGTGTGACCGAGGCTGTCGTTCACCGTCTTGAAGTTGTCGAGGTCGATGAACAGGACGGCAACCCGCGTGTGCTGGCGGGCCACACGCGTGAGCGCATGGTCGACGCGATCGCGGAACAGCACCTGGTTCGGCAGGTTTGTGAGGGAGTCGTGGAAGGCCTGATGGGCGAGCTCGCCTTCGAGGCGCTTCGTCTCCGTGATGTCGCGGAAGCTCCATACGCGACCGACGACCTCGCCGCCCACGCGCTGCGGCTTGGAGTAACGCTCGACGAAACGACCGTCCTTGAACTCGATGAGGTCTCGGCTCTCTGCTTCGGGTTGCGAGTACAGCTCGCGCACCTTGGTCGCGAAGCTGTCCGGGTCCACGAGCTGTCCGAGCACGTAGCCGAGCGCAACGCTGTCGTCGCGTGACTCGAGCACCGACTCGGGGAGCTGCCACAGCTCGGAGAAGCGTTCGTTGAAGCTGACGATGGCCCCTTCGAGATCCACTACCAGGATGCCGTCGGCAGTGGCATCGAGCGTCGCGCTGAGCAGGGAGAGCGTCGTCCGCAGCTCGATGTCGACAGACTTCCGGTCGGTGATGTCCTGCGCCGTCCCCGCCACGGTGACCGGCTGGCCGACCTCGTTGCGTTCGATGACCGTGCAGCGCCCGTGGAGCCAGCGGATCTCGCCGCTCCGGAGGACGACGCGGTAGTCCATGGCGCCTTCCCGGCCGTTCACCACGGCGTCTTGCAAGTCAGCGACGAGTGCGTCTCGATCCTCGAGATGGACCTGGTCGAGAAAGGCATCGAAGCTCGGGACGACGACGGCGGGGTCGAGATCGAAGAGGCGGTAGAGCTCTGCTGACCACGTCGACGCCCGTGTCGCCACATCCCACTCCCAGTTGCCGAGCTGCGCGACCGCCTGCGCCTCGGAGAGTTGCTCCTCGCGGTCGGTCGTGGCTTCGAGCTGTCGTTCGTTCAGCTTCCACGACAGGATGCCCGCGACGCTCATGCCGAGAACGAACACGCCGTGGATACCCGCCCACTCCCACGGGTGATCGATGGCGGACTTGTGGTTGTACACGGACTCCGGCGAGACCGCTCCGGCGAGGCCGTGTTGGAACACCACGTAGCCGATGGCGACCAGGAACGGCCACCAGTCCTGGTAGAGCGTGATGACGCCAACCATCACGAAGTAGTGGAAGTGCATCTCGATGAGCCCGTTGGTCAGATGGACCAGCACGGCCGAACACGTCAGCAGCCCCATGGCGGTGAAGATCGTTGTCTCGCGTCGGTGCTTGCGCAGCAGGACGGCACCGACGCCGAACATGGCGACGATCGACATCTCGAACA
The DNA here is from genome assembly GCA_041166365.1 of Acidimicrobiaceae bacterium. Lineage (GTDB taxonomy): Bacteria > Actinomycetota > Acidimicrobiia > Acidimicrobiales > JACDCH01 > DASUCS01. The sequence continues at coordinate 28,915 of JBEEFX010000269.1, forward strand.
AGGCATGCAACAGGCCGACGCCTTGCATGATGGCGATGACGATGATGACCGGCAGGTGCAGCCAGAGCAGCGTGAGGATCCCACGGTGACGGCGGGCCCAGACCTCGTCGGACAACGTGCTGCCGCGCGGCAGCCATTCTCTGGCCACCGCCACCCACGATGCGAGCCGAGAGCTCGGCACCGTCCGCCCATATTGGATGTCCACGCCAGACTCCGTTGCCGACCCGTAGTAGCCGGAATGTCGGCAGATCGACCTCACAAGTTGAACAAAAGGGCCGCACTACGGGTTTCGAGCATGATCGCGTGATGTCACGCATCCTGACCACGCATGCGGGAAGCCTTCCCCGGCCGCCGGCACTCGCCGAGATGCACGGGCGGCGCAGCCGGGGGCAGCCGGTCGACCCCGACGATTTCCGCGCCGCCGTCGAGCAGGCGACCGCTGACGTCATCGCGGCCCAGCACCGGGCCGGCATCGACATCGGCAACGACGGCGAGCAGGCTCGCGAGAGCTTCTTCACCTACGTGCAGCACCGCATGACCGGCTTCGGCGACGCGAGCCAGCGGCCCATGATGCGCGATCTGGCCGAGCATCCCGACTTCGTCGAGCTACAGATCCCGCGGTTCCAACGCATCAAGGTGAACCTGTTCGGCGCGGCCGCGGCCATCGGCGACGTGACGTACCGCGACACCTCGGAGGCGGATGCGGAATGCGCGCTCGTGGCGCACGCTGCGTTCGAACGGACGTTCATGACGGCGGCGTCGCCCGGGATCGTCGCAGCGGCGATGGAGAACCGGCACTACGAGTCCCGCGAGGAGTACCTGCGAGCGTTGGGCCGCGCGCTCGCGATCGAGTACCGGTTCATCGTCGGCCAGGGCCTGTTGCTGCAGATCGACGCGCCCGACCTCGCGATGGAGCGGCACACGTCCTTCGCCGATCGTCCGCTGAGCGAGTTCGTCGCGTGGATCGAGTTGGTGATCGCCACGATCAACGATGCGCTGACGGGTGTCGATCCTTCGAACGTCCGCCTTCACGTGTGCTGGGGAAACTATGAAGGACCACACACGCACGACGTGCCGCTCGACGAGATCCTGCCGTCGCTCTACCGCGCCCGGGTCGGCGCGCTCGTCGTGTCGATGGCCAACGCCCGCCATGAGCACGAGTACAAGTGCTTCACTCGGCATCCACTCCCGGACGGGATGTCGTTGGTCGCCGGTGTTGTCGACACGACGAACAACTACGTCGAGCATCCGGAGGTCGTCGCCGACCGGCTCGAGAGGATCGCCACGGCCGTCGGAGATCCGAGTCGCATCACCGCGGGAACCGACTGCGGCTTCGACACCTCGGCCGGTCTGGGTGACGTCGCGCCCTCGTTGGTGTGGGAGAAGCTTCGAGCGATGCGTGACGGCGCCGACCTCGCGACGTCGCGATTGTGCTGATCACCCGCGTCACGACGGCGCGCTCCACAAAGCGATGGGATCGTGCGCGACCCGCTCGCCCAGCTCACCCGCGTCATCCGATCCGCGGAGCACTGCTGCGAAGCCGACGATCGTTCGGTGCGCGGTGTCGACGATCCACGGCATCGGTGGAGTGTCGGGCGGATAGAACGTGACCTGCGTGAAGCTGTCGACCTCCGTCTCGACACGCGGGAACACCCGCATCGACCGGATGAGCGGATCCATGTCGATCGGCTCGAGCCCGCGCCTGCGAACGAGCTCGAGCTGGCTCCAGGCCGGCCCCTTCGTCCCGTGCAGCGCGAACCCCTGGCACGCGATCAGCAGGGTGTGGGCGCCCGCTTGATCGCCGTTGGCGGCGAGCGCGTTGACCTCGTTCGTCACCATGGAGCGAGCCAGCATGTAGCGCACGGGCTTCGAGCTGAGGTGCCAGAGCTCTTCGACCTTGGCCTCGCCGTACGCCCGCCACCAGTCGAGCGCTGCGTCGGCCACCGTCACCGAACCACTATGGCCCCTCGCTCCGCGATCACCCTCTCGTACACCGCTACGTAGGCGTCCACCATCCGGTCGCGCGCGAAGCGGCTGACGGCTCGCGAGCGAATGGCGGCGCGGTCGAGCCCGCGCACGGCTTGCACCGCCGCGACTGCGGCATCGACGTCGTGCACGAGCATGCCCGTGACATGGTCATCGATGAGCTCGCGCATCGAACCTCGATCGAAGGCGATCACCGGCGTTCCGCACGCCATGGCCTCGACGACACTGAAGCCGAACGGCTCGTCGAAGTCGATCAGGTGGAGCAACGCGTCGGCGCCGCCGAGCAGATCGCTCCGCTGCTCAGAGCCGATCGGGCCGAGATAGCGCACCCGGTCACCATCGACATGGGGTGCGACCTCCGCGTCGAAGTACGCCTGGTCCTGAATGATGCCGGCGATCACGAGGGGCCGTCCGGCGCTGGCCGCAACCTCGATCGCCGTCGCGGTGCCCTTGTCGGGATGGATGCGCCCGAAGAACAGCAGGTAGCCGCCCGGTGACGGGTGCAGGCCGAAGGCGTCGGTGTCGATGCCGTGATGGATCGTGGCGGCGTAGTCGAGCAGCGGGTGCCGGTCGGAGTCGCTGATGGCGACGTAGGTGCCCCGGCCGTTGTAGCGCTCATAGAC
>JBEEFX010000270.1:0-5518 GCA_041166365.1 Acidimicrobiaceae bacterium
ACTCAGGCGTCTACAAATTTGTAGACGCCTGAGTGGGATTTCGACGGTGTGGGTCAGGCGCCGAAGGGCCAGGGGTCGGGGCGGAGGCCGACCGCGATGGCCACCACCAGGGCGGTGACGATCCAGATCGTCAGGCCGAACGACGTGAGCGTGCCGTTGTCGAGCGAGCGAGCGAGCACCCGATCGCCGACCACCGCCGCGCGGAACCGCACGCGGTCGCGGAACACCGGGACGGCGAGCATCACCGCGGACGTCGCGCCACCGACACGCAGCACCCATGACTCTGCGGTGAAGGTCGAGGACACCGCGTTGAACAGCAGTGCGACGGCCACGGTCACACCCGCCACCAGCAGCGCGGGAACGCCGGCGTAACCGACGCGCCCGACGTTGCGCACGAAGCGCATCGGGAGGTACGGCGGCAGTGCGGCGCGGTGGCGCCAGTGCATGCGATCACCGAGACGGCGCATTCGGACGAACACCATCGCGTCGCCGGCGGTCGCGACCGCGGGCAGGACCACGAGCGCCAGCAGCGCGAAGGTGACCGCCGGAACGATCGCGCCCAATGCGGCGACGGTCGCGATCGCCGGGGCGATCACCTTGGCGCGCCCCGGCACGACGGCTGATGGTGGCGCGATGGGCGCCGGCGGAGTGGGCATCGGCGGCGGGATGGGTATCGGCGGCGGCTGCGCTCCCGGAATGGGCGCGGCGCCCGCGACCTGGGTCACCACGGGTGCGCCAATGCCCAGGCGCGAGAGGAACTCCTCCACCGTGCGCGGACGGTGGCTCGCGTCGAGCTCGAGGCCGTCGAGCACGGCGTCGCTGACGATCTTCGAGACGGACGGATTCAACGCCCGCGGCGCGACGAAGGCCGCACCGCGCCGTTGACCTCCGAGGGCGACAGGAGCGCGACCGGTGAGGGCGCAATACACCGTCGCGGCGAGACCGAACACGTCCGTGGGCGGTCCGCAACGCCCCTGGTGCTGATACTGCTCCGGCGCGGCATAGCCCGGTGTCAGGATGCGCGTCAGCGGTGTCGTGGCGTCGCCCGCGAACTCGCGCGCCAATCCGAAGTCGATCAGCACCACGCGCCCTTCGGGTGTGAGCACCACGTTCGTCGGGTTGAGGTCGCGGTGCAGCACGCCGGCGCTATGCAGCACGCTCAGTGCCTCACCGCAGCGCGCCGCCACCTCGAGCACCTGAGGCTCGGGCAACGGGCCGGCCCGCGCCACGACGAGCTGATGCAGCGTGCGCCCGTTGAGCAGTTCCATGACCAGGTAGGCCGTGCCCGCTTCCTCGAACACCTCGTAGATGCGCACCACGCTGGGATGCGAGAAGCGAGCGAGCATCGCCCCTTCGCGCAGGAAACGCTCCTTCGCCGCCGCGAAGGCCTCGGCTTCGTGCGGCGGCGGCGTCAACACCCCGCCGACGCGCGTCACCCCGCCGAAGCAGAGCTCCTTGATGGCCACCTCGCGATGGAGGCGCCGGTCACCGGCCGCGTACGTGATGCCGAAGCCGCCGCGGCCGAGCACCCGCCGAATCTCGAACCGGCCCTCTTGTCGGGTCGCGCCAGACGGCAGCTCGGTGGAGATAGCTGACGTCGGCGCGGGCGCGGTCTCGCTCATGGCGTGAGTGCATGCAAGGGTAGGCGGCGCATGCCCGCCCCAACGATCAGTGCCCTCGTCATCGCCGATCCGCCCGAGGCGTGGGCGGGCGCCGGATTCACCGTCGGCGTCGACGGCACGTGCGTGGTCGGCCAGGTCCGTCTGCAGCTCGTCGGTCGCGACGGCGACCGCAAGCGCATCCAGTCGTGGTCGCTGCGAGGCGTACCCGAAGGCACCGAGTCGATCGACGGGCTCGCCACCACCACCTCTGACGAGCCGATGCCGTCACCCGTTACGCACCCCAATGGGGCCGTGTTGATCGACCACGTCGTGATCATGTCGCCCGACGTCGACCGCACGATCACCGCGCTCAACGCCACCGGGCTCGAGACGCTCCGCACCCGCCACGTCGATCCGGAGCAGTACGGCTTCGAGGCCCGGCAGACGTTCTTCCGCCTCGGTGAGGTGATCCTCGAACTGATCGGACCGAATGTGCCGCAGGGCGACGGGCCCGCGGCGTTCTTCGGGCTGGCCTACACGGTGTCCGACATCGACGCGCTGCCCGAGCTGTACGGCGAGCATCTCGGACGAACGAAGGACGCCGTGCAACCCGGACGCCGCATCACCACGCTGCGCCACAAGGAGCTCGGCCTGTCCGTCGCCACGGCCTTCATGTCCCCCTGATCCTCGACAACGTTTGGGCGATTCGGCGCGCTGGGCGCGCCGGAACGCCCAAACGTTCGCCGGTGGACGGGTCAGGCGGGGTGGCCGGCATCGAGGCCGCGCACGGCTTGGAAGCCGAGTTGCTGCAAGGGATGCGCGTGTTGCTCTTCGGCGATCTCGATCACGAAGAGCTGGTGATCGCCGCCGTCCTCGACCGTGTCGAGCACGCGACCGATGAGGCGATTCGGGATGCGATCGAGCAGCGGCAGACCGTCGGGCCCGGCCGTCCAGTCGCACTCCGCGAACTTGTCGACCTCGTCGCCGGTCTCCTCACCGAACAACTCGGCGACGTCCCGATCGGCGGTCGACGGGAAGTGCAACGCCAGCATCTGCGCGCCCGACGCAACGCCATAGGTGTGGTTGGCCTTCGAGATCCACACCGCCCAACGCGCCGGATCGATGCTGCACTGGGTGTGGAACCCGACCAGGCAGCCGGAGCGCTCCCCGTCAGCAACCGTCGTGACGATGATCATCGGGTAGTCGAGCTCGCTCATGAGCGTGTCCATCGGGAACGAATGTATGGCCGGGGTAACCTGCCGCCGCACATGCTCGACCACGTCTTCACCGATGCCATCGGTGCCCTGCGCGACACATTCGAGAACGCGCTCCTCGAGCGGCAGGCCTTCGAGGAGCGGTTCCAGGCCGACGTCCTGCTCGGCGACCTCACGTGGGAGACGAGCTACGGACTGCCCGGCGAGGGCAGTCCGCCCCGCGTCCGTGCCGACATCACCCTCGACTGGCCGACGTGGGCCCAGTCGGCCTACCGCTCCTGGTACATCGGTGAGCCCCTCGAAGAGGGTCCTCGGATCGAGATCGAGATCGTGCTGCGCATCCAGCGCATGGCCCAGCCGCCCGAAGCGTCCGCGCTCCTGGCCGTGCTCCCGCTGCAGAGTCCGTTGATCGGCGTCGAGTCCCTCGAGCGCACCGGCCCGACGATCGAGGCGATCTACGGCCACGATCTGACCGAGGCCGAGTACGCGATCGAGGTCAGCTACGAGGGCAGTTACGAGCTCGACGAGGACACGCTCAAGGACGGCTCCGTGCTCGACCTGCACTTCGGTGCGATGGGCGGCTGGATCTCGTCGACGCTCGTGAAGCTGGGCGACTTGAAGTTCGAGTTCCTGCCCCCCGATCCCGACGAAGAGGAGTAGCGGCGCCGTGGAGCCCGAGGTCATCGCGTCCGGCTATCAACTCGTCGAAGGGCCGCGAGCCGACGGCGAGGGGGGCGTGTACTTCACCGACGCGTTGGGCGGCGGCGTGTACCGCTGGAGCGCCGGCGGTGTCGACACGATCGTGCCGAAGCGGCGCGGCGTCGGGGGACTGGCGTTGCACGCCGACGGTGGTGTCGTCGTCTCGGGACGCGATGTCACACACGTCTCGCCCGACGGCACGAACCGGTTGCTGTTCGCCGCGCCCGACGGCGTGACGGGCTTCAACGACATCTGCGCGACGAGCAACGGCTCGATCCTCGCCGGTGGGCTCCGCTTCATGCCGTTCACCGGAGAGGACCCGGTACCCGGTGCCTTCTGGCACGTCACGGCGGCGGAGCAGGCCGAGAACGTGCTCGAGGATGTCGAGTGGCCCAACGGCGTGGGCGATGCCGGCGACGGCATCTGGTGCTTCTGCGACTACAGCCGCGGCCGCGTCACGATCGTGATCGGCGATGATCGCCGGGTGATCACGACGCCGAGCGGTGAAGCCGATGGCCTGGCCTTCGACATCGACGGGGGTGTGTGGGTCGCGCAGCCGCGCGCGCAGTCACTCGTGCGCATCCTCCTCGACGACGGCAGGGTCGACCAGATCATCGAGCTGCCGGGCGTGCAACCCGCGAGCCTGGCGTTCGATGGCGACGTCCTCTACGTCACGACGATCGCCAACGACACGCGCTCGGGTGAGCTGCTGCGCATGGACGCGCCGGTTCCTGGGCGCCATCACCATCACGCAACGATCTGAGGAGTCTGCAATGACCGAAGTCGTACTCGTCGACGTCAGCGATCGCGTCGCAACGATCACCTTGAACCGGCCCGAGGCGCGCAACGCGTTGTCGACCGAGGTGCTGCGCGTGCTGCCGCGTGTCGTGCAGGAATGCGACGACCGCGACGACGTCGACGTGCTGATCCTCACCGGTGCCGACCCCGCCTTCTCGGCCGGCATCGACCTGAAGGAGCTGGGCTCACGAAAGGGCAGCAACGAGAACGCCGCTCCCCCGAGGGATCGGCGCGGCCCGCTGTTCCCGACGGTGAAACCGCTCATCGGAGCGATCAACGGCGTGGCGGTCACCGGCGGCTTCGAGCTGGCGCTGGCCTGCGACTTCCTCATCGCCTCCGAGCGCGCTCGTTTCGCCGACACCCACTCGCGCGTCGGCATCCAGCCGGGCTGGGGACTGACCGTGCTGCTCGCCGAGGCCGTCGGGGTGCGCCGCGCCCGCGAGTTGAGTGCCACGGGCAACTTCCTCGACGCGCCGACCGCGCTCACGTGGGGACTCGTGAACCACGTGGTGCCCCACGAGGAGCTGTTGCCGTTCTGCCGTCAGCTCGCGGCCGACATCGTCTCGAACGACCAGGCCGGTGTCCGCCAGATCCTGGCTACCTACGACGCGGGGTCGCTGACGACCGCTGACGAATGGTGGAACCTCGAGGTCAGTACGTCGCGCGAGTGGATGCAGAAGGGCGGCGGCTCGGGCGAGGAGGTCGAGCGACGCCGTGCGGCGATCATGGCTCGCGGCCGTGAGCAGGTGAACTGATTGCGGCCCATCCGCCTCCTCCTCGTCGCGTTGGTACTCGTCGCCGCCTGCACGGGATCCGCTTCCAAGAAGAGCACCGCATCCGACTTCGTCGACGCTGCCTGCGGGGACCTGGCCGCCTGGGCGACGTCAGTGAACACGGCGTTCACCGATCTCCAGAGCCTCGGCCAGCTCGGCCCGTCCGGAGACGCGACCGCGCAGGAAGCTCTGCTCCGCAAGCTCAGCGCGTCGGTGGCGGACGCGGACAAGGCCACCGCCCAGCTCGCGAACGGCATCAGCGCTCGCGGCGCGCCGAACATCGCGAGCGGCGACGACATCAAGAAGTCCATCCTCGACTCCCTGAACCGACTGCGCGAGGTGCTGGCCAAGACGCGCATGGAGCTCGACAGCTTCGACGTGAGGAACGCGACCAAGGAACAGTCGGACAAGTTGAAGTCCGACCTCGACGGTT
>JBEEFX010000271.1:0-4477 GCA_041166365.1 Acidimicrobiaceae bacterium
GTCGGGCCGGCCGTGCTGCACCAGGCCGACGGCCGCCGTCGTGGTGTCAGCGATGCCGACGACGTCGTGTCCGTGCGTCGCGATCGTGGCATCGACCATGGAGCACAGCATCTCGTCGTCGTCGCAGATGACGAACCTCATACGGTGCATCTTCGCACTGGGGAGGCATCGACTGCGGTTCACTCGACGGACGAGGCCCGTAGAGTCGCCGCGGTGGATGCGACGGGCAACGGGCGGCGCCCGGTCGCGGGCGAGCTCCTCGTCGGCGGCGCGTGCACAACCGCCGCTGCGGTGTTTGCGCTCCGGGGCCTCGCCCATCGCAGCCTGTGGGGTGACGAAGGCGTCAGCGCCTTGCAGGTGATCGGGTCCAACGAACGCCTGGTCGAAGGGCTACGGGCCGAGCCGCAGTTCGGTCTGTACCACGTGCTGCTGCGCGGCTGGACGGTCTTCGGTACGAGCGACTTCACCCTGCGCCTGATGTCCGTTGTCTTCGCGGTGCTGACCGTGCCCGCGCTGTACGCGGTCGCGCGTCGCCTGTACGACGAGCGCATCGCCGGAATTGCTGCCGCGGTGTTGGCGCTCAACGGCCTGCTCCTCGGCTACGCCCACGAGCTGCGGCCATATGCTCTCGCCGCCTTCACCGCCACGCTCGCCACGTTGTTCCTGCTCCGAGCGCTCGACGAACCGGATCGGCCGGGGCGGTGGACGGCGTGGGTGGTCGCCGCGACGTTCGCCGCACTGTCGCATCCATTCGGCGGAATGATCGTCGTCGCTCACGGGATCGTTCTGCTCGTGCGGCGCGAGGTCGTGCCGGTGCGCGCTGTCGCGTTGCGGATGGCCGTTCCGGCTCTCCTGGTCGGGGCGGTCGCCTTGGAGATGCTTCGGCTCGGACCCAGCCGTCTCGGCTGGATCCCGCCAGCGGGGCCGTACCACATCGCACAGGTCGGCTACGAACTCGCCGGTTCCCACCCCACCGCGTTCATCGCGTACGCGCTCGCGATTGCCGGTCTGATGGCTGCCGTTGTTCGGGCCGACCGCGCCGCGCGCCGTCGCATCGCCTTCGGAGCCGGCGTCGCGGTGTGCCTACTCGTCGTCCCGTTCGTGCTCACCCTCGGCGTGTCGATGGTGCAATCCCTTTTCGTGTCGCGCTACTTCATCGTCTGCGTGCCCGCGCTGGTGCTCCTCGTCGCCGCGGGGCTTGGTCAGCTGCGGGGACGCGTTGCGGTCGTCGCGACGATCGGGGTCTTGGCCCTGTCGCTTCCCGCGGCGATCTCGCCTGTGCGCAGCACCAACCAGGACTGGCGGCACGCGGCCGCGCTGGTGCATTCCGTCGGGGCGCACGACCTCGTGGTCGTGGTCCCGACGGGCCTGACGACGCTGCGCTACTACCTCGAGGAGAATTGGCGCAGCGACAGGCTGCGTTCGGTGACCGGCAGCGAGTTCTCGAGCAGCACGAACGAACAGCTCCAGCCCTGTCACCTCCAAGCCGTGTGGCTCGTCGTCCTCGATGGTCACGGCGCGATGAACGAGCTGCGACGGTTGGCCGGCACGCACTCGCCCGAGGAGTCGGTGTCCCTCGACGGACTCGTGGTGACGCGGTTCGAGCGGACACCAGGTGCCGGGGCGGTGCGACCGCCGGACGAAGGCTGTCCCTAGAGCCCGCATTCGTGCAACGTGGCATCGTTGACGTGACGCGTAGGTGGACGACGGGGGGACGGCGTGACGCAGACCGCTGAGGCGACGCAGTTCGTGACCGACTGGGACACGGCGCCCAATCCGACGTACGACATCTGGACGTCGGTGAACGGCTCGGAGATCATCCCCGGCGTGCTGAGCCCGCTCGTGGCCAGCACGTTCAACCGCTTCGACTACATCGGCCTGCGCCGGCTCATGGCGACCTACCCGGGCGGCGACAACGCGACGCTTGCTCCGCCCCCCGCTGGGAACTTCTTCGGCGTGTTCGGCGGACGACTCGCGTTGAACAACGGCTTCTCGGTCGCGGCGGTGTCCGCACTCGACGCCGACATCGCTCAGGCGATCCTCCAGCAATTCTTCACCGGTGCGAGCGGCGGTGAGTCGTTCATCGTCGACAGCACTGACGAGGAGCGAGCGGCGGCGGCGGCCACCGCGGCCGAGCAGCGCAAGGCGGCGCCCGCGATGCTCGCGGGCTGGCGGGCCGCGCTGTACGCCGAGCGCGCCACATCCCGCGCCGTGCGCGACCTGCACCTCGACCTGGAATCGGCGTGGGAGCGGTGGAACGAGCTCCACCAGGACAACTTCTGCAACTACGTGAACCTCCACTACATCGTGTCGATCGCCGCCGCCGATCATCAGGTGCGTCTCGGGGGCGTGATCCAGGCCGGGCAGGGCGATCCGAACGTGGTGGTCGCCCTCTGCTCCGGGCTCGGTGAGGTCGAGAGCTCCCAACCCGCGGTGCAGCTCTACCGGCTGGCCGCGCTCGTGCGCGACCGCAACGAGCTGCGCGACATCGCCGAGCACGGCAGCATCGACACGCTCCAGCGTGCGTTGGACGAAGACACGACCCAGGTCGGAGACGCGTACCGGAGCCTGCTTTTCGACTTCGGCTATCGCGGGCAGGGTGAAGTCGATCCGACGAACCCCGATTGGTCCGAGGAGCCAGCGTTCGCGCTGTCGCAGGTGCGCTCGATGCTGGCGGTGCCTGACCGCGACTCACCGGTAGTGAGCATCGCTCACGCCGTCCAGCGCCGCGAGACGCTCGAGGCGGAACTGCGAGCCGGCCTGCCATCCGAGTTGCACGACGCGTTCGACGAGCACCTCGCCGCCGCGCAGCACTTCACCCGGATGCGTGAGCTGTCCAAGGCGACGTGGGTGCTTGCCTGCCGCCGTGTCCGCTCGCCGTACCTGGCACTCAGCCGCCGGCTGGCGGAAGCGGGCGTTGTGGACGAGGCCGACGACGCCCGGTTCCTGACGTACGACGAGATCGCCACGATCGTCCAAGGCGGACCGATGACCGACGCGGCGGAACGCGTCGACCGCCGCCGGGCGCAGGCCGCGGAGGCCGAGCATCACCGCCTTCCGGACAACTGGATCGGCCAACCCGAGGGTGAGCGTCTCGGCGCGTTCGACGCCACCGCCGACGTGCTCACCGGACTCGGCGTGAGTGTCGGCGACGGCCCGGTGCGCGGCACCGCGCGGATCATCCCGTCGCCGAAGCCGGCCTCGCCCGCGACATGGAGGTCGGCGACGTGCTCGTCGCGCCGTTCACCGACGCGCCGTGGACACCCCTGTTCGTCATCGCCGGTGCGGTGGTCGTGGAGACCGGAGGCGTGCTGTCCCACGCCGCGACCGTCGCGCGCGAGTTCGGTATCCCCGCAGTCGTGATGGTCAAGGACGCGACCCGCATCATCCGCGACGGCGACGATGTGACCGTCGACGCCGCTGCCGGCACCGTCACGGTCCACCGCTGATACGCGCGACCGCCTGAAGGCTCAGCTCGAGAACGAGAAGAGGAACAGCTGCGTGGCGTACGCGACGAGGCGCGGCACGTCCGCGCCGTCCGCCCCACAGTCCCAGAGCGCCATGTCGGAAGACGCGTAGCCATCGCCCGCGTAACGCGCCCGGTTGTGGGCGAGCAGCCATGGCGAGCGCCAGTCGTCGAGCAGGTGCACGGTGAGGTCGACGCTGGGCGCGAACCACATGCGATCGGTGGTCGGGCCGATCTTCTCGCCCACCGCCCCTGGCATGGTGTCGGCCAGCACGACGGCCGCGAAGGGGTCCATCGTGCCGTCGTCGAGCATCGGTGGCTCGTCGAAGCGGTACCACATCGCGCGCTCGGCACGATCGGGTACGTAGTCCTCCCACGGTGCATGACCCAGAGCGGGCCGGCCCTCGACGAGCTGCTCCCAGAACGGCATCGGCTCGAAGTCGAAGGCGAAGTCGGCTGGTGGAGGATCACGAAACGACGGACAGGCGGCGGGGGGTGAGACGCCAACCGGCGGCTCGAGGTCGGTGAACTCGAAGCCCTCACGGGTCGAGCCGAAGATCGCGGTCGTCACATGGCCACGGGGCGCGCCGGTGTTCTTGACCTCGGAGCGCAGATGCGACATCGACCGGCCGGCGCGCAGCAACTCCACATCGATCTCGACCGGTCCGCACGCCACTTGCGCGACGAATGCGGTGTGCAGCGTTCGCAGCCGCTGTTCCGGATGGTCGAGTGCTTCCGCCATGGCGCGCAGGGCGAGCGCAGTGACGATGCCGCCCTGAGGAAGCGGACGCAGGTTCCACGCCTCGCGGATCGAGGCCTCGTAGTGGTTCGGCCCGGCGGGCACGACCCTGGTGTCTTCCGCGAACGGGCTCCCCATGCGGGAGCGACCTTGCTCGCCGACCAACGCTTCCGTCAATTGATTTGGGCGCGACTGGCTACGGTCTGACCGGCGGCAAGCGGGATGCAACAAACTGGATGCAGCGATGGGTGCAGCGAAAGGGATGGGGCCAT
>JBEEFX010000272.1:0-4062 GCA_041166365.1 Acidimicrobiaceae bacterium
CCCGCGGGATGGATCTCGAAATGCAGGTGTGTGGGGCCGCCGTCGGCGTCGCCGGTGTTGCCGACCGTGCCGAGCACGTCACCGGCCTTGACCTTGCCCTGCTTCCCGAACGAGTTCAGATGAGCGCCGTAGTACGACGTTCCGTCGGCACCGACGAGGCGGAAGAAGTTGCCGCCGATCTTGCCGACGCCTTGGGTCACGGTGCCACTGACCGGAGCGGCGATCGACACGCCCCGCTTGGCCATGAGGTCGTTGCCCTCGTGGAAGCCGGTGTCCGCGCGCGGGAAACCCCAGTCGTTCATGAACGTCGCTCCGGCCACCGGACAACGGGCGAGCGCCGCGGTGGGCGCGGCATTGCGCACTCCGAGCAGGAGCTGGCCGCTCGTGTACACGAAATACGGCTTCACCAAGCCGTTGGCCGCGATGAGCGTGGCCATGGGAACCCCGGTGCGGGCAGAGATCCGCGCCAACGTGTCGCCGGCCTGGACCGCGACGACGCCTGCCGAGGCGCTCGGCGCGGATGCGGCATCCGGAATCGTCAATGTCTGGCCGACGAAGATGCGGTCGGGATCGGTGAGGCCGTTGGCCTGCGCGAGCGCGTCGACACTGCGCTTCTCCCGCAGGGCGATCGACGAGAGCGTGTCGCCGCGGCGAACGGTGTAGCGCCCGGTCTGGGCCATTCCGGCAATCGCAGCCAGCGCGACAACGCCGATGACGGCGACGATCGCGGCGCTGCGGTGCACTCTGGAGTTGGCGTGGACGCGGATGACGGAACCTCCGGGGCTCCGCCCGCGTCGGGTCACCCTAAAGCATCCACACAGGCAACATCAACCCCATCTTCCACTCGAACAACAGGAGCCACCATGGGGCCGCGGGGAGGAACGGGGCCGGACGCGACAGCGCCCCGGCCGAAGCCGGGGCGCTGGCCGAACGGTGTCGCAGGGCGACTAGGCGGTGGCGGTGACCGATGCCTTGCGACGACGGCTCACGACGATCGCCAGGCCGCCGGCGGCCAGGAGGCCGAAGCCGAGGCGAGCGAGCGGCATGGTGCTGTTCGAACCCGTACGGGCCAGCGGCTCGGCGGCGGCCGGCCGGACGATCTCGAGCGCGGCGACCTGCGCCGGGCAACCGACGATCGGGTCGGTGCGGTCACCGAGCTGGAACGCCTGGATGGTGTTGCCACCCTCCGGGGCGTCGGCGGGGATGGTGACGGTCGTCGAGAAGTTCCCGCTGGCATCCGAGGTCGTCGTGCCGAGCAGTGTCTCGCCGTTGAGGACGATCGCGATGGAGGCGTTGCCCGCTGCGGCGTGGCCGCTCACGGTCACCACGTCGCCAGGGGCGGGCGTCGTGTCGCTCAGGGTCAATGCCGAGCAGACGGCGGTGTAGTTGTCGTTGTCGGGCGGCGGGTCCGACGTCTGGGCGCTGGCGGCTGGCGCGACCAGCGCTGCGCCGGCAAGGAGTGCCGCGAGAAGGAGAACCGCTCGTCGCATCATGTCAAAAAACCCTCGCCTGGTCGGAGAACCCTGGAACCGAAATGCAGCGACAGTGTGCCCTATGTGCTGGGCTGTGTCCACTATCACTGGCGTCAGAACACTACTTGTTGTCGAGGTGCGCAGTGAGGATCTCCGCCCGCCCCTCGCCGATCGTGGCCTTCCCCGTGCCCCGGTCGAGTTGAAAACCCGGGAAATCCACGATTCGCCAGCCCTCCTTGGCATTGAGGGTCACGTCGATGTGGTCGGAATTGACCGTGGGTTGCCGTACGACCGTGAGCTGGTAGTGCCGTGAGCGGGCGATGACCCCCGACAGCTTGAGCTCGACGTCCACGGTGCCACCGGGCGGGACGACCACCTCGAGCGTGTAGGCGGACAGGCCGAACCGCTTTGCCGATCCCACGCCGACCGGTGTCCCGTCGATGGTGGCCCCTTTGGACCCGAGGGACGAGTACACGGTGAGGAACAGGTGGTTCGTGCCGGAGGGCAGCCCCGAGGCGTTGCCGATCACGTCGTCGGGGAGCAGGGCGCCCGGGGCGGAGTTCTGCAACCGGATGTGCAGATCGCCGTCGACCTGACCGCTGTCCGGCAAGAAGGTCGCGTCATAGGTCACGTCGCGCTGCAAGTACGCATCGATCTTGCTCGGGTTCTCGTTCGACTGGGTGACCCACAGGTAGTCGCCACCTGCGGGCGCCGGGGCCGATCCGTCGAGCGCGAGCTGCTGGAACAAGGCTTCTATCTGCGGATGGCTGCTGTGCCCGAACAGCCGGCCCTGCTCCACCATCGGGCTCATCACGTTTGCGACCTTCACCGGCTTCGGCAGGTCGCCGGAGGTGAGTTTCTCGAACGTCACGCGCGTTGCTTCGTCCAGGAAGTCGACGCGCTCCGGGCCCTTCGGGATCTCGACATACTGATCGACGAGCAGCGTTTGCGCGGCGGTCTTCGAGGTCAGCTTCGTCTTGCTGTCCTTGAGTGTGATGGGCCCGGTCAGGTCGAGCAGCCGGGCCAGCGCGTACGGGTCCATGTAGAAGACGCCGTCGAGTTGCTGACCGCCCGCTTGCGGATACAGCTGCTCCACCACGTTGGCCACATCGGGAAAATTGGGTGATGCGCTCACGTTGCCGAAGAACTGCGTGACCCGGTACGGCACGAATGGGTCCAGATAGGGGCCGGGCGTGAGGGTGCGTGTCTCCCGTGCCCGCGGGTCGCTCAGCTCGAGGACCCGGCCCGAGCGTGTGAGGGTGAGCTTGCCCTTGTCGGCCGTGACCTCGGCGAAGTTCCCGACAAAACCGCCGAGCTCACGCGTCTCGGACGGCGTGCCGAAGAGCACCAGGTAGCGCTGCGGCGCGTCCGCTCCGAGCAACTCGGGCGCCACCGCAACGACGTCACGCGCGACCGCGGCGGCTGGTCGGGCCCGCCCGATCTGATTGCTGAGCTGATCGAACCGGTCGCGGATCGGTGGCAGCAACCAGCCAACGGAGATCTCGTTCAGGTGGCGGCTGGCGGCGTCGAGCGCCGCCGCCGTGCTGGCGATGGGGCCCTGGACGGATCGCACCAGCTCGAGGTCGATCGCACCGCCCTTCACGCGGAGCTGCTCGTAGTCGATCACCGCCGCCGCCTGCGAGGCATTGGTCGCCAGTGCCTCGCCTTCCTCGGTCATCGTCTTCACCGCCGCGACCTGTTGGCCGAGCACCGGCAGGACGCGCGCCGGCGCGGCCCACCACGATCCCAAGATGTCGGAGGCGTCGCTGAACTCGGAGGCCGACTTGTTGAGCTCGCTGACGGCCGCATCCCGCTCCCCGTTCTGCACGCCGTCGAAGCCGGCTTGGGCTGCGGTGATGCCGTCCTCGACATGCGTCCTCGCGAGGAACGCCGCCACTCCCCCGACGACCAGCAGGGCGCCGGTCAGTGCGGCGGCATAGAGCGAGTACTGGCGAACACGGCGCCGCGCTCGTCCCGGGGCGTACCGGTAGGCGGAGATGAAGACCGGCACGACGGCCAACGCAGCGACGACGCTCGGTGCGCCCTGCGCGAGGAACTCGGGCAGCCGGAGCAGGGCCTGGACGGTGAGCCCGGCGGCCACCGCCCCCATCCCCAGCGACCGAGCGTTGAGCGCGACGGCCACGAATCCGATGACGACCGCCCCCACCGCGCACGCCACCGCGACCTTGACGGAACCGGAGAAGGCCACGGCGATACCCGCGGTCACCAGCCACGACCAACGGCGGGCATAGGCGCCGGCGAGCGCCGCGAGCCCCGCGAACGCCGCCGTCAGAGCGATGTCGGCCGGCCGCCAGCCCGCCGGACGTGCGCCCGCGACCGCTCCGCCGGCGGCCGATGCCGCGACCACCACCCACATCGTGAGCCGCTCGACGTTCGAGATGCGCCGGCTCGAACGCGATGGCCGCCGCTGCGCCCGCGCCTCGCTGGGGGTGGAGAAGGGAAGAGGAGAAGCCACGTGTTTGGGGTCGGCGCCGCCGTCAGCGCGACAGAAAGCTACTGGAGGGAGCGGCGGCGCTGCTCCGCGCGGCGCTCCGCCGCGAGGCGCCCGAGCGACGGCTCGGGCGAGTGA
>JBEEFX010000273.1:0-8495 GCA_041166365.1 Acidimicrobiaceae bacterium
GCGCCGACCGCTCGACTTGCGTCCGTCCGGGCGTTCCGAGGATGCCGCAGCCCGATCATCCGTTGCTGTTCGATCGCCCCCGGCCTGTCCGGCCGTGCGGCCCGACTCCGGCCGGCGCCGACGACGGTTGCCCCGTTCGGCCTTCGGGCGCGGGCTCGTGGGGCGGACGCGGGCGCGCACCCGGGCTTCGCCGCGGGTCCGGCCGAAGAGCCCGGTACGCGGCTCCTCCACCACCTCGAACTCGGCGTCGTCCTCGTGCACCCCGAGCTGGTCGAGGGCCGCTTCCTTCGCTTCTTCGACGGTCTTGCCCGTCGTCTCAACCCATTCCATGTGCGCTACTTCCGCTTCTTCTTCTTGCGGGCGGCCGCTGAGCGGTTCTTGGGTGGCGTCGTTCGACCACCGTTGCTCTTGGCCGCCGGCGGTTTGTTCGGACCGGCCGCGGGCTTGTCACCCTTGCCGCCGCCGTTGGACGCGGCGCGAGGTTTGTTCACCTGCGGAGCGGCATCACCGAGCAGCTGTTTGAAGAAACCACCCTGCGGGGCTCCCGACTTCTTCTTCTCCTCGGCGTCCTTCAACTGCTGCTCGAGGAGCTTCTTGGCCTCCGGCGTGTTGTAGATCGTCCGGGAGATCAGGGCCTGCTGGCCGACACGAAAGAGGTTGGACACCAGCAGGTAGATGACGAGCCCACCCTGGTAGATGATCGAGATGCCGGTGAGCATGATCGGGCCGAGCTTCATCAGCATCTGCTGCTGCGGGTTGCTCGCCGCCGCGGGATTCCGACCGCTGATCTGCTTCTGCTGGACGAGGCTGGTGAGCGCCACGAGGATGATCATGAGGATGTAGGGCAGCGCCTTGCCGAACCCGGACTCGCTCATCACCTTGGTCACGGACTTCGACAGGTCGAGGCCCCACGATTTCATCTCGGTCTTGTGGTAGAGCGCCTCGTAGAGCTTGCTGGTCTTGCTGATGTACTTGGGCTCGAAGACGGCGTGACCGTCGATGATCACGGTGTTCGTGAGCCCGCGCAACACGTTGTAGAGGATGATGAAGACCGGCAACTGGACGAGCAGCGGCAGGCAGCCGCCCAGCGGGTTGATGTTGTTCTCCTTGTAGAACTTGAGCAGCTCTTCGTTGAGCTTCTGGCGGTCGTCCTTGTACTGCGCCTGGAGCTTTTTCATCTCCGGCTGCAAGGCCTGCATGACCATCATCGACCGCGTGCCCTTGAGGGTGAGGGGCGTCAGCACGATCATCACGGCCAGCGTCATCAGGGCGATGGCCCCGCCGTACGACGGCCAGAGGTTGTAGAAGAACGCCAACAGATGGGCGAACGGCGCAAAGAAGTCCACAGCTACGAACATATGTTCTCAACCTTTGGGTGAGGGTTGGGCGGAACCGGGTCCCAACCATGGCCACCCCACGGGTGGCAGCGGGCGAGTCGGCGAACCGTGAGCCACGAACCCCGCAGGGCGCCGTGCTGCTCGAGCGCCTCGACCGCGTACGTCGAGCACGTCGGGTCGAACCGGCAGGGCGATGGGCGGCCGGCCCGGGCGCGCCGGTAGAGGCGAACGCCCGACAGCAAGGGACGGGCCGCCAACGAAGGGCGAGCCTGTCCGACGCTCACGGACGGCATGCCTTGACGACATGGGCCGCGAGCTCCTCGAACGACAACGCGGACGCGGCAGGGGCCACGCCCACGAGGTAGGCACCGGGCGCGAGCTCGGCGTCGCGCAGGATCGCCCGCAGCCGCCGGCGCAGACGGTTCCGATCGACTGCCCCGCCGACGGTGCGGCCGACGGCGTACGCGACCCTCGCTCCCGGGGCGCCCGGCTCGGGGAGCACGGTCACCGTCACCGGGCCCGACCGGCGGCGCGTACCTTCACGGCGCAGCGCGCCGAACGTGCGCCGGTCGCGCACGCGGCCGACGGCACGGGACCGCGAAGAAGAGGGGGGAGACACGGCACCACCGTTCGGCCGCGTCAGGCCGACAAGCGGTGGCGGCCCTTGTGGCGGCGCGCCTTGAGGATGGCTCGCCCGGCCCGGGTGGACATGCGGTGCCGGAAGCCGTGTCGCTTGGCTCGCTTGCGGACGTTTGGCTGATAGGTGCGCTTCACTGTTTCCTCTTCTGCGGGCCAGGTGAGGGCCTCGCCAGGATGGCGTTGTTCGCACGTTCCAGGCGCGCGGACCAGGGCGCGAGCCGGTGCCGCGCCGGTCGCCCACGCTAGAGGACAGGACAGGGAACAGGCAATCCGCCCGGTGACCTGGTCAGCCGAAAATGCCCTGTCCTCGCAAGGAAATCCGGCGAAAGTGCCCCCTTGGATGCCTGTGGACAGGGTGCTACGGTGCCCGGGCCACGGACGGAGTGGGGTCCGGCAACTGCCTCGAACGTGGCGGTCTGCCGGCGGTGCTCCCCGCCGCCCTGCGTGGCGAATTGGGGACGAAGCGGAGTTACTAGGGCCGTCGCTCCCCGAAAGTTGTCCACAGAGTGTGGACGTACTTGTGGACTCGGACCGAGCAGGGGAGGCGTTGAGGCTGGTGGGCGATGCGCAGCTCCTGTGGACGTCATGTGCGGGAGTGCTGCGCGAGCAGGTCTCCGAAGCGGTCTGGTTGTCCTCGTTCGCCGAAGCCAGCGCGCTGCGGATCGCCGACGACCGGCTGGTGTTGTCGGTGCCGAGCCCTTGGGTGAAGGAACGCATCGAGTCGCGCTACCTCGAGATGGTGCGCGCTGCGCTCGCGGATGTGGGCGCGAAGTACGACATCGACATCGAAGTGCGGCCGGACGCGGCCGAGACGACGCCGACACTCGACGACGAGACCTTCGGACGCCCCGCGGATTCCGCCCCGCTGACGCCGGCGGACATCCCCATGCAGAACAGCGACGAGCGGGCCAGCCACCGGGCCGGTGACACGTTGAATCCCCGCTACACGTTCGACGCGTTCGTCATCGGCTCGTCGAACCGATTCGCCCACGCCGCCGCCCTCACGGTGGCCGAACGTCCCGGACTCGCCTACAACCCGCTGTTCGTCTACGGCGACGCCGGTCTCGGCAAGACCCACCTCCTCCAGGCCATCGGCCACTACGTCCACGAGAACTACCGCGGCTACCGCGTGCGCTACGTGTCGAGCGAGACGTTCCTGAGCGAGTTCGTCGACTCCATCCGCACCGGCGTGGCCGACTCGTTCAAGCGGCGCTACCGGGGCGTCGACGTGCTGCTCGTCGACGACATCCAGTTCTTCGAAGGCAAGAAAGAGACGCTCGAGGAGTTCTTCCACACGTTCAACGCGCTCCACGAGACGGGCCGCCAGCTCGTGCTGTCCAGCGACCGTCGCCCCGACGACTGGCCCGCGCTGGAGGACCGGCTCCGCACCCGCTTCAAGTCTGGACTGGTCACCGACATCCAGCCCCCCGACCTCGAGACCCGACTCGCCATCCTTCGCAAGAAGGCCGAGGGCCAGGCCACCCTCATCCCCGATGTGGTGCTGGAGTACATCGCCACCCACATCACCGACAACATTCGAGAGCTCGAAGGGGCCCTGACCCGGATCTCGGCGTTCACCAGCCTCTACAACGAGCCCCTGTCGATCGAGTTGGCCCAGCGGGTGCTCGGCGACCTGCTGAGCGATCGCCAACCGAGGGTGATCACCGCCGATCGCATCCTCGAGGCCACGACGAAGCTCTTCGACCTGTCGCGCGAGGAACTGCTGTCGGCCAGCCGCACGCGGCCGCTGGTCATCGCTCGCCAGATCGCGATGTACGTCTGTCGCGAGCTGACCGATCTCAGCTTCCCCCAGATCGCGAAGGCCTTCGGGAAGAGCGACCACACGACCGTCATCCACGCCGTGCAGAAGATCGAGAAGCTGATGGGCGAGAAGCGTCAGATCTTCGACCAGGTCAACGAGCTCACCCAGCTCATCAAGAACGCCACGTGATCGTTGTGGAGAGGTCCGGGGACAACCCGTGGACGCGTGGGGGAGAACCGCGTTTCGCGCGGGGGGTACCTCGCGAGTTGTCCAGAGGGGTCCGCAGCACGACGTGTTTGCTGCGCGACGCTGGGGACGACCGCCGGCTCATCGCGCTTCCCCCTACCAGCAGGAATGGTGGTTCGTCCACAATCCCCAGGGCCTACTACCACTCCTAGGAAATTCGAAGACGAGAAAGCGAGCAGCTGTGAAGTTCCGATGTGAACGTGATGTCTTGGTCGAAGCGCTCGGAGGCGCCGGCCGTGCGGTGTCGACGCGGGGCGGGGCGATGCCGGTGCTGTCGGGTATCCGCGCGCAGCTGTCCGGCAACGCGCTGCAGCTCACCGGCAGCGACACCGATCTGACGATCGAGATTGCGATCACCGTCAACGGTGAAGGCGACGGCGTGGTGGTGCTGCCCGGGAAGCTCGCGGGCGAGATCGTGCGGGCCCTGCCGCCGGGAGCGGTCGTCGTCGACATCGACGAGGAGGAGGCCAGGATCACGTCTGGCCGCGCCGAGTTCACGATCCGCATCCTCCCGGCGGAGGAGTATCCGCGCTTGCCGGAACCGACGGGCGATCCGCTCACGATCAGTGCGAGCAACCTGTCCGCGGCGCTCAAGCAGGTGGTCACTGCGGCGAGCTCCGATGACGCCCGGCCGATCCTGACCGGCGTGTTGCTGGCCGCCGAGGAAGGTGGCTTGCGGCTCGTGGCCACGGACTCCTACCGCCTCGCGGTGCGCGATCTTCCCGGTGCCGCGGTGTTGTCGGAGGGCCAGCAGGTCCTCGTTCCATCGCGGGCGCTGTCGGAGTTGGCGCGTGTGCTGGCGGGCGCCGACAACGTCGAGCTCCGGCTCGGTGAGCGCGACGCGTCGTTCCAGGTCGGGACGATCCGGCTCACGACGCGCCTCATCGAGGGCGAGTTTCCGAATTACCGAGGGCTGATCCCGGCGAGCTACCCGAACCGTCTCACGGTCGGCCGCGAAGCGCTCCTCGAGGCGGTGCGGCGCGTGAAGCTCATGGCGCGTGAAGCCACCCCGGTACGGATGGTGATGCGCAGCGACGGGCTGGAGCTCGTGGCGATCACTCAGGACGTCGGCCAGGCGCACGAGGAGCTCGACGCCAAGTACGAAGGCACCGAGCTCACCGTGGCGTTCAACCCCGAGTACCTGCTCGACGGCATCGAGGTCACGCCGGGCGACGAGGTGGTCGTGTCGACGCTCGACGCACTGAAGCCCGCGGTCATCCGCTCGACCGACGGCGGCGACTTCCTCTACCTGCTGATGCCTGTTCGGGTCTCATGACCCGCAGACCCGGCCCGGGAAGCGCCAGCGTCGGGCCGGTCTGCATGCGGCAGCAGGCGTGCCTCGACGCCCGGAGCATGTGAGTAGTTGCTGGTCAGGAGACTGTGGCTCACCGACTTCCGGTCGTATGCCGACGCGGATGTCGTCTTTGCCGACGGGGTGACCGCGATCCTCGGCCAGAACGGCCAAGGGAAGACGAACCTGCTCGAGGCCCTGGGCTACCTCGCGACGCTGGACTCGTTTCGAGGCGCGCCGACCGAAGCTCTCATCCGCGCGGGGGCGACGATGGCGGTGGTCCGCGCCGAGGGAGCGTCGGAGGCGCGCGAGTTGTTGATCGAAGCCGAGCTCGCTCCGGCCGGCCGTGGACGTGTGTACGTGAACAAGCAGCGCCTCCAACGGTCGCGCGAGCTGCTCGGCGTGCTGCGGGTGAGTGTCTTCTCGCCAGACGACCTCGAGCTCGTGAAGGGTGGACCTGCCGGGCGCCGGCGCTTCCTCGACGACACCCTGGTGTCCCTGCACCCGAGGTACGACCAGGTGCGCTCGGACGTGGAGCGCGTGCTCCGGCAGCGCAACACCCTGCTCAAGCAGTGCGCCGGCGGTTCGCGTCTCGACGAGTCCGCCGCGTTCACGCTCGAGGTGTGGGACACCAAGCTCGCGGAATCGGGTGAGGCCTTGGCCCACGCTCGTCGTGACCTCGTCGAGCGCCTGGCGCCCAAGCTCCGCGAGGCGTACACCGCGGTCGCCGGCCTCGAGAAGGCGGACATCGAGGCCGTCTACGAGGCGCCCTGGCTCGACGAAGGCCTCGCGGTGGCCTTGGCTCGTGTGCGGCACGACGAGCTGCGTCGCGGGGTGACGCTCGTCGGTCCTCACCGCGACGAGCTCGACCTGCGCATCTCCGGGCTCCCGTCGCGCACCCACGCGTCGCAGGGCGAGCAGCGCTCGCTGGCGCTCGCGTTGCGGCTGGCCGCGCACGATGTCGTCACCGCCGACACCGGGACGCCGCCAGTGCTCCTGCTCGACGACGTGTTCTCCGAGCTCGACCCCGAGCGCAGCGACGCGCTGTTGCAGCACCTGCCTCCCGGCCAGACCTTGCTCACCTCCGCGGCGGGACTGCCGCCGCGGGCGAAGCCGGACAAGATCCTGCACATCGACGGGGGCACGGTCCATGAGTGACGAGCATCATGTGAGTCGCATACGAGGCCCGGAGGGCCGTTGATGCCGGATGATCCTCGGGAGCCCAGGCCGATCAGTGACGGGCTCGATCGCGTGCTGCGCGGGCTCGGCAACCCCGGCGTCGCCGCGGTCCGCACGGTGTTCTCGGAGTGGGAGACGCTGGTCGGCGCCGAGACCGCGGCCCACGCGAAACCGGTGTCGCTCGACGGCCACTGTCTGCTCGTCGTGGTCGACGAGTCGGGGTGGGCCACGCGATTCCGGTACGAGAACGCCGGTCTCCTGAAGCGGTTCGCGGCCGAGTTGGGGGAGGGGGTCGTGACGCGAATCGACGTGCGCGTCCGACTCGAAAAAACTCCCGAACATTGATGCCTTCGGAGGCCCTTCGGTGGCCTTCACCGACACTCCCCGCTGGTAGACTTCCCCCTATCGTGATTCGGTGCTGCAGCCTGCAAAACACCAGGTCAGGCGCATCCCGAACACCCAAAGATCCGTCCGTTCGAAAGGCGCGCGTTGGCGAAGGGAAGTAGCAGCTATGGCGCCGGGGACATGCAGGTCCTCGAGGGCCTCGAACCCGTCCGGAAACGCCCGGGCATGTACATCGGCAGCACCGGTCCGAGCGGCCTGCATCACCTCGTCTGGGAGGTCGTCGACAACTCCGTCGACGAAGCCATGGCGGGGTATGCGACCCGGATCGATGTCACGATCCTGAAGGACGGCGCATGCCGCGTGGTCGACAACGGGCGCGGCATCCCCGTCGACATCAACCCGCAGCACAAGATCTCCGGAGTCGAGATCGCGCTCACGAAGCTGCACGGTGGCGGCAAGTTCGGTGGTGACGGCTACAAGGTCTCCGGCGGCCTGCACGGCGTCGGTGTCTCCGTCGTCAACGCGCTCTCGAAGAAGCTCATCGTCGAGGTCGATCGCGAAGGCAAGCGTCATCGCATGGAGTTCGGCAATGGCGGCCGGGTCACCGCGAAGCTGAAGGTCGTCGGCGATGCACCGCGCGGCCGTAACGGCACCACCGTCACGTTCTGGCCGGACGACACCGTCTTCGAGACCATCGAGTTCTCGGCCCGCACGATCCTCGAGCGGCTGCAGATGATGGCCTTCCTCAACAAGGGTCTCGAGATCCGCTTCGCCGACGAGCGGCCGGAGCACGACGCGCAACAGACCACGTACAAATACGCGAACGGCATCATCGACTTCGTCAAGCACGTGAACGCTTCGAAGGAGGCGCTCTTCTCGAAGGTCGGGTACTTCGAGCAGGCCGAAGACGGCCAAGAGGTCGAAGCCGCGTTCCAGTGGAGCACCGGTTACCAGACCGACGGCATCCACTCCTTCGCCAACGGCATCAGCACGATCGAAGGCGGCACCCACGAAGAGGGCTTCCGTTCGGCGCTGACGAGCGTCGTCAACAAGTACGCCCGCGCCAAGAACCTGTTGAAGGAGAAGGACGAGAACCTCCTGGGCGAGGACATCCGTGAGGGGGTCACCGCGATCATCTCCGTCCGGTTGCGCGATCCGCAGTTCGAAGGGCAGACGAAGGCGAAGCTCGGCAACACGAGCATGAAGACGCTCGTGCAGAAGGCCACCAATGAGAAGTTGGGGGATTGGCTCGAAGAGCACCCGACGGAAGCCAACAAAGTCGTCAAGAAGGCGGTTGCGGCGTCGCAGGCCCGGATGGCGGCGCGCAAGGCGCGTGACGTGATCCGCAACAAGACGTTGCTCGACGGCGCGGGGATGCCCGACAAGCTGCGCGACTGCACGTCGAAGTCGCGTGAGGAGCGCGAGCTGTTCATCGTGGAAGGCGACTCCGCCGGCGGCCCGGCCGTCGCCGGCCGCGATCCGAAGACGCAGGCGATCCTGCCGATCCGCGGCAAGATCCTCAACGTCGAGCGTGCTCGCATGGATCGCATGCTGAAGAACCTCGAGATCCAGGCGATCGTCGCGGCGGTCGGCGCCGGTGTCGGCGAAGAGTTCGACGTCGAGAAACGCCGCTACGACAAGATCATCGCGATGTGCGACGCCGACGTCGACGGCAGTCACATCCGCACGTTGCTGC
>JBEEFX010000274.1:0-2997 GCA_041166365.1 Acidimicrobiaceae bacterium
CAGCCGGCTGAACTCCCCGTGCCGCCCGCCGACATAGGCTCGCCCCGTGGAGCGCCGGATCATGGGCATCGAGAACGAGTACGGCGTGACGTGCACGTTCCGCGGCCAGCGGCGCCTGTCGCCCGACGAGGTGGCGCGCTACCTGTTCCGCCGCGTGGTCTCGTGGGGCCGCAGCTCGAACGTCTTCCTCCGCAACGGCGCGCGGCTCTACCTCGACGTCGGCTCCCACCCCGAATACGCAACCCCCGAGTGCGACAGCGCCGTCGACCTGGTCACCCACGACAAGGCGGGCGAGCGCATCCTCGAGCAACTGCTCGCCTCGGCGGAGCAACGGCTCCGAGAAGAAGGCATCCGCGGCGTCATCTACCTTTTCAAGAACAACACCGACTCCGCCGGGAACAGCTACGGGTGCCACGAGAACTACCTCACGTCCCGCCGCGACGACTTCGGTCACTACGCCGAGGTCCTGATTCCGTTCTTCGTGTCGCGCCAGATCTACGCGGGTGCCGGCAAGGTCCTGCAGACCGCCCGCGGCGCCATGTTCTGTATCAGCCAACGCGCCGAGCACATCTGGGAAGGCGTGTCGTCAGCCACCACCCGCAGCCGCCCGATCATCAACACGCGCGACGAGCCGCATGCCGATGCCGAGCGCTACCGGCGCCTGCACGTCATCGTGGGTGACTCGAACATGAGTGAGTACGCCACCTTTCTCAAGGTCGGAGCCACGTCGATCCTGCTGCGCATGCTCGAGGATCCTTCGGTCGTGCTCCGCGACATGACGCTGGAGAACCCGATTCGCGCCATCCGCGAGATCAGCCACGACATGACGTGCACGCGTCGCGTGCGCCTGGCCAACGGTCGAGAGCTAAGCGCCCTGGAGATCCAGGGCGAGTACTTGAACCGGGCGCTGCGCTACGCCGAGACCAAAGGGTTGTCGCCGCTCGAGCAGCAGGCACTCGACATGTGGGAGCACTGCCTCAGCACGCTCGAGAGCGACCCGTTCAAGCTCGACAGGGAGTGTGACTGGGTCATCAAGCACAACCTCATCGAGGCCTATCGCGACAAGCACGACCTCCCACTCGCCTCGCCGCGTGTCGCGCTCGTCGACCTGCAGTATCACGACGTCAACCGCGAGCGCGGCCTCTTCTACCGCATGCAGGCCCGCGGTCTCGTCGACCGCACGTGCACCGACGAGGCGATCGACACCGCCGTCGACGAGCCCCCGCAGACGACCCGTGCCCGCCTTCGCGGCGAGTTCATCCGCCGGGCCAAGGAGCGCAAGCGCGACTACACCGTCGACTGGGTGCATTTGAAGCTCAACGACCAGGCGCAGCGAACGGTGTTGTGCAAGGACCCTTTCAAGTCCCGCGACGAACGCGTCGAGAAGCTCATCGCTTCTCTCTAGGAAATGCCTTCCTCCGAGAAGCTCGAGCGGCTGCTCAACCTCACGGCCGCGTTGCTCGAGACGGTGCGGCCGCTGTCGGCGGCGGAGATCGCGAAGCGCGTGTACGGCTACCCCGAGGAGAAGGCCGCGTTCCGCCGCACGTTCGAGCGCGACAAGGACGACCTGCGGGAGATGGGGATCCCGCTCGTGCTGAGCGAGATCGACGGGTCGAATCCCCCGGAGACCGGTTACCGCATTCCCAAGGACCAGTACTACCTGCGTGATCCCGGCCTCGAGCCCGACGAGCTCTCGGCCCTCCATCTCGCGGCTTCGACCGTGCGGCTCGACGGGATCGAAGGCGCGGGCGGGCTGTGGAAGCTGGGTGGCCGGCCGGTGGCTGCCGCCGCGCCCGATGCGGGCCCCGAGGTCACGCCGATTCCCGTTGACAAGCGGCTCGTCGTGTTGTGGGACGCGGCGAACGAGCGCAAGCCCGTGACCTTCACCTATCGCGCGGCCGGGCGCACCGTCGATCCGTATCGGCTCGACTTCCAACGCGATCACTGGTACGTCAGCGGCTACGACCATCTGCGCGACGACGAACGCAACTTCCGCGTCGACCGCATCGAAGGAGAGGTGGTCGCGGGTGAGCGGCACGGGTTCGAGCGGCCATCCACGGGCGTGCCGGGCGCGCGGGTCGAGCCGTGGCAGCTCGGCGAGGGCGAGCCGTTGGTCGCGCGCGTGCGCGTCGACGGACAGCAGGCTGCCATCGCGATCGGCGAAGCCGGCAGCGGCGCTCTGGTGGAGGAGGGCGACGACGGCTCGGTCGTGCTCGAGATGTCGGTCACGAACATCGACGGCTTTCGTTCGTTCGCTCTCGGCTTTCTCGAGCACGCGGAGGTGCTCAGCCCGCCGGAGCTGCGCGAGGACATCATCGAATGGCTCCGCGCGCTATGAGCGAGCACGACGTGCGAGCCGTATGAGGCTCACGGCGAGCGATCGGCTGAAGCGCTTGCTCGCGCTGTTGCCGTGGGTAGCAGCGCGTGAGGGCCCGAGCGTCGACGAGGTGTGCGAACGGTTCGCGCTCGACACGGAGGACCTGTTGAGCGACATCGCGCTCGTCTCGATGGTGGGCATCCCCCCGTACTCGCCCGGCGATCTCTTCGACATCGTCGTCGAGGACGGGCGGGTGTGGGTCCACATGTCGCCCTCGTTCGATCGTGCATTGCGGCTCACCCCCGAAGAGGCACTTGGTCTCGTCGCGGCCAGCGCGAGCCTGCTCGCCGTTCCCGGCGCCGATCCGGAGGGCCCGCTCGCCCGTGGCATCGCCAAGGTGGCGGCCACACTCGGCGTCGACGCCGACGCGACCATCGACGTGGACCTCGGTTACGCGTCGGCCGCGGTGCTCGGCACGCTGCAGCAGGCCGGCGCCAGCAGGCACCGCGTCCGCATCGACTACTACGTCCACGGTCGGGACGAGCGGACGACCCGCGACGTCGACCCGTACCGCGTGTACGCCGACCACGGGCAGTGGTACCTCGTCGGCTACGACCACCTTCGCGAGGAGGAGCGCCTGTTCCGCGTCGACCGAGTGGTCGATATCGAGGTGCTCGGCG
>JBEEFX010000275.1:0-12379 GCA_041166365.1 Acidimicrobiaceae bacterium
CAAGGTGACGTTCGGGAGTCTGACCGTCGACGAGAACTTGCGAGCGGGCAGCTTCAGTTACCGGCGCGAGCCGCGGCTCGCGGCCGCGATCGACGAGGTGTACACCACCTTCCCGGCGCTCGCAGGACGCCGAGACCAGCCGGCCGGGACGCTGTCCGGCGGCGAGCAGCAGATGCTGGCCCTCGGGCGGGCATTGGTGCACCGACCCCGGCTCTTGCTCGTCGACGAACTGACGCTCGGCCTCGCGCCGATGATCGTGGAACAACTGCTCGGGATCGTCCGCGCCATCAACGCGCGCGGCACCACGATCGTTCTCGTCGAACAGAGCGTGAACCTCGCCCTCACCTTGGCCGATCGGGCGGTCTTCCTCGAGCGTGGTGAAGTTCGCTTCGACGGCAGCACGGCGGAGCTGCTGCGGCGCAACGATCTCCTCCGTCCGGTGTTCCTCGCTCAGGAGAACGGCGCGAAACACGGTCCGACTCGAAGAGGTCCGGGAGCATGAGCATCCCGCTGCATGTCGTGGTGCAGGGCGTGATCATCGGCCTGACGTACGGGCTGCTCGCCCTCGGGCTCGTACTGATCAACAAGACCAGCAGGGTCCTCAACTTTGCCCATGGCGAGCTCGGTGCGCTCTCGGCCGTGCTCCTCGAGCGACTCGTCAACGACTTCAACTTTCCGTACTGGCCGACCCTCGCGCTCACGCTGGTGACGGCGGCACTCATCGGCGCCGGTACGGAGTTGCTCCTGCGCCGGCTGTTCACTCGACCTCGGTTCTTGGTGATGGTGGCCACGATCGGCCTCGCGCAACTGCTCTTCGTCCTGTCGTTGCTGTCGTTCCTCCAGCCCAATGAAGGAGCGCGACCTTTTCCTGTGCCCTTCACCCTCAAGGGCCACATCGACGTCTTCGTCCTACAGCCTGGGCATTTCGTGATTCTCTTCTTCGCCCCGATCGCCGCGTTGGCGGTCGCGCTGTTCTTCTCGCTCACCCCCTACGGCCTCGCCATGCGCGCGGCGGCGGAGAACGCGGACAGCGCCCGGCTCGGCGGCATCTGGGTTCGGCGGTCCTCCACGCTCGCCTGGGCGATCGCGGGGGTGTTGTCGGCGGTCACCGCGATCATGGTCGGCCCCTTCCGCGCCAACGTGTTCGCTCAGGCCCTCGGACCCACGCTCCTCGTGCGCGCCTTGGTGGCGGCGTTGATCGGGGGAATGGTCAACCTGCGGGTGGCCTTCGTCGCCGGCATCGGTATCGGCATCATCGAACAGGTCGTGTTCTGGAACTGGGCCGAACCCAGCACCATCGACGCCGTGATGTTCGCATTGCTCGTCGGTGCACTCCTGCTACGGGTTCGCACGCTCGGACTGACCAGCCGTTCCGAGGAGCAGTCGTCATGGCAGTTCGGCGCCGCCACCCGAGCCAAGATCGCGTCGGCTGACCGCGTCCTCGTCGGCCGGTTGGGGATGCTGATTGCCCTCGCCGTCGCCGTGGTGTTGCCCGCTTTCCTCAGCAACGCCCGCTCGTTCCTCTTCGGCCAGATCTTCATCTTCGGGATCATCGCCGTGAGTCTCACGATCCTCAGCGGATGGGCCGGACAGCTCTCGCTCGGCCATTTCGGTTTCGTCGCGGTCGGCGCGATCGTCACCGCCCGCTTTGGCGACAGCCTCCCGTTGCCGGTGCTCCTCGTCGTGGCCGGCTTGGTGGCGGCCGCGGTCTCGGTGCTCGTGGGTCTACCCGCGCTGCGTATCCGTGGCTTGTACCTCGCGGTCACCACGCTCGGCTTCGCAGTGCTCGCCACCGGCTGGCTCCTTCCCCACAAACAGCTCGGACTTCCCGATCCCGCGTCGCAACGAGTCGGGCGCCCCTCGTTGCTCGGCATCGACCTGTCGTCGGAGCGCAGCTACTACTTCTTCGCTCTCGCCCTGCTCATCGTCGTGGTCATCGTCGCTCACAACCTGCGGCGAAGCGGAGTAGGGCGAGCGATGATCGCCGTGCGCGACAACGAAACCGCTGCGGGCGCAATGGGGATCCGGGTCACGCGAACGAAGCTCACCGCGTTCGCCGTGTCCGGGTTCCTTGCCGGGGTCGGCGGGGTGGCGTTCGCCTACAGCTTGTTCCGATTCAGCGTCGATTCGTTCGATCCGTACCGGTCGATCTTCGTCGTGTCGATGGCGGTGATCGGCGGGATGGGATCGGTCACCGGAGCGGTCGTCGGCGCCTTCTACCTGATCGGCCTTCCGGCGATCTTCGGCTACGGCCAGACCGTGGACTTTCTCGTCGGCGGCTTCGGCTTGACGATCTTCATCCTGTACCTCCCGGGCGGTCTGGTCAGCGTGCTCGACAAGATCGGTGACGGGGTCACCGCGCTCTGGCGCGGACGAGTGCGGGCGCCAGCGGATTGACTGCGTCACTCGACGTCCGTGACCTCGTTGTCGACTACGGGGGCGTCCGCGCGCTCGACGGCGTCTCCGTGTCGATTGCCCCCGGCACGATCGTCGGTTTCATCGGTGCGAACGGCTCGGGCAAGACGACGTTGCTCGACGTGATCTCCGGCCAGACCCGACCAGGCGCCGGGACGGTGTCGCTCGACGGGCAGGACCTCGCTGACCACCTACCGGAAGATCGGGCAAAGCTTGGCTTGATCCGTTCCTTTCAGGATTGTCGCCTGTACGCGGAACTGACCGTCGAGGAGACCCTGCTCGTGGCGGAGGACGCGCGCTTGCACATCGGTGTCCTCGCATCGGCTCTTCGGCTCCCGCGCTTCGGCCGGGCTGAGCGCGCGAAGCGCGAGTCCGTCGACGCCGCCCTGAGCGCGCTCGGCCTTGATCGCTTTCGCCACAACGTCATCGGCGAGCTCTCCACGGGCACGAGACGCATCGTCGACCTCGCCACGATCATGACCGCCAAGCCGCGCCTGCTCCTGCTGGACGAACCGACAGCCGGTATCGCGCAGCGCGAATCAGAATCGTTCGGCCCGCTGCTGCAGCGCCTGCACGAAGTCACCGGCGCGACGATCTGTCTTGTCGAACACGACGTGCCGCTGACGTGCTCGCTCTGCGACCGGTTGGTCGTCATGGAGGCGGGACGGGTGGTCACTGAAGGAACTCCGACCGAGGTGCTGGCCGACCCCGTGGCCGTGGCGGCCTACCTCGGTGCCAGCCAAGAAGCGTTGTCGCGGTCGGGTCTCGCCCGGCCCCGGCGACGCCGCCAGCTTGTAGCGCATCGGACGACCGTGTCGTCGGGCGTGACGACGAAGGACAACTAAGGAGTCCCGACTGTGGCCAGTACCACCCTCATGTACCGCAGAGCCGTGCGCACCTTGCAAACGCAACCGCTCCTCGTGCGCATCACGGCGGCCGCGGTCGTCGCAGTGCTGCTCATCGATCTCGTCGCATTGGGCGCGGGGGGCCGCTCGTCGAACGCGTCCAACAGGACGGCCACCGGGGGG
Organism: Acidimicrobiaceae bacterium; assembly: GCA_041166365.1. GTDB lineage: Bacteria > Actinomycetota > Acidimicrobiia > Acidimicrobiales > JACDCH01 > DASUCS01. Next base: position 3,444 of record JBEEFX010000275.1, read on the forward strand.
CGTAAGTCGACGGTCCTCGCCAGCGGCGGCGCGGGCGGAACGACGGGCGATGCGGCCAGCGGCGGGGCGGCTGGTGACGCCGCTGGCACCGCGGGGAATGGTGGCGGTGGCGTGGTCGGCGGAGACAGCTCCATCCTCGGCGGAGGTGGCGCGGGCGAGTCGTGTCCGAGCCTTCCTCTTGGCGACAGCGACAAAGGCGTCACGGCCGACAAGATCAAGGTCGTCTTCCCGTGGTTCGACATCAGCCAGTACACGAGCGTGAGTGGCACCTCCACGGATGAACCGGTCGAAGCGGGCGGTGACGCCATCAACGCCTATGTGAACTGGGTCAACACGCACATGTGCCTCGGCGGCCGCAGCATCGATGCGCAGGTCGAGAGCTTCAACCCGTTGAACGAGACCGAGATGCAGGAGCTCTGCCGGCGGTGGACCGAAGACGACCAGGCGTTCGCCGTTGTCGACTCGTCGGCATGGCATTCGTACCATCAGAAGTGCATCGCCAAAGACCACCGCACCCCCTTGGTCACCTCCCTTGGGCTCACCGAACAGTGGCCGCAAGATGCCTCGCCCTATCTCTGGTACACCGCCCCCACCACCGAGGAGACCGTTGCCGACTGGGTTTCATGGATGGTCGAATCGGGCCAGTTGACCTCGAGCAACAAGATCGGCGTCGTGACGGGTGGCCGGGACGAGGAGAAGGTGGGACGAGACGCGCTGGAGAAGGCCCTCCAGCACTTCGGCCTGCAAGCCACCTTCAAGGAGATCCCGGGCGTGGCCACGGATATTGCTCAGTCGCAGGTGCCGATCGGCTTGGCCATCAGCGATTTCAAGCAGAAAGGGGTCGACCGGCTGGTGATGGGATTGACCGCGCTGGTGTTCACGTCGTGGGCACAACAGGCGGACAGCCAAGAGTTCTGGCCGCGCTACGAGCTGGGCGACTGGAACAGCACACTCGTCGTCGCGGAGTCGCTCATCGCAACGCAGAACGCGCGAGCCTTCACGGGCGGTGCGGTCGGGCCGACGTTCATGCATCTCGGCGAGCCGAGCGCAGACAAGGGCGGGTCGATGACACCGGCCGAGCAGTTGTGCGCTGACATCTGGCAGCAGGCCAACCCCTCCGCCAAGCCCATCGACCGCGCGGGAGTGGCGATGCGCTGGTGCGACAACATCCTGATGTTCGCAGAGGGCGTGAGGCGAGCGACGCTGAACAGCAACGGTGCGCTCACCCGCGACAACTGGGCGGAAGCCATGGCGACTACTCAGAACGTCGAAGGGGGCATGACCCCCACCTACTCCTTCGCCTCCGGCGACTTCTCCGGTCCGACGATGACGAAGGTTGTGGAGCTGCACATCAACGAAGAGGACTTCTGCCTCAGCCGGGGCGACACTGACGCGTATTGTCTCGTCGAAATCGCGCCCTACGGGGAAATGCGTCGTATCTGACCACCGTCGGATCGCGTGTACGTCGAGAAGCTGCGGACCCGCGCCGCGAAGAGACTCGCGCCGGCAACGCACGCAACACCACCGGACACGATCGCGAAGGGCACACCGAACAGCCCACCGACGACGCCCGCTTCGATGTCGCCGAGAACCGGCCCACCGGCGTAGACCGCGAACTCCACGCCGCTCACTCGTCCCCGTAGGTCGTCGGGTGTGACGTCCGCCGCGATGGACATGCGATAGACGCCCGAGATCATGTCGGCCCCGCCCGCACAGGCGAACATCGCGAGGACGATCACCGGCTCGAGCGTCAAGCCGGCGACCGCGATGGTGGCGCCCCACGCGGCGACACACCACAGCACGGCCCGACCTTGGTGCTTCACCCGCGAGGTCCAACCGCTGGCCAAAGAGGCCACGAACGCACCGCCCGCCACCGACGACAGGAGCAGCCCGTACAGGGTCGGGCCTCCACCCAAACGCTCGGCGAGCGCGGGGAACAGTGCGCGGGGCATGCCGAACACCATCGCGATCAGGTCGATGCCGAACACGCTCATGACCACGGAGTGCCCGCGCAGGAACCGCAAACCTTCCACCACCGACGACCGAGACGCCGCGCTCGCACCGGCGACCGGGGGCGAAGGCGCGATGCCCGCGAACGCCAGGAGCGCGAGCGCGTACGTCACCACGTCGATGCTGTAGGCGCTGGTGATGCCGAGCGTGCCGATGAGAACACCGGCGACCGCCGGCCCGGCCATCATCCCGAACGACCCGTAGGTCGACTGCAACGCGAAGGCCGCGGGACGCAACTCGGCCTCGAGCAGCATCGGCAACAGCGAGCGGACCACGGGAAAGGTCATGGCGAACGTTGCGCCGGCAACGGCCCCGATCACGTAGAGCAACCAGAGTTGCGGATGGCGCAAGGACGCGTTCACCGCCAGCGCGACCGAGCACAGCATCGCCACCACCGACACACCGAGCAACATCCGGCGCTTGTCGAGGCTGTCGGCGAACGCACCTCCGATGACTCCGAACACGAGCATCGGACCCAACTCGGCCAAGCCGAGCATCCCGACCGCGAACGAGGAGCCCGTCTCGTGGAAGACCTGGTACGGGAGCGTCGCGCTCGTGATCATGCTGCCGATGAAGGACACGGCTTGGCCGATCCAGAGCCGCCGGAAGTCTCGCGACACCCGCAGCGGCGTCGTGTCGACCAACAGGCTCATGGGAGGTCGACGCTAACCCGAAGCCTCGGTCGCGCCGGGCGGCGGTTGTTCAGCCGATCACCCGATGGTGACGGTGCCGTCGGCCGCGACGCTCCAGCCGGGGTTGTGCGCGACTTCCCAACGGAAGCCGGACGGGTCGGCGAAGTAGCCCTGGAAGCCACCGAAGAAGCTCATCGCCGGTTCCTTCAAGACGGTGGCCCCCGCAGCTCGAGCCCGATCGATGACCGCGACGACGTCGGCGTCGCTCGCCACGTTGTGGGCAAGCGCGACCGGTGCTGAACCCGTTGCCGACCGCGAGCCATCACCGATGTCGGCGTCGAGCTTGTCCGCGGTCCACAACGCCAGCAGCAGTCCCGGTCCGACTTGGATGAAGACGACCTCGTCCGGCACCTCGAACACGGGATGCCAGCCCAGCCCTTCGACGTAGAACCGCCGGGCGGCGGCGAGGTCGTTCGTGCCGAGGGTGATGAAGTGGACGCGTGGTTCCGTCGCGCTCAGCTCCGGCGCGGAGGCGGCATCAGTTGCAAATCGCCGGCCTGCATGCCACCGTCGATGAGGAACTCCGCTCCGGTGCAATACGCGCTCTCGTCCGAAGCGAGGAAGAGCACGAGGTTGCTGATGTCCTCGGCCGTCCCGATGCGCCCGGCCGGCAACCGCTTGTAGTAGCCGCTCTCCCCGTCGTCGCCGACGGCCTTGACCATCTCCGTCAGCACGCCGCCGGGATGCACGGAGTTCACCCGGATGCCGTCGCGGCCGAGCTCGAGGGCGGCGACCTTGGTGATCCCGCGCACCCCGAACTTCGACGCGGTGTAGTCCGCCGCGAACGGGACTCCCCACAGGCCTGCGGTCGAGGAGATGTTGACGATCGACCCTCCCCCGCTGTCGCGCATCGCCGGCGCCCCCGTCTTGATGCCGAGGAACACTCCAACGAGGTTGATCGACAGCACGCGCATGAAATTGTCGACGGTCGTGTCGACCAGTGGCGTGAACGCGCCCAGCACCCCGGCGTTGTTCACGAGGACGTGCAGGCCGCCGAACGCGTCGACGGTCGCGGCGACCGCGTCTTGCCAGGACTCCTCCGACGTGACGTCGAGCTTCACGAACACCGCGCCTGCGCCCAGGTCGTGCGCCACCGCCTCGCCTTCGGCCTCCAGCACGTCGCCGATCACGACCTTCGCGCCCTCCGCCACGAACCGGCGGGCCTCCGTTTCTCCTTGCCCGCGGGCCGCGCCGCTGATCAGCGCCACCTTCCCGTCGAGTCGCCCCATGTCAACGAGCGCGATTCATGGCTTCTCGTTCGAGACGATCCACATCGCGAAGAACTGGGAGCCGCCTCCATACGCATGGCCGAGCGCGACCTTGGCCCCGTCGACCTGGTGCTCGCCGGCTTGCCCCCGCACCTGCATGGCCGCCTCCGCGAAACGGAGCATGCCCGACGCACCGATGGGGTTCGACGACAACACGCCGCCACTCATGTTGACGGGGAGATCGCCGTCCATCTGCGTCGCGCCGTCCTCGACCATGCGCCACCCGTCGCCCGGGCCCGCGAAGCGCAGGTTCTCGAGCCACATCGGCTCGAACCACGAGAACGGCACGTACATCTCGACGCAATCGATCTGATTGCGCGGGTCGGTGATGCCCGCTTGGCGGTACACGTCGTTGGCGCATTGGATACCGCCGAGTGGCAGCACCGGATCGCGGTCGGCCGACATCGTGGGCTCGGAACGCATCGACGTCCCGTGCACCCAGGCCGGTGGACGCGAGCCCGAGAGCGCATCCTCCGCGGCCAGCACCAGCGCGCAGGCGCCGTCGGACGAGGGGCACGTCTCGGCGTACCGGATCGGGTCCCACAGCATCATCGACTGCTCGATCGACTCGAAGGTGATGTCGTGCTCGTGGAGATGGGCGTAGGGGTTCTTCAGCGCGTTCTTGCGGTCCTTCAGCGCCACGAGGATGCCGACATGGTCGGGAGCTTTGGCGCGGCGCATGTACGAGCGGATGTGCGGCGCGAAATAGCCGCCGGCGCCGGCATGCATCGGAGGCGTGAACGGCATGGGCAGCGACAGCGCCCACATCGCCTCGCTCTCCGACTGCTTCTCGAACGCGACGGTGAGCACCCGCTTGTGCACGCCCGCCTGCACGAGTTGGGTCGCGACGATCGTCGTCGAACCGCCGACCGAGCCGGCGGTGTGCACGCGGAACAGCGGCTTGCCCACCGCGCCGAGGGCGTCGGTGAGGTACAGCTCCGGCATCATGACGCCTTCGAAGAAGTCGGGCGCCTTGCCGACGACGACCGCGTCAATGTCGTTCCAGCCGAGGTCGGCGTCCTCGAGGGCGCGATCGGCGGCCTCGCGCACGAGGCCGGCCATCGACACGTCGCCGCGTGTGGCTTGGTGCTTCGTCTGCCCGACGCCGACGACCGCAACGCGTTCCTTGGCCATCAGGACTCACCTTCCAAGACACACACGAGGTTCTGCTGGAGACACACGCCGCTCGTTGCATGCGCGACCGCCCGGCTCGCCCGGCCGTCGATGATGCGGCTCGCCGCCTCGCCGAAGCGCACGAGGCCGGCGGCCATGATCGGATTGGCGCACAGCGCGCCGCCCGAAGGGTTGACGTCGACATCGCCGCCGAGTCCGAGCGCCTCGCGAATGATCAGCTCCTGGAAGCTGAACGGCGTGTGCAGTTCGGCCACATCGATCTTGCCGCCGTCCAGGCCGGCCCGCTTCCCCGCGGTGCGGGTCGACGGCGAGTCGGTGAGGTCGCGCAGTCCGAGCACGGCGGACTCGATCCGATGGTCGATGCCGCGGATCCACGCCGGCCGTGCGCAGTGGGCGCGGGCAACGTCGCCGGCGGCGATCACCACCGCCGCGACGCCGTCGCTGATCGGCGGGCAGTCGTCCTTGCGCAATGGGTCGACGAGCATCGGCTCGGCCAGCACCTGATCCGCCGGCTTGTCCCACCGCAGCTGTGCATGGGGATTGTCGAGAGCGGCCTTGCGGCTGCGGGCGACGATGTCGGCGAAGTCCTTCTCGGTGGCCTTGCCCGCCTCGAGCAGCGCTCGAGCTTGCAGGGCGGACAGCGAGATGGTGTCCGGCCACAGCGGTGCCACGAAGTACGGATCGAGCTGGCGGCTCTGCACCTCGTGCGTCGGGCCAGGGGAAGACTTGCCGTAGCAGTAGACGAGCGCAGTGTCGATCTCGCCGAGCTGGAGCTTGACCCAGGCCTCGTACAGCGCCCACGCGCCGTCCATCTCCACGTGGCTCTCTTGGATCGGCGGCCAGGGCCCGACGCCGTCGAGCGTCGACACGAAGCTGAACGCGCTGCCGGCGAGGTAGTCGGTCGAGCCGCTGCACGTGAAGCCGATGTCGTGCTTCGTCATGTTGGCGTTGGCGATGGCGGCCGCCGTGACCGGCATCAGCATCTCGACTTCGTTGGCGTCGTCCACCGATCGAGCGTGGTCACTCTGAGCGAACGAGATGATCGCGACGTCACGCATGTTCAAGGGCCCCCCACCCATGCTCACCCGGCTGGTTCACTTCGGCATCGGGTTCGCCGTTCGGACGGAAGTAGCGAATGCTCTCGAGCGTCGGACCGATCTCGTCGTCGTCGACCCACACGGCCTCCACCCGCAGGCCGATGTGCACCTCCTCGACGGCGACCTCCTGCAGCAAGTGCATGATCGACAGGTCGCTCCCATCGAGCAGGATCAGCGCGCCGGTGTAGGGCACCTCCATCACCTGCCCGTAGAACTGCACGTTCACGATGCAGAACGACGTGACGGTGCCCTTGTGCGGGAGCTCGACTTGATCGGTGGTGGGGATGCCGTCGGTCGGGCACGAGCCGCGAGGCGGCACGTAGACCTTGCCGCACTTCGGGCACCGCTCCCCCAGGATCTTCTTCTGCTCGATGCCTCGCAGAAAGCGCGTCGTGGCCGCGCCCGCCGTGTACTGGTAGCGGAGCTCAGCCGGCGTGCGCACGCTCTTGATCAGCTCGACGTCCTGCAACGACTTCGGCAATGTCAGCTCGCTCATCGGCTGTCCCCATCAGGCTCGAAGCACTCGATGTCGTTGATGTGGCCCTCTCGCTCCGCGCGCCAGCGGGGCGTGACGTGCATGCCCGTCGCCATCACGCCGATGTCACCGGCGTCGACGGCATGCAGCAACGCGGACTCTGCACCGTCGATGCGGATGAGCGCCCACGCGAACGGATGGTCGAGCGGGTCCTTCGGGCGTGGTTGGTGCACCCATGCCCACGTCGTGACGGTGCCGCCGGGGCCGACCTCGACCATCTCGGTGGCCGCGTCGCCCGTCGCCGGGTCGTACTCCATCGGGGGGACCAGGACGCGCCCGTCGCTCGCTCTCGTTCCGACGATCACCTGCTCGCGCAGGCCCGTGAGGAACGCGCCGATCACCGGTCCGGTGGTGCGGCTGAACGGATACTCGATGACGAGCGGGGCGGTCAGAACCTCTGTGCGGTCTGCCATCGAGGCGGCACGCTAGCGCGGAAACTGGAACACGTTCTAGTCTGGCGGCCGGGTGGGTCGGAGCGAGCGACGCGAGCGAAGGGGTTGGGAATTGCATGGCTGAACTGGGTTTCTTCCGTCAGGCTGACGCGAATCCGGACCGCATCGCACTGGTGGGTCCCGACGGCACGGAGGTCACCGCCGGCGAGCTGGCGGCCCGCGCGAACCAGGTGTCGCACGGGCTGCGCGCGCAGGGCCTCGAGCGCGGGGACACGGTGGCCGTCGTGATGCCGAACGGCATCGAGATGATGGAATTGGTGCTCGGCGCACAGCAGATCGGCCTGTACATGACGCCGATCAACCACCACCTCGTCGGGCCCGAGATCGCCTACATCGTCAACGACAGCGACGCCAAGGTGCTCATTGGTCACGAGCGGTTCGCCGACGCGCTGGTGGCGGCCGGCGAGGAGATCAAGCTCGGTCACGAGAGCCTGTTCAAGATCGGGTCCATCCCCGGCGGTCGTGACTATTCCGAACTGATCGACGGTCAACCGACGACCCGTCCCGAGGACCGAACCGCCGGCGCACCGATGCACTACACCTCCGGCACGACGGGCAAGCCCAAGGGCGTGAAGCGCAAGCTGGCCGACCTCGACCCTGACGAGGGGGGCGCGCTGTATTCGATGTTCCTGATGCTGTTCGGCGTGCAGCCGGAGGACGGCAACGTCCACATCTGTGGCTCGCCGCTGTACCACACGGCCGTGCTGCTCTGGACGACGAACTCGCTGCACCTCGGGCACAAGGCCGTGCTGATGGACAAGTGGTCGCCCGAGGGGATGCTCGAGCTCATCGCCCGTTACAAGGTCACGACATCGCACATGGTTCCGACCCAGTTCCATCGCCTGCTCGCACTGCCCGACGACGTTCGGGCGAAGTACGACTGCTCGTCGGTGCGGTGCATGGTGCACGCGGCCGCGCCGTGCCCTCCTGACGTGAAGCGACGGATGATCGAATGGTGGGGCGACGCGGTGATGGAGTACTACGCCGCAACCGAAGGTGGTGGCACCATCGTCACCGCGAAGGAGTGGCTCGAGCGGCCGGGCACGGTGGGCAAGGCATGGGCCGGGTCGGAGATCCGCATCCTCGACGACGACGGCAAGGTGCTCGGTCCGGGCGAGATCGGAACCGTGTACATGCTGCTGGCGCAGGCGATGTTCGAGTACAAGGGCGACGAGCAGAAGACCGAGGGCAACCGCGTCTACTTCCCCGACGGGACCGTGTTCTTCACGGTCGGCGATGTGGGCGAGCTCGACGATGACGGGTACCTGTTCCTGCGCGACCGCAAGATCGACATGATCATCAGCGGCGGCGTGAACATCTATCCCGCCGAGATCGAAGGCACGTTCTACGAATGCCCGCTGGTCGGCGATGTCGCCGTCTTCGGCATCCCGAACGATGACTGGGGCGAGGAGATCAAGGCCGTCATCGAACCGGCAGAGGGCGGGGAACCCGGCGACGAGCTCGAAGCGCAACTGCGAGAATTCGCCGAGGCCAACCTCGCGTCGTACAAGCGGCCGAAGACGTACGACTTCATCGCCGAGATGCCCCGCGACCCGAGCGGCAAGCTCTTCAAGCGCAAGCTCCGCGACCCGTACTGGCAAGGCCGCACCACCGCAATCTGACCACCGCCGTCGATTCAGTCGTACTGGTCGAGGAGGAGGTGGGCGGCGATCTCGACTTCATCGCCGACGTGGTTGATGCCGTACCACCGGTTGACCCAGCCGACGAGCGACGAGAACCAGACGTGC
>JBEEFX010000276.1:0-7048 GCA_041166365.1 Acidimicrobiaceae bacterium
GCCGGCATCGGCGCCGACGAACCTGGCATCGCCATCGCGGAGCGCGCCAGCAAGGCCTTCACCAGCTCCGTGCTGGCCGCGCTGGCGCTTCATCGCCATTGGGAGCGAGCCGACACGCACCCCACCAGGCAGATCATCACGAAGGGAACCTGACCCATGCCCAACGGAATCGATCTCCTCCTCGCCGACCACCGCCACGTCGACGCCTTGTTCGGTCAGTTCGAGAAGACCGGTGACGGCGCGATCATCGGCCAAGTGATCGGTGCACTCAACGCGCACGACGACGCCGAACACGCCGCTCTCTACCCGTTCGCCGGAGACCTGCTCGGCGACGCGAAATCGATCGAGCGATGGGCGAACGCGCACTCCGCGGTCAAGAAGCAGATCGACCTCATCACCGCGCAGGAGGGTGCGCCCCTGGCGGAGGCGTTCAACGCGCTGCGCAAACTCGTGCAGACGCACGTCGCCGACGAGGAGAAGAACCTCCTCCCCGCGCTGGAGAAGCAGGCCACACCGCAGCAGCTCGACGCGCTCGGCGCCCGCCTGTTGCAAGCCAAACAGCGAGGCGGCTGACCAGCGCCTCGGCGACAACCACCGCCGCATCGAACCTTCTGAGACGAAAGAATGCGTCGATGGAAGACGCACGCGCCTGGCCTGAGCTCACGCTGTCGGAATGGGAGGACACTCGCGACACGCTGCACATGTGGACGCAGGTCGTCGGCAAGGTCCGCATGGCGCTCAATCCGATGATCAACCATTGGTGGCAGGTGTCGCTGTATCTCTCGGCGAGAGGTCTCACGACCTCGCTCATGCACACCGATGACCGCGGCGTGGAGATCGAGTTCGACTTCGTGGAGCACCTGCTCGACATCAGGACCACCGACGGAGCGCGTCGAGGCATCTCGCTCGAGTCCCAGTCGGTGGCGAGCTTCTACGCCGCCACCATGGGTGCTCTCGATGAGCTCGGCATCGGCGTCGCCATCTATCCCCGCCCTTCCGAGGTGGCCGTGGCCGTCCCGTTCGATCAGGACGAGGCGCACCGGTCATACGACGCCGGCGCCGCGCGTCGGTTCTGGCTCGCGCTCGTCCAAGCACACCGGGTCATGTTGACGTTCCGGTCCGGCTTCATCGGCAAGGCCAGTCCGGTGCACTTCTTCTGGGGCGGAGCCGACCTGGCGACGACCCGCTTCTCGGGGAGACCTGCGCCCAAGCATCGCGGCGGGGTTCCGAACTGCCCGGACTGGGTCCAGGAGATGGCGTACAGCCACGAGGTCTCGAGTTGCGGCTACTGGCCGGGCGGCGGCGCGGAAGGCGTCTTCTACTCGTACGCCTATCCGGCGCCCGAAGGGTTCGCCGACTGGCCGGTCGAGCCGGCTGAAGCGTTCTTCGACGCCGACCTCGGCGAGTTCGTGTTGCCGTACACCGACGTGCGCAATGCGCCGGATCCGGACGGGCTGCTGCTCCGGTTCTTCCAGAGCACGTATGACGCCGCCGCGACGCTGGGTGCATGGGACCGGAACGCGCTCGAGGCTTCGCCGTCCCGCTCGTCCGCTTAGTCCGCGAAGACGTCGCGGCTGAGTTGGATGAAGAAGGTGTGGTCGTGGCCCTTGTTCTGGTCCTCGGCGTTGTACTTGGCGCTCGTCGCAGAACCGTCGGGAAGGTGTTCCTCGGAGTAGATCGCACCGACGGGACACACGTCCGGTTGGTAGCAGGCCGTGCAGGACGTGCATTCCTCGAGGTTGACGTAGAGGATGCTGTCGCCGAACACGGCGATCGACTCTGCGCTCGGCGTGTGGGTGTTCTCGATGACACCGCTGCCCGCTTCGGCTTCGGAGTAGAGCACGTTCTTGGCCGGATCGAACTCGTAGATGCATTGCACAGGGCACACGTCGACGCAGGCACGATCCTTCACGTCGATGCACGCCTCGGTGATGATCGCAAGACCGGCCATGTCTTCTCCCCTGGTGAGGTGTGGGCGACCATGATCATTGCGCGGGACTGGCGGTAGCGTCCGATCGATGTCTGAGCCCGGGGTTGGACGGCAACGTCGACTGGCCGAGGAGCTCGAGGAAAGCGGCCTCGTCGTCGAGGGATCCGACGACTTTCGCGCCCTGCTGCTCGAGGAGATCGATCATGTGGTGCGCCCGGATGTCCACGAGCGGCGGATCGTGAGCAGCGGGACGATCCTCGAACCCCATTCCGATCCCGCGACGTGGGAGTCGGGGACGCAGCTCGGCATCACACGAGGGTCGGCGGACGAGCAGCCTCTGCCGGCGGCCCGGCGGTTCGCCGACGGGCTGTCGAGCTGGCTGCTGCGCCGCACGGATGGTGCCAACGAGTGGATGGTGTTCGATCGGCCCGCGGGGTCCGAACGCGACCTCGTGGTGCTCGCGAGCGTGTTCGACGCCACGATCGTGCAGCGCCATCCCGCTGGTTCGGTGCGGCTGGTCGGGAGCTTCGGCGTGCTTCGGTGGGACAGCTTCCGCTGGCATCACGAACCGCCGGCGAGCACCTGGATCGATGCCGTGACGGCTACGGCGGGCCACGGAGACGCTGCGGTCATCGAGGACATGCTCACGTTCGCGATCCACGATCTCGGATCGATGCGCATCGGTGCGCTCCTGATCTATCGACCGGACGGCGACCCCGGTCCCACCGTCGAGGAACGGCTGCCGACCCCACCGCCTCTGCGGATCCGCACCGCCAGCCATCTCGCGCCCCTGCGGCACGCTCTTGCACAAGTCGACGGCGCCGCGGTCTTCGACGCTGAAGGGGTGCTCCGGCAACTCGGCGTCCGGCTCGTGCCGAGCAACGTTGCCGAGGAGACCGTCGAGCCGCTCCGGGGCACGCGCCACACATCGGCCCGTCGCTACAGCCACGACGACCCCCTGGCCACAGTGATCGCGGTGAGCGACGACGGTCCGGTCTCCGTCTTTCGCAACGGTGAGGTGCTCGCCAACTCGCACGGTGACTGAGGGGCGAAAAGAAATCCAGCCGCAGCTGTCCTCTGGGGCGTTGGTCGTTCGTAGGACCTGTCAGAGGCGGGCACCGAGCCCGGCCATCAGCAACAACCCAACGCTTCAATCCCAACCGAACCGACCCGTAAGGATCAAGGACATGACCAACTACATGCTCTCCGTGCACCACAGCCCGGACGCTCCGCCGCCGGCCAGCGAAGAGGAGATGCAGAAGGCGTTCAAGCAAGTCGACGACTTCAACGCCGAGGTGAAGGCCGCCGGCGCGTGGGTGTTCGCCGGGGGACTCGAGTCGCCGGAGATCGCGACGGTCGTCAATGCCAAGGACACCGACGTGGTCATCACCGACGGACCGTTCGCCGAGACGAAGGAACACCTCGGTGGGTTCTGGGTCATCTCTGCTCCCGATCTCGATGCGGCCCTCGAGTGGGCGGCGAAGGGATCTGCAGCGTGCATGGGCCCGGTCGAGGTGCGACCGTTCCAAGCTGACACGGAAGAGCTCTGAGCGACGATCGTCCCCTTGCCGTCCGTCGACCACGCCGCGCTCGAGCGAATCTTCCGAGAAGAGTCCGGTCGAGTCATCGCCACCCTGATCCGCCTCTTCGGTGACATCGACGTCGCCGAGGAGGCGGTTCAGGAAGCGTTCGTGGTGGCGGGCGAGCGCTGGCCGAAGGACGGTCTGCCGCCGAACCCGGGTGGGTGGATCACCACCACCGCCCGCAATCGAGCGATCGACCGTCTCCGGCGCGAAGCCTCCCGCCATGACCGCCACGTCCAGGCCCTTGTCCTCAGCGAGCATGACGACGTCACCGAATCGGAGCCCGAGATGAGGGATGACCGTCTTCGACTGATCTTCACCTGCTGCCATCCGGCCCTGGCGCCCGACGCGCAGATCGCGCTGACGCTGCGCCTGTTGGGCGGCCTCGAAGCGCCGTACATCGCCCGCGCGTTTCTCGTCCCGGAGGCGACGATGGCGAAACGTCTCGTGCGGGCGAAGCAGAAGATCCGCGGTGCCAAGATCCCGTACCGCGTCCCGACGGCCGCGGAGCTGCCCGACCGACTGCGGCCGGTGCTGGCCGTCATCTACTTGATCTTCAACGAGGGTTACACCGCGACCGAGGGCGACGAGCTCATCCGCGCCGACTTGTGTTCCGAGGCGATACGGCTCGGCCGGGTGCTGACCGAACTCATGCCAGATGAGCCCGAGGTGCTCGGGCTGCTCGCGCTGCTGCTACTGATCGAGGCCCGGCGCGCGGCCCGCACCCAGAACGACGGAACGATGGTCCTGCTGCCCGACCAGGACCGCGCACTCTGGGACCGCGATCTGATCGACGAAGGGCACGCCCTCGTTCGTCGATGTCTCCGCCGGACCCAACCCGGTCCGTATCAGATCCAAGCGGCGATCAATGCGGTCCACAGCGATGCGGCCGCGGCCGACGCCACCGACTGGCGCCAGGTGCTCGCGCTGTACGACCAACTCCTCACGATGACGCCAACGCCAGTCGTCGCGCTCAATCGCGCGGTCGCGGTTGCCGAGGTGCACGGGCCCGCGATCGCTCTCGCGGCGATCGAGGACCTCGCGTTGGACGACTATCACCTCTACCACGCGACTCGCGGCGAGCTCCTGGTCCGGCTCGAGCGCCCGGCTGACGCGCGGCTCGCCTACGACCGGGCCTACGACCTCGCCACGAACGCCGCCGAGAAGCATCTGCTCGACGGGAAGCGCCGATCTGTCGCAGACTCGGTGCCGGCGACCGGAAAGCCGTCGTCCGGGCGAGAGGGGTACCAACAATGAGCTCGACGAGTTCCAACGAGGGGTGCGGGCACCTCGACACCATCGCCGATGTCACGCCATCGAGCACCGGCTGCGAGGACTGCCTGCGGATCGGCGGCCGCTGGGTGCATCTCCGCATGTGCATGAGTTGCGGCCATGTCGGATGCTGTGACAACTCACCCAACCGGCACGCGACCAAGCACTGGGAAGCGCAATCGGGTCACCCGCTCATTCGCTCGTACGAGCCCGGTGAGGACTGGTGGTGGTGCTACGCGGATGCGCTCTTCTTCGAGCTCGACGACGCACCGCCGGCGCCTTCGCACCCCGCCTGACCAGAGGTCGATCTCGCGCTCGGTCGGGGTGTGCACTACTGCCTTGGCGCCAACCTCGCTCGACTGGAGATGCGAGTCGTGTTCGAGGAACTGCTCGATCGCTTCCCCAGCATCGAGCAAGCCGGCGACGTCGAGTGGACCCGCAGCAACCGTCACTCCGGGATCCGCCCCCTCCAGCCACGAATGAGCCGCGGTCCTCGCGTTCGACCTCCTCGATGGGGAATTTGCCCCATCGGGAGCGGTCACGAATGGGGTGGTCGCCCGATGCGCACGCCCATTCGCCGGGAGCAACATGGGCTCCAGGTCCACGACGGGCCGAGCGACGAGGAGCCCCGATGACACAGACCATCAGCAGCGAGGAGATCGAGGCGATCAAGCAGCGCCAGCAGGCCACCTGGGCGTCGGGCGACTATGCGGTGATCGGCAGCACGTTGCAGATCGTCGGCGAGTCGCTGTGTGAGGCGGTCGACGTAGCCGCCGGAGCGCGCGTCCTCGACGTCGCCGCCGGAAACGGCAACGCGTCATTGGCCGCGGCACGCCGCGGCGGCGAGGTGACCGCGACCGACTACGTCGAAGCGCTGTTGGACCGCGCCCGCGTCCGCGCTGACGCAGAAGGTTTGCCATTGGTGACCCGCGTCGCCGACGCAGAAGCGCTTCCCTTCGACGACGGCAGCTTCGACTTCGTGCTCTCCACCTTTGGCGTCATGTTCACGCCGAACCCCGACCGCTCCTCCGCTGAGCTCGTCCGCGTCTGCCGGCCCGGGGGCCGCATCGGGCTCGCCAACTGGACGCCCGAGGGCTTCGTCGGCCAGATGTTCAAGATCGTCGGGCAGCATGTCCCCCCGCCCGCGGGCGTGCCTTCGCCGCTGGCATGGGGGACCGACGAACCGGCTTCGGCAGCTCTTCGGCGCCGATGCCGAGGTCGACATCGCCCGCCGTCACTTCACCTTCCGCTTCCGTTCGGCGGAGGATTACTTCGAGACGTTCAAGGCGTACTACGGCCCGCTCGTGAAGGCGTGGGGCGCGCTCGACGCCGACGGGCGAGCCTCGTTGCGGCAGCAGCTCGTGGCCTTGGCCGACGGTGCGAACCGCAAGACGAACAGCGCACTCACGATCGCGTCGGAGTACCTCGAGGTCGTGATCACACGAAACGCCCACGACTGACTCCGTGACCGACGGTCGGGCCTCGGCTCAGTCGGCGGAACGGCGGGGTCGAACGCGTGCGGACCTGGCCGAGGCGGGCGCCGGTGGCCCTCCGTCGGCGATGGCCGATCGGTAGAGCGCCAACGCTGACCATCGCATCAACTTCACTGCCTCTCTCTGCGAGAGGCCGGCAACGTCGGTGAGCCACGCCAGTGCCTCGATTCCGGTCGCGCTGCGTATCGCGAGGACGAGTCGATGCAGCCGCTTGTTGCCGAGGTCGGCGCGCACGGGCTCGAGGGCCTCCTCGATCCACGTGATCGCACGACCCTGTCGAAGTGGCAAACCGCTGCGCTCCTCGTCGTCGGCTTCGAGCGACAACCGGAGCATCGTTCGTTGCTGGGACTCGGTGTCGAGGATCATCTGCGTGAACGCTCGTACGACGAGGTCGAGCCGCGCCGCGGGGTCGTCGGGAGCGTTTGCCGGCAGCATCGACGCGGCCGCGGTTTCCGGGTGGGCAGCCGCGAGCAGTGCCCGCTGGCTGGAGAAGTATCGGTACGCGGTCGTGCGCGAGATGAGGGCCGCGGCCGCGGCATCCTCGACCGTGGGCGTGAGGCCGTGGGCGACGAGGTCGCGCGCCGCGCTCACCAGCGCGCTGCGGGTGCGCTGCTTCTGCTGCGTGCGGCCTTCGAGCTCGTAGGGCATTGACATCCGAGTTCATGGTACCTTACAGTCGTTATGTGACATCGGTCCCACGAAAGGCGGTCGAAGGGGCAATGATGACGACAGCGACTCCGGTGATCCGAGCGCAGGGCGAGGGCGAGCGC
>JBEEFX010000277.1:0-38125 GCA_041166365.1 Acidimicrobiaceae bacterium
TGCCTCTTCGACGGTGACGCCCTGGAACAGGGTGAACGCCTGCTGCTGTCCGTCGGTCGACGAGATGCCCACCGGCCCCAGTCCAGGAAAGTCGAAGCTGGCCCAGTACTGGCGCTGGACCATCGCCACGCCCGGAAGCTGTGCGAGCCGTGCCTGCACCTCGGGCGATGTCTTGGCGTCGATCGCTCCGGTGTTGTTGGGCGTCAGCGTCGCGACGTACACGCGGCCCTCGGCCGTCGAGCGGGTCATGCGCGCCGCGCCCGTCGACATTCCGGGGAGGACGCCGCCCAGTACGAACGCCATACCGACAGCCGAACCGACGGCGGTGACCACCACCGAGGTTCGTCGTCCTTCACTCATGAGGTTGGACACGGCCACTCGCGCTGGCCCGCGTTGGAAGATGTTGAGCTTCTCGATTCCGCGAACGAGGAACGGGGTGTAGGCGGGAGTGAGCCGAAAGGCGCTCAGGAACACCATCACGATGCCGATGTACAACGCGGTCGGCTGCCACCCCTCGAGGGCGCCATCGCGCGAGCCCTCCCACGCGAGGACGAGACTCCCCGCCGACAACAGCGTGAACACCACCGCGCGGCGCGCGCGGACTCGGGGCAGCGCGTCGTGCCGTCGAGAGCGATCGACGAGCTCACCGGCGATGTCGAGACGCGCCGCCCGGCGGGCGGGGACGATTGCGGCGGCCATGCTGGCGAGTACGCCGATGGCGAGTCCGACGGTGACACTCAAGACCGTTGGGTGCACCGAGAGGTGGATGCCAGCCGCTTGCTCTGCATAGGTCGAGAGATTCGCGACGAACGGTCGCGCCGCCAGCAAGCCCATGCCGATGCCGAGGATCCCTCCCGCGACACCGAGCAAGGCCGCTTCGCTGAGAACGCCCACCATCACGGTCGCCGGTGTGCCGCCGATCGCCGACTCGATCGCGAGCTCGCGCCTGCGCTCCTCGAGCGAGAGCGACATGGTGTTGAAGACCAGCTGACCCCCCACAGCGATCCCGAACAGGCTGACGAGGAGCATGAACGGAAGCAGTTGGGTCGAGATGTACGAGACCCCGTTGCCCGGGTCGTTCGCGGCGAGAACGCGGTTCTGCGGGCCGGCCGCCGCCGACACCGCGCGCTGCAACTCGACGGTCGACGCACCGGGCTCGGGCACGACGTAGATCGCGTCGAGCCCGCTGGGCCGACCGAACAAGGCCTGCGCCTCGGACAGCGGGTACACCGCGACGAGTCCTCGGTTGAAGCGATCGAAGTCGGTGTCGAGTACCGCCTGATCGAGTGGACGGTCGCCCACATCCGTGCGCAGCACACCGTCGGAGCCGCCGGCATCACGCGCGCCGCTTCCGATCAGCGGCGGGCTCGTCTCCGTTGCCTGGGCGAGGAGCGCGGGGTCGCAACCCTGGGCGCCGAAAATCGCCTCCGCGCGGCAGTCGGCGCCGATGACCGCGACGAGATCGTCGTGACCATGGCGATCGGAGACTTGTGTCACCGTGAGGACGAGGGGCACGGCGGCCTGCACGCCGTCGACCTGATCGATGGCGGCAACGGTCGACGCGTCGATGCCGCCATGGTCGTAACGGCTGACGACCCGAAGCGTGGCCGGACCTGCGAGCGCGGAGTTGTAGCTCGTGAACGAACGGTCGAGGCTCGAGCGCGCGATCAGCACCGCGACGGTCAGCGTCACGCCCGCGCCGATTGCGAGAACGGCGAGCGCGGCGCGCAACGGCTGCCGCTTGAGCTGTCGCAGGTGCATGAGCCGGAACGTGTTCGTCATGTGAGCAGTCCGTCGGCCATCGTCAGTACACGGTCCGCGTGCCCAGCGATGAGCGGATCGTGGGTCACGAGCATCATCGCCAAGCCTGCTCCGCGCACCCGAGACACGAGGAGGTCGATGATCTCTTCGGCCGTCGTGCTGTCGAGGTTGCCGGTGGGCTCGTCGGCGAGGACGAGTGTCGGGTCGGCCACGAGCGCGCGGGCGATCGCGGCGCGTTGCAACTCGCCGCCCGAGAGCTCGCTCGGGAGATGGGCGGCGCGGCCGCCGATGCCGACGGCCTCCAGGAGAGGGCGAGCGCGGTCTCGCGCCCGATTCCGGGACTCGCCGTTCAGGAGGAGCGGCATCGCCACGTTCTCCGTCACGTCGAGGCCGGGGAGCAGATGGAAGGCCTGGAACACGAAGCCGACGCGCCGGCGCCGGGCAATGGCGCGGCCCCGGGCGCTCATCGACGACAACGACTGTCCTTCGAGCCAGACCTCGCCCTCGTCCGGCGCGGCGAGCCCGCCCGCGAGATGGAGCAGGGTCGACTTCCCCGATCCGCTACGGCCCACGATCGCGACGATCTCGCCGGGGTGGACGTCGACATCCACGCCGCGCAGTACCGGGAGCGGCTGTCCGCCCAGCTCGTAGCGGTGGTGCAGGTTGCGCAGCGACAGCAGCGGCTCGCGCCGTTTGGCGACGAGTTGCGGCCGCCGCGGCGCGGTAGTCGTGGTGCCCATCCCCAGACCCCCCAGGTCAGCCCTACTTACCGGACTATCTATATACATGTCTATTCAGAACATGCAAGAGGAAGTAGGGTGACGCTTGTCATGCTGAGGTTCGTCCTGCTCGGGCTGCTCGATGCCGAACCCCGCTACGGGTACGAGCTCAAGGCCGTGTTCGAGCAGTTCCTCGCCGGCACGTGGCCCCTCAACATCGGCCAGGTGTACACGGCACTGGCCCGCCTCGAGAAGGAAGTCCTCGTCGAGTGCCAGGTGGTGCCCCAGGACCTCCTGCCGGATCGCAAGGTCTACGCGCTCACCGACGCGGGGCGCGCGGAGCTGCGCGAGTGGGCCGACGAACCCGACACCGGCCCGGTGAGCCTGCGGGATGCGTTCTTCCTCAAGATCGCCGTGCGATCACTCAATGGTGAGAGCCCGCGCGAGCTCATCAACAAGCAACGGGCGGAGCACCTCTCTGCGCTGGCCGAGCTCGGACGACTTCAACACGAACCCAACCTCCATCCTGCGACAGGATTGCTGCTCGAGGGCGCGCTGCTGCGTCTCGAAGCCGACCTGAAGTGGCTCGATCTATGCGAGGACAGGCTCAAGGACACGACGTGATCGAGTTGCGGAACGTATTCCGCTCGTTCGATCAAGACGAGGCCCGAGTCGACGCGGTGCGGGGAATCGATCTCACGATCGAGCGCGGTCAATTCGTCGCGGTGATCGGGCCTTCGGGTTCCGGCAAGTCGACCGTCTTGAACTTGATCGGTGCGCTCGATCGACCGACTGAAGGCGACGTGCTGCTCGACGGCCGATCACTCTCGAAATGCAGTCGCACCGAGCTGGCGCGGCTCCGCGGGTTGACGATCGGGTTCGTGTTCCAGGCCTTCAACCTCGTGCCCGGCATCACTGCGGCCGAGAACGTCGCGCTGCCGGCGGTGCTGCTGCGCAAGCGGCCGGCCGAGTATCGCGACGACGTCGCACGGTTGCTCGACCTCGTGGGCCTGCTGGCGAAGGCGGAGCGGTTGCCTGGCCAGTTGTCGGGTGGCGAGCAACAACGTGTCGCGTTCGCGCGTGCGCTGGTGATGGATCCTCCGATCCTGCTGGCCGACGAGCCGACCGGAAATCTCGACACCAAGGCGGGCGAGGCGATCGTCGACCTGCTCGAGGCGAGCCACGACGCCGGACGCACGATCGTGTTGGTCACGCACGACCTGCGCCTGGCCAGCCGCGCGCAACGCATCGTCCACCTCCGCGACGGCGAGATCACCCACATCACGTGTCCATCGCAGCGCGACCGCCGTTTGGAGGAGATCCTCGAAGTCGGCGACCACGACGCTCGCTGAATCGGTCGTCGCTCCTCGTCCACATTCCGCACCAAGAGCGAACGCGACCAGGGGCGGCGCGTACGCTGATCGCGACCTTCGGGGGTCGTCCAATGGCAGGACTCCAGTTTTTGGTGCTGGCTATCGGGGTTCGAGTCCCTGCCCCCGAGCTTCTTGCGCTGGTCAACCACCCACACGGGGTTGAGCAGCGCATTTGCACTCCTGACCGGGTGATCGCGAACCGGTGTGTTCACCTGTGTGATGGCTAGTCGTCGCCCGTAGCGGTAGAACGTCTGTCATGCCCGAACGTCCCCTCAGCGCCGTGGTGCTGGCCGCCGGAGAGGGCACCCGCATGCGGTCGACCCGCCCGAAGCCGCTGCACATGCTCTGCGGGCGCGCCATGGTCCTCTACGTCCTCGACGCGCTGGCCGACTGCGAGGTCACCAGGGCCGTCGTCGTCGTCGGTCATGGAGCAGAGCGGGTCACCAAGAAGCTGCAGGAAGAGGCGGGCGACCTCGAGCTCGACTTCGTCGAACAGCACGTGCAGCGGGGCACCGGCGACGCCACGAGCGTCGGCCTGACCGCCTTTCCTGACGACGATGATGACGGTGACGTGCTCGTCCTGCCGGGCGACACGCCACTCCTGCGCGCGTCGACGATCGCCTCGCTGGTGCGCGAGCACCGTCTCACCGAGGCGGCGTGCACGATCCTCACCGCCATCTCCGACGACGCCACTGGCTACGGCCGCATCGTGCGGGGCAAGGACGACCGTGTCGTGCGCGTCGTCGAGGAGCGCGACGCCACCGACGAAGAGCGCGCCACCACCGAATGGAACACGTCGATCTACTGCTTCCGCCGCAGCGTGCTCGCCCCCGCGCTGCGCCGTCTCACACCGGACAACGACCAGGGTGAGTACTACCTGACCGACGTGGTGGAGGTGCTGCACGACGCGGGCTACTCGATCGTGCCGATCGTCGCTCCCGACG
Organism: Acidimicrobiaceae bacterium; assembly: GCA_041166365.1. GTDB lineage: Bacteria > Actinomycetota > Acidimicrobiia > Acidimicrobiales > JACDCH01 > DASUCS01. The sequence continues at coordinate 4,798 of JBEEFX010000277.1, forward strand.
ACATCGAGGCGACCGGCATCAACGACCGCCGGCAGCTCGCCGCCGCGGAAGCCGAGCTGCGCCGACGGATCAACGATGCCTGGCTCGGCGCCGGCGTCACGATGGTCGACCCCGATCGCACGTACATCGACTCGACCGTGCTACTGGCACCCGACGTCACGATCTTCCCCGGCACGCTGCTCCAGGGCGCCACCGTCGTCGGCGAAGGCGCGGAGCTCGGCCCTGACACCCGGCTCGTCGATTGCACGGTGGGCGACGGTGCCATCGTCGAGCGCACCGTCGGACGCCACGCCGACGTCGGGGCCGACGCCGTGGTCGGCCCTTATGCCGTGCTCGAGCCGGGAGCGCACATTGCGCCCGGGGCTCGAACGGGCTCGTTCTACACTGCGACTGCGGAGGACCCAGGAACCTAGGACGAGGGGCGCAGCGGGCGATGGAGTTGGTGACCAAGAAGATCCTGCGGCTCTACTCCGGCCGCTCGCATCCCAAGCTCGCCGAGGACATCGCCGATCGTCTCGGCGTGCCGCTCGGCGAGGCCAACGTGCGCGACTTCCCGAACGGCGAAGTGCACTGTCGATTCGGCGAGAACATCCGCGGCGCCGACGTCTTCATCATCCAGACGCATTGCGGGTCGGTGAACGACTCGATCATGGAGCAACTGATCATGATCGACGCGGCCAAACGAGCATCGGCGAAGCGCATCACCGCCGTGTGCCCGCTCTACGGCTACTCCCGCCAGGACCGCAAGGCCGAAGGACGCGAGCCCATCGCCGCCAAGCTCGTCGCCGATCTGCTCACTGCAGCCGGCGCCAGCCGGATGTTGAGCGTCGATCTCCACTCCGGCCAGATCCAGGGATTCTTCGACAAGCCCGTCGATCATCTGACGGCGATGCCGGTGCTCCTCGACTACATCGAACGTGAGTGCGCGGGCGACATCGTGGTCGTCGCTCCCGACGCCGGCCGGGTGAAGGTCGCCGAGCGCTACAGCCAGCACCTCTCCGCCGATCTCGCGTTCGTGCACAAGCGCCACATCAAGGGAAAGTCCGACGAGGTCGAGGCTCGTGGGGTGATCGGCGACGTCGATGGGCGCCGCTGCGTGATCATCGACGATCGCATCGACACCGCGGGCACGATCGTCGCCGCGGCCGACATCCTCACCGAGAACGGTGCCACCGAGGTGTGGGCGATGGCCACGCACGGTGTGCTGGCCGACCCGGCAGTCGACCGCCTCAAGAACTCGCTCATCTCCCGCGTCGTCATCACCGACACGGTGCCGGTTCCTCCCGAGAAGCAGATGGACAAGCTCGAAATTCTGTCCGTCGCGAACATCATCGGCGACGCCATCGACGTGATCTTCGAAGACAAGTCGGTGAGCGAGCTCTTCGGCGGCGAGAACCAGAACTGACTCCGCGTCGGTCACGCGGGTGTGATCAGCGCGCCCGGCGCCGGCGACCTCGCTCGAGTGCGATCACCAAGCCGCCGATCCCGGCCACGAGCAGAGCGACGCCGAGCACCGCGAGGATGTTCGACGAGTCCTTCTTGCCCGGGGTGGTGACGATGACGGCGCCGGTGGTGGTGGTCGACTCGACCGTGGTCGTGGTCGTGGTCGAGGTGGTGGCCGTCGTCGCGGTGGTCGCGGTGCTGGCCGTCGTCGTCGTCGGTCTCGTCGTCGTGGTGGCGCGTGGTGGTGCCGTCGTCGTCGGAGGGGAGGTGGTGGCCGGCCCGCGCACGATGACCGCTCCCGAGGCACCGTTCTCGTCGACGCGGTAGGCGAACGTCCCGCGCTCGCCGCCGGTGGAGAACGGGCCGAACAATTCGCTGCCGTGGGGCGGGATCGGGTCGCCGTAGGCCCGTCCCGCCGCGAAGATCGTGTGCTCGACGTCGTCGTCGTTGAAGAACATGACGGTGTCGCCATCGTCGACGGTGAGCTGTGCCGGGTTCGGCGCGCCGTCGACGATGTGCATCTCGGCGGTGGCCGCGTTCGCGGGCGTGGCAAGGAAGATGAGCAGACAGGACACCGCCACGGCGACGGCGGACGATGTACGCACGCAGTTCAGTTGGCCAACGCCGGGCGTCGGTCCTTCCAAGGCGGACTCACCTCTTCGACCCGATCGCCGTGGCAATGTCGATGGCTGGTGTGAATGCATCCACGGCCCCTAGCATGCCTCTTTCCCAAACAGCGCTCCGGCGCGATCTCTGAAGTAGGAGCTTCCGATGGCTGAGATCACTCTTCCGGCCCGTAGCGGCCGTCCCACTGGCTCACGACCCAGCAATCGCCTGCGGGCCGAGGGCAAGGTCCCCGCCACCGTGTACGGACTCGGCAGCGACGCCGTCACCGTCAGCGTCGACTGGCGCGATCTGCGTCAGGCGCTCACGACCGATGCCGGCATGAACGCGCTGATCAACCTCCAGATCGACGAGCACGCCAGCGAGCTCACCATCGTCAAGGAGCTGCAGCGCCATCCGATCAAACGCAGTGTGCTCCACATCGACTTCTTGCGTGTCAGTCGTGACGTTGCCATCGAGGTCGAGGTGCCGATCGTGCTGACCGGCGAGGCCGAGCAGGTCACTCGCGACGGCGGTACGGTCGACCAAGCGCTGTTCCACCTCACCATCAGCGCGAAGCCCGGATCGATCCCGAACGAGCTCGTGGCCGACATCAGCGGGCTCACGATCGGCGATGCGATCCGCGTCGGCGACCTGACCCTGCCGGAAGGCGTGGAGACCGAGGTCGATGCCGAGGAGCCGGTCGTGATCGGCTCGGCGCCACAGGCCGAGGAAGTCGCGGAGGGTCTCGAGGGCGAAGCGGCCGAGGGCGAGGCCGCCGAAGGCGAGCCGGCCGGCGGCGAGCCCTCCGACGCCGCACCCTCCGAGGGTGGCGGCGAGGAGTAGACGCTGCCGGCCGAGCATCTCGTCGTCGGCCTCGGCAACCCCGGCGCGGAGTACGAGCGCAGCCGGCACAACTGTGGGGCCGAGACCGTCGCGTTGTTGGCGAAACGGCACGGCGGCGCGCTCAAGCGCGACCGCGCCCGCGCGCTCGCGGGCGAGGTGACGATCGAGGGTCGGCGCGTCGCGCTCGCGTGGCCGCAGACGTACTACAACGACTCTGGCATCGCTGTCGCGACACTGGCCCGGCGCTACGACCTGCTCGACACGGTCGAGCGCATCATCGTGGTGCACGACGAGCTCGACCTGCCGCCGGGCCGGCTCAAGGTCAAGGTCGGTGGCGGGCTGGCGGGCAACAACGGGTTGCGATCGATCAAGGCGCATCTGCACGACGACGGGTTCATCCGTGTCCGCATCGGTGTCGGCAAGCCCCCGGGTCGCGAGGAGGGGGCCAACCATGTGCTGCGCCGTCCGGGCAAGAAGGAGCGCACGGAGCTCGACGTCGCGATCGAGCAGGCGGCGGATGCGGTCGACATGATCGTGTGCGACGGTGTCGAAGCAGCCATGGGCGTCTACAACCGGACCGAGAACGGTGAGGAGCCCGATCAGCCCTGAGGGTTGGGAACGGGGCCGGACGCCGCGCACAAGGCGTTGACGCCGTCGTTGTGCGAGCTCGGCAGCGACGGCGGCGTGAGGAACGCCGGAGCGTGATCGAAGTCGAGCGAGTCGAGCAGATCGTCGGCATTCGCGTCGCGTGCCGTGAGCGCCGGCAGGTTGAACTTTCGCTCGACGAACTTCAGGATCGACGTGTGGTCGTGAACGACGTGCGACACGTAGTCGCGCTTGGCCCACGGTGAGACGATCGCCGCGGGCACGCGGAAGCCGTACCGAGCGAAGTCGCCGGGGGCATCGTTCGGTCCGATCATCGGCGGGATGCCGTCGGGCGCGATCGCCGCAGGAGGCGCAACGTGGTCGTAGTAGCCGCCGTGCTCGTCGTAGCACCAGATCAGCAACGTCTTGGCCCAGCCCGGTCCGTTCATGACGGCCTGCACTGCTTTCGACGTGAACGCTTCGCCCAGCGTGATGTCCTCGCTGTTCTCCTCACTGGTCCGCTCGTAGTCGGGTTCGACGAGACAGAACGCGGGCAGGTTGCCGGCCGCGGCGTCGACGTAGAACTGGTCGATCTTCACGGCCTTGTCGCCATTCGCGTTGAGCACCGGCAGGAACAACCCGACCGACGGCAGGTTCGTGTAGTAGTCCCGCCACGGGATGCTGTGCTTGTTGAGCTGGTCCATGATCGTTCCGCCCGCGGGCTGCGGACCGTTGAGCACGAAGTTCAAGTCGTTGTTGATCGATCCGAACGAGGTTCCCGCGAGCAGGTACCTGCGGTTCGGAAAGGTCTGCGCAAGGCACGAGCCGAACCAGCGGTCGCAGACCGGGAACGTGTTCGCCAGCGCGTAATAGAAGGGAATGTCGTCGCCGGTCCAGTAGCCCATCGCCACCGGTCCGCTGTCGCTCTGCACGAAGCCGCTCATCGCGCCGGCGGCGTACTGCTGGTGCGTGGCACCCCACGCCTGGCTCGGCTTGCGAGGCACCTGGCACGTGTTCGCCATGTGAAACGCCCGCAGCGGTTGGCCGGTCGCGTCGAGGTTCGAGTTCGTCGGCTTGCCGTCGGGGCCGCGAGTGAAGCCGTCGCCGCGGCCCAGCATGCCGAGATAGTTGTCGTAGCTGTGGTTCTCCATCATCACGACGACGATGTGCTCGATCTGGGGGATGGTGTCGACACCTTCGGGCTTCGACGGGTCCGGACGGTCGCCCGCGGCGCGGAGCACTGTCGTCGTCGTGGTGCCCGCGGAGGACGACGACGACGAGACGTCTCCACCTTTCGAGCAGCTGTTGATCGCCAAGCCCACTGCGCCCGCGCCGAGCCCCGAAAGGAAGGTTCGTCTCGAGAGCACGTTGCCGTTCTACTCGGGTTGCCCGAGCGCTCGTCGGTAGAACGCCACGGTCGCATCCGCAGTTGCGGCGATCTCGAAGGACGCCACAAACGTCCGATACGCCATTGCCGTACGCCGTGCGGCATCCGCGGGGCTCTCGAGCGTCGCCACGATCGCCTTGGCCAGGAGTTGCGGCTGCTCCGCGGGCACGAGGACTGCGATCTCCCCACCGAGCGCTTCGCGGATAGGAGCAAGATCTGTCGCCACGATGGGGGCCTCGAGCGCCATGGCCTCGATCAGCACACCACCGATGCCCTCCCATCGCGACGGCAGCACGAACACGTCCGCCGCGGCGAGGAGTTCGGGCACGTCGTCACGTTCGCCCAGCAGCGAGACGACATCGGCAATGCCGAGCTCGGCAACGAGCGACTCGAGATCGGGTGTCGCGTTGCCGGTGCGCCCGGCGACGACCACCATCACCTTCGACGCGTCGTGCGTGATGTGGGGAACCGCTCGCAGCAGGACGTCGAGCCCCTTCTGGTACTCGTGCCGGGCGGCGGCCACCACCAATCGAGCGTCGTCGGGCACGCCCAGCCGGCGGCGGATACTCGCCGCTCGCTCGGGCGTGCGCCGGCCGAGCATCGCGGCGCTGCGACCGCGGGGGATCACGTCGATCCGCGCTCTCGAGACCCGGAGGCGCTCGGACATCGTGTCGGCCACGACGTCGGTCACGGCATGGAAGCGCACCACCCGCTTCGCCGTGAAGGCGTCGAGCCGTCGAGCGGCTCGAAGTCTCGACCGCCGTACTCCCGGATCGGCCAGATGCTCCGGTCCGTAGGACACGTTGACGAGGCTCGACACCACCGGTACGCGCGCGAGCCGCGCGGCGATCCGGCCGGCTTGGTCCGCCTCGAACAACGTCGTGTGGACGAGGTCAGGTCGCTGTGCTCGCAGCCATCGCAGCGTGTGCCGAATGTTGCCGATCCGGCTGCCGCCCTGCTCCGAGCCCAGAGCGGTCACCGGGATCCCGTCGGCCTGCAGTCTCGTGGCGAGGGGAGCAGCGCCGCCGAGGTAGGCCACCTCGAGCTCGATGCCGCGCGCCCGCAATTCCGGTGCCAGCGCGACGAGCGATTGCTCTGCGCCGCCGGGGGCGAGACTGTCGATCAGTTGCGCCACCCGCACGAGTGGGAACCCTACGAGGCTTCGGCCGCCGCCTTGAGCTTGGTGAGCGTCTGCTCCATGCCTCGCACCATGTCGGCTTCGCGCTCCGACCACGGCAGCCCGGTACCGACCTTGGTGAAGAACCGGCCGATCGCGCCCGGCTCCTTCACGATCTCGAAGGACTCGGTGACATCGGTGCCGGCACCCGCCGGCTCGAAGCAATAGCGCCATTTGGTGCCGCCGTTGCCGACGTCGAACGCGAACTCGCGACCAGGGCTGGCGACGGTGACCGTGCACTTCGTGCTCCAGCCACTCTTGCGCTTGTTCTTGCCCTTGAACCGGCTGCCGACGGCGGCCGCGCTCGCGCCGCCCAACCATTCGCCGCCGGTGTTCTCCGGGCTCCACTCACCCATGCGGGTGATGTCGGAGACCATCGCGTACACCGCCTCCGGGCTTGCCTCGATGTGGATCCTTGCCTCCCCCATGGCCGCGGACACTAGGCCTGCAACCGATAGAAGCGGAACATGTCGTGCTCGATCGGTAGTACCTCGACGGTGGTGAAGCCCGCATCGGTCGCGTAGCGCTCGAGGGTCGCGGTGCGCAGGAGCGTGCCGGTGGCCGCACTGTCGGCCTCGCTGCGTCCAACGAGCAGGCAGTGCAGCACGCTGGCCGCGTACATCAGACGCTGCATCGGATCCGGATCGTTCGGTGTCATCTCATCGGCCGCTCGTTCGTCGACGATGAACACGGTTCCGCCCGCAGCGAGCATCGAATGCATGGCGCGCAGCGCTTCGACGGGATGGGCCATGTCGTGCAGCGCCTCGAAGCAGCACACGAGATCGTACGAGCCTGCGGGCGCCTCGGCCGCGTCGCGCACCTGGAACCGGATGCGATCTTGCAAACCCTCCGCGGCGGCGTTGTGGCGCGCATCGGCGATCGATGGCTCATCGAGGTCGTAGCCGTCGACCTCGATGTCGGGATACGACCGCCCGAAAACGATCGACGACCATCCGCAGCCACACGCGATGTCGGCAACACGGGCGCCGCCGGCCTCGAGCTTTGCGACGACGTCAGGCATCGCGGGAAGCCACGACGACGCGAGCAGGCTGGCGAACTGCGGACGGTTGGCCGCGGCCTGGAACTCGCGGATGCCGTCGCCGAACTCGCCGAAGGACAACCCGCCTCCCGTGCGATAGGCGTCGACGATCCCGTCGATGACCGTCGGGGCCGCGACCGCCAGCGATGCCATCGGCGCGACGAAGGCGAGGCTCTCGGGATCGAGCAGGCACGCCCGTGCTGCGATCGGCAAGCTGAACACGCGATCGTCCGCGTCGCCGGACGGTGTGGGATCGGCGTCGACGACGATGATGCCGGCGGTCGCCTGCTGCTCGAGCCACTCACGCGCGTACCGAGCGTCGATGTCCGACCGCTTCGCCAGTTCGGGCGGCGTGGCTGGACCGTCGGCGAGCGCCTGGTAGAGCCCGAGCCGCATGCCCAGCTCGACCGTCAGGAGCTCGAGGTTGCCGATGGCGGCCATGGCCATTCGCATGGCGAACTGGCCGATCGCTTCTTCTGTCGACTCCGTGACCACTGCCATGGCGGTCTCCTTCCTCGTGAGTTCGACACGAGGCGCCAGAACGTGGGTGGCGATGCCAGACCGGAGCTACCGTCGATCCTCCGTGGGCCAGCTGGAGGTCTTGCGCGAAGCGGTGCACGCTGCGGCCGGTGGCCGGGGCTCGCTCCTCTTCGTGACCGGCGAGGCAGGAATCGGGAAGACGACCGCGGCACAGGGCGTGGCCACTGCGGCCGCGGCCGCCGGCGCCGAGGTGCTGTGGGCTGCGTGTTGGCAAGACGATGTCCTGGCGCATGCGCCGTGGCGAGCGGTGCTCGCGGACCTCGGCGATCGCGGCATCGTCGCCTTGTCCGTGCTGTCCGGCAACGAGCAACTCGATCCCACGGCGGCAGGCGCCGCTCGGGCAGGCGCGTACATGCGCGTGGTCGACGCCCTCACGGCGCTCGCTCGTCGGCGACCCATCGTCCTCGTCCTCGACGATCTGCATTGGGCTGACGACGGAACCGTTCGTCTGCTCGCGGCTCTGCGCGGTCGGTTGCCGGCTTCGCCGATGCTCGTCGTCGGGACCTATCGGGACAACGAGGTGACCTCTGACTCCGCGTTGGCGGCTGTTGCTGCTGGTGCGGATCGCATCGCGCTCGAGCCGCTCGCGGCACGGGAAGTGGCGGCAGTCATCGAGGCAGCACTGGGTCGCGCGCCGGACGATCGCACCGTCGCCGACGTGCTGCGGCGTACCGGCGGCAATCCCTTCCTGGTCGTGCAGGTGAGCCGGCTGCTGGCCAGCGGCCGAGACGACTTGCTGCCAGCCGGAGCGCGGGATGTCCTCAGCCGTCGGCTGGACGCCCTGGCCCCAGATGTGCGATCGGTGCTCGACGCCGCGGCCGTGCTCGGTGGCCCGTTCCGTCCGTCGACCGTCGCACGCGTCGGCGGGACCGACGGGGCGGCAACACTCAACTCGCTCGACGTCGCCGCGGCCGCTCGTATCGTGCATGCGTCGTCTGCGCCCGGTGAATGGGAGTTCGTGCACGACCTCTTCCGGCAGGCCGCGCTCGACGCGCTGCCGAGTGCCCGCAAGGTGCAGCTGCACGCGGCTGCGGCATCCGCTCTGGTCGAGCTCGGCGCCGATCCGGCGACGATCGCCCACCATCTGCTGTCGGCCATCACCGGCCCGGACATGGACGCGGCCCGCTGGGCGATGCGGGCCGCTGACGCGGCGCTCGACGCATTCGCGTGGGAGGAAGCTGCGGTGCACGCGGAGCGAGCATTGGCGGTGCTGCCGTCGGGTGGGATCGCCGACGAGCTGCGCGCCGAGGCGTGGCTCACCTTCGGACGGGCTCGCCTCTTGTCTGGCGATCGCGATCATGCCGTGTCGGCGTTCACCACTGCGGCGGCGCTCGGTCGTTCGTTGGGCGCCGCCGACCTCTTGGCCCGCGCTGCGTTGGGGTTCGCCGCCGATCTGGGTGGCTTCGAGATCCATCTGTTCGATCAGCGGCAGATCGATCTGCTGGAGGAGGCCGCCGCGGCGCTCGGTGTCGCCGGAGATCCGGGGATGCGGGCCCGCGTCCTCGCGCGGCTGTCGGTCGCGTTGTCGTTCGCGGCACCGACCGAACGCAGGCTCGCGCTCGCCGAGCAGGCGGTTGCCCTCGCGCGTTCGAGTGCCGACGCGCTGACCCTGGCCGGCGCGCTCGCTGCGCATTGCGATGCCATCGCCGGTCCGGACGACGTCGAGCGCCGTCTGGCCGAGTCGACCGAGATCATCGAGCTGGCCGAGGTCGCGGCGGACGGCGGTCTCGAGCTGTTGGGGCGACGCTTGCGATTCGTGGCCCTACTGGAGGCAGGCGACGTGCCGGCGGCGATCGCCGAGATGTCGGCCTTCGCTCGCCGGGCCGCCGAAGTCGGCAACCCCCTGTACTCGTGGTATGTCCCACTGTGGCGCGGGATGTGGGCGCTGGCCGCTGGGGACGTTGCCACCGCCGAGGAGGCCGCCGCGGAGGCGGCGCACATCGGTGAGCGTGCTGGTAGCGAGAACGCGCCGATGCTCGCGACGGTGCTGCGCGCGGAGCTGGCGCATGAGGCTGGTCGCGTCGACCAGATGGCTGCGTTGCTCGACGAGGTCACGGGCGTGATGGGTGAGCTCGCGCAGTCCGCCCAGGCCTTCGGGAGCATGGCGCGCTTCTTCGTGGACATGGGGCGGTCCGTCGAAGCCTCCGCGATCCTCGACCCGCTGCTGTCGACGGGGTTGGACGCCGTGCCGTTCGACGATGCCGAGTGGTTGCCGGGTCTGGTGACCATCGTCGAGGCGGCCGTGATGTTGCACCATCCGGTCCTCGCCGCCGCGGTCGACGCGTTGACACCCCACGCCGGCCGCGTCGCGTTCGAAGGTATCGGTGCCGCCCTTCACGGCTCGGTGGACCGGTTCATTGCCTTGGGGTTGACCGCGCTCGGACGACCGGGTGACGCGGTTCCGTACGCTCGTGCCGCGCTCGACGCCAACCGCGCCGCGGGCGCGCTGCTCGGCGCTCATTCACAGCGAGCGCTGGCCGACGCGCTGGGAGGAACGGTGGAAGCCTCCGAGCTCGCCGCCGCGGCGGATGCAACCTACGCGGTGCTGGGCCTTCATCACCTCGCGGAAGGCACACCCGTCACCGCGACGCCCGATCCGCGGGAGGCCACGCTGCGCCGCGACGGCGACGTGTGGCACGTTTCCTTCGGTGGCTCCACCACCATCGTGAAGCACGTGAAGGGCATGGCCGACCTCGCGTTGTTGTTGCCTCGCCCTGGCCTCGAGGTGCACGTCACGGAGCTCGAGGCACTGCCCGCCGGGTTGCGCAGCGCCACTCGTTCATCGAGCCGCGACGAGACGCTCGACCGGCAAGCAGTCGCCGCCTATCGCGCTCGACTCCAGGAGCTCGACGACGATCTCGCCGAAGCAGAAGCCGCGAACGACCTGGTGCGCGCGGAGCGAGCACGGATCGAGCGCGACTTCCTACTCGAGGAGCTGTCCTCGTCGCTCGGCCTCGGCGGACGCCCTCGGGCCAGCGGCCCTGACCCGGTCGAACGTCTGCGCAAGGCGATCACCTCCCGCATCCGTGACGCCATCCGGCGCGTCGAGGCGGCGCACCCGGCGCTCGGTCGACACCTCTCGAACTCCGTCCGTACTGGCACGTTCTGCTCGTACCGGCCGGAGCATCCGGTCGTCTGGCGGTGCGAGTCGCGATCTGGCGCCCCGGAGGCGTGACCCTCACCGAGTTCGACACTCTGACGGCGCGATCGGCATGGAGCATGGCGGACCGCGCGCTGCATCACGCCAAGGCCGCCGGCCGGCCATGGTCGAGCGACGACGGGCTGGCGGTCGCCTGGCTCGGCGACCGCGGCATGTTCATCAACTCCGCGGTCGTGCTCGCCGCCCCGCGGGACTGGGACGAGGTGCTCGCCAGAACCGAGTCTGTGATACCGGCGGGCGTGCCGGCCACGCTGCTCAGCCCGTACGACACCCCGGACCTGACCCGGAGCGGTTGGCAACTCGTCGGGCACCCGCCGTTGATGGCCCGGCTTCCCGGCGCGGCGGCGGCCCCGCCCGTCCCCGCGGAGCTGCGCATGCACGAGGTCGTCGATCAACCCGGGCTCGAGGTGTTCGAGCGCACGTTGGTCGACGGGTTCCCGCTGGCGGATCTGCAGCCGTACCAGTGGGGCCGGTTCTACGACGAGCGCATCCTGGGCGGTGCGACGCGACTGTGGCTGGGATTCGTCGACGGTCGCCCAGTAGCGACTGCGGCCGCCCACGTCGCCGCCGGTATGAACTGCGTGGAGATGGTCGCCACGATCGAACGCTTCCGGGGCCACGGCTATGGCGCGGCGGTCACGTGGGCGGCGACCACCGCGGATCCGACGTTGCCGGCGATCCTCGTCGCCAGCGATCCCGGCCGTCCGGTCTACGAGCGTCTCGGCTACACCGCCCTCACCAGATGGACCATGTGGCTTCGCCCCTGACCGACGAAAACGAAAATCCCACTCGGACATACACACAATGTCTCTGTCTGAGTGGGGAATTGCGTCGGTGGACGCGCCGGTAGCCTCTGATGGCTGTCGATGAGCTTGTTCGATCTCCCGAAGCTGCTGCGCGAGGACCCCGCCCTTCTCGAAGTTCGGGGGCGGACGCACGCGCTCATCGCCGTGCCGGAGCCGGCTCGTGCGTTCACGATCGCCGGTCTCGTCGCCACCACGAAGCGCCGCCCGTACCTCATTGCCGTGCCGACGACGGCCGACGGCGAGCGGTTGGCCCACGACCTCGGTGCCTTCCTCGGGCCTGACCGCGTCGACCTCTTCCCCGCGTGGGAGACCCTGCCGTTCGAACGGGTGAGCCCCGGTGTCGAGACGATGGGCCGCCGCCTGCGCACGATCTGGCGGCTGTTGGAGCCCGAGCGGGCGCCCGACGTCGTCATCGCGCCGATCCGTGCCCTGGCCCAGCGCCTCGGCCCCGATGTCGAGAAGGTCGAGCCCGTCGAGATCGAGATCGGGCAGCGCCGCGACCGCGACGAGCTCGTGATGGCGCTGGTGCAGGCCGGTTACCGCCGAGAGGACCAGGTCGAGCACCGCGGCGAGGTGGCGGTACGCGGCTCGATCGTCGACATCTACCCGTCGACCGCCGACCTACCGGTGCGCGTCGACCTCTGGGGCGACGAGATCGATCGTCTCAGCGAGTTCTCCGTCAGCGACCAGCGGTCGACGAACCCGCTCGACCGCGTCGTCGTCTTTCCGTGCCGGGAGCTGCTGCCGACCGACGAGGTGCGCGAGCGCGCCGACCGGCTCATCGGTCGCGAACCGTGGGGCCGCGAGCAATGGGAGCGACTCGCCAACGGGCTGGCATTCGACGGGATGGAGTCCTGGCTCCCGTGGCTCGTCGAGCGCGAGCACGTGCTGCTCGATCTGCTTCCGAGCGACGCGCAGATCGTCCTCGTCGAGCCGAAGCGGCTCCGCGACCGCGCCGCAGACATCTTGGCCGAGGAAGCCGATCTCGCTCGCACGCTCGCCAAGACCTGGGGCGCCGACGCCGCCGGCACCACCGAGTTCCCGAGCCTGCACATGCCCTTCGACCGGCTGCTCGCGCACACCGACGCGCCGGTCTGGACGATGACGGTCGCGCCGGAAGGGCCGAGCGTCACCACCATCCAAGCGATGGGCTGGGACCCGGTCGTCGGCAACGGCGACCGCCTCATGAGCCAGCTCGCCAACCTGCGCCAGCAGGGCTACCGCATCGTCGTCGGCGCCGACAACGAAGCGTCGGCGGCGCGCATCCGCCGGTTGCTCGACGAGCACGGCCTCGAGCCCGAGCTCCAGGTCGCGTCGCTCGAGCGCGGCTTCATCCTTCCGGCGATCAAGCTCGCGGTGCTCGCGGAGGCGGATCTCACCGGCCGGCGCCGTGCCCACCGGCCGGCCCGCACCCGCCGCTGTACGGACGCGGCCAAGTTCTTCGACGACCTCTCGCCCGGCGACTACGTCGTGCACCACCAGCACGGTCTCGCGCGATTCGGCGGCATGGTGAAGCGCGCCATCAACAGCGTCGAGCGCGACTACCTGCTGCTCGAGTACCGAGGCGACGACAAGCTGTACGTGCCGTCCGACCAGATCGACACGGTCCGGCACTACACGGGTGGCGAGCAGCCGACGTTGAGCAAGCTCGGCGGCGGGGACTGGGCCAAGACGAAGGCGCGGGTCAAAGCCGAGGTCACCCAGATCGCTCAAGAGCTCGTCGTGCTGTACCAGACCCGTGTGCACAGCCCCGGACACGCCTACCCGGCGGACACGCCGTGGCAGCAGGAGCTCGAAGACGCGTTCCCGTATCAAGAGACCGTCGACCAGATGCAGGCGATCGTCGACGTGAAGGCCGACATGGAACAGGCGCGGCCCATGGACCGGCTGGTCTGTGGCGACGTCGGCTTCGGCAAGACGGAAGTGGCGATCCGCGCCGCATTCAAGGCCATTCAGGACAACCGACAAGTCGCCGTGCTCGTGCCGACGACGTTGCTGGCACAGCAGCACGGGCAGACGTTCGCCGAGCGATTCTCCGGTTACCCCGTTCGTGTCGAGGTGCTCTCTCGCTTTCTCACGCCGAAGCAGGCCGACAAGGTGGTGCAAGGACTCGCCGACGGCACCGTCGACCTCGTCATCGGCACCCATCGATTGCTGTCGGAGGACATCCGCTTCAAGAACCTCGGTCTCCTGGTCGTCGACGAAGAGCAGCGCTTCGGTGTGAGCCACAAGGAGCGCATCAAGGAATTCAAGACCGACATCGACGTGCTCACGCTCACCGCAACCCCCATCCCCCGAACGTTGGAGATGAGCCTCACCGGCATCCGCGATCTCACGTTGCTCAACACGCCCCCGGCCGAGCGGCAGCCGATCCTCACGTATGTCGGCGCCTACGACGAGCGAGCGGTGGGTGAGGCGATCCGCCGCGAGCTGTTGCGGGAGGGTCAGGTGTTCTTCGTGCACAACCGTGTGATGGACATCGAGCACACCGCGGCCGGCATTCGTGAGCTGGTGCCAGAAGCCCGCGTCGCGGTGGCGCACGGGCAGATGGACGAGGGCACGCTCGAGAAGGTCGTGCTCGACTTCTGGGAGGGCGATTACGACGTGCTGGTGTGCACGACGATCATCGAGTCGGGCATCGACATGCCCACCGTGAACACGCTCGTCGTGGACCGCGCCGACCGGCTCGGTCTCGGCCAGTTGCATCAGTTGCGCGGCCGCGTCGGCCGTGCCGGTATGCGGGCGTACGCCTACCTCTTCTATCCGCCGGAGAAGCCGCTCACCGAGGAGGCCTACGAGCGCCTCAAGACGATCGGCGAGACCACCGAGTTGGGGAGCGGCTTCAAGATCGCGATGCGCGACCTCGAGATCCGCGGCGCCGGCAACCTGCTCGGTACCGGGCAGTCGGGTCACATCGCCGCCGTCGGCTACGACCTGTACTGCCAGATGGTCAACGAAGCGGTCGCCGAGTTGAAGGGGGAGCCGCTCCGTGAGCCGGCGGAGATCAAGCTCGACCTGCCGATCGACGCCAACCTCCCGAAGGATTACGTGATCCGTGAGGACCTCCGCCTCGAGGCCTATCGCCGGCTCGCCGCCGTCACCTCCCCGGAGGAAGTGGCAGACATCCGCACCGAGTGGGAGGACCGGTACGGGCCCGTGCCCGCGCCGGCCGGGGCGCTGCTCGATGTCGCCCGCCTCCGCGCCGAGTGCGTGCGTACCGGGATCAGAGAGATCAACGTGAGCAAGGGGCCCGGCTTCGGCGGACCGGCGTACATCGTGCGGCTCAGCCCCCTCGATCTGAAGGTGAGCCAGGAGGTCCGCCTCGCCCGCCTGGTCGCCGAGGCCGTCTACAAGGCCGAGGCCAAGCAGCTCCAACTGCCGGTGCGCAAGCCGGGAGAGCTGGTCGAAGGCTTGCTGACCTTCCTCCAGAAACTGGTCCCGCCCGATTCTGTCGAGGCGGGCCGACCCTCTAACCTCGGCGGCTCGTGAAACGCCTCGCCGCGCTCGTGGTCTGCACGCTCGCTCTCGGAGCGGCCTGCTCCCGCTCGTCGAGCGCGCCCGCCGCGACCGTGAACGGCACGACGATCTCCACACAGGATCTCGTCGAGGAGCTCAATGCGATCGAGGCAAACGGGGACTTCATCAACTCGCTCCAGTCCGGTTCGCCGACGGGCGGCATCACCGTGGTCGGTTCCACGCCGGGGTCCTTCGACGCGGCCTTCGTCGCGCAGGTCCTGTTGCGCCAGCTCGACTATGCGCTGATCCATTCGGAGGTCGGAAAGCGCCACGTCGCCATCGACGACGCGTGCCGGCTAGAAGCTCGCAACGACGCGATGCTCAACCTCGGTCAGCAGAACGCGGCGGGCGGCCAACAGCTCTTCGACAAGTTCCCGAAGCGTTATCAGGATGTTCTCGTCGCGCGTAATGCCGATGTGATCGCGCTCGAGGCCGCGCTGACCGGTCAGCAATGCGGCAAGGGCGTCGACGCGGCGGGGTACTACAGCACGCATCCCGACGACTTCACCAAGCTGTGCATCTCGCTCATCGCAGTGAGCGACCAGGCCACGGCCGACTCGGTGCTCGTCCGCGCTCGCGCCGGTGAGGACTTCGCGGCCCTCGCCCGCGAGGTGTCGATCGAGCCGACGTCGAAGGAGACCGGTGGCGACATCGGCTGTCGCCTCCCGTCCGAGTTCAATCCGACGGTGGCGGACGTGCTGAAGGCAGGCAAGACGGGCGCGGTCCTCGATCCGATTCCCGGCAACGGCGGGATCAGCATCGTGAAGATCACCGACCGGCAGGTCGCGCCGCTCGAGGAAGTGCGAGCGCAGGCAGAGGAGCTCGCCACGTCCACGGCCGGGCAGGCCTTCAGTACGTGGCTGCGCCAGGCGCGCTCCGAGGCCACGGTCACGGTCGAACCTCGGTACGGCACCTTCGATCCGGCAACGTTCCAGATCAACGCACCCACGCTCGACCCAGGGTCGGGCTCGTCGTCGTCCTCCTCTTCGACTGACTCCCCGTGACCCCGCGGGTCACCGTTGTGGGCCTCGGCCCCGCCGGGCCCGAGCTGGTCACCGCCGCGACGAGCGCGGCCATCGAACGCATCGAGGTTCGCTTCGTTCGCACCACGCGCCATGCCGCCGCCTCGGTGGTCGAGCCCGCGGAGTCGTTCGACCAGATCTACGAAGAGGCGGCCTCTCTCGACGACGTCTATCGAACGATCGTCCACCGACTCCTGCGCGCCGCCGAAGCGCACGGCGCGGTGTTGTACGCCGTTCCGGGGTCGCCCGCCGTCGCCGAGCGCACGGTCGCGTTGTTGCGCGACGAGGCCAAGGCCGGACGCATCGACGTGGAGATCCTGCCTGCGCTGTCGTTCGTCGATCTCGCGTGGCACCGACTCGGTGTCGATCCGGTCGCTGAGGGAGCGAGGATCGTCGACGGACATCGATTCGCCGTCGAAGCGGCGGGGGAGCGCGGCCCGCTTCTTGTCGCGCAATGCGACAGCCGTGCCGTGCTGTCCGAGGTCAAGCTCGCGATCGACCTGGACGGACCTCCGATCGTCGTGCTCCAGCGGCTCGGTGCCGACGACGAGTCCATCGTCACCGTCGAACGCAGCGAGATCGATCGCGTCGTCGAGCCGGACCACCTCACGTCATTGTGGATCGACGGGGTGGCGCCGGCGGTTGCCTCCGAGGTCGCGCGGTTCGACGAGCTCGTGCACGTGCTGCGTGAGCGATGCCCGTGGGATCGCGAACAGACGCACACGACGCTCACCCGCCACCTGCTCGAGGAGACGTACGAGGTGCTCGAGGCCATCGAGCACCTCGACACCGAGACCGGCGAAGGGTACGAGCACCTCGAGGAGGAGCTCGGCGATTTGTTGTTCCAGATCTGCTTTCACGCGACGCTCGCCGGCGAGCAGGGCGCTTTCACGCTCGCCGATGTCGCACGAGGCATCCACGACAAGCTCGTGACACGCCATCCACATGTCTTTGCGGACGTCGAGGCCGCCGACTCGGGGACCGTGATGCGCAACTGGGAGCAGATCAAGCAGGCGGAGAAGGGTCGGGAGAGCATCTTCGACGGCATCCCCACGGCCCTGCCCGCGCTGCTCTACGCGCACAAGGTCGTGCGCAAGGCGAAGTCGCTGGGCATCGATGTGGCGTTGCCCTCGCCCATGGTCGATCCCGACGACATCGGCCCCGCGCTGCTCGCGGTCGTCGCGGCCGCTCGCGCGCTCGACGTCGATCCGGAGGCGGCCCTTCGCGCCGCGGTCGTGGAGCTCCGCGAACGTGCCTCGGCTACTGAGCGGCGGTGACCGCGGGGACTTCGATGTCGACCAGACGGTCGAGCAGCAGGAGTGCCTCGGCTTGCAGGCCGATCGCGATGCGCTGCAAGGCTTCGTGAGCGGACGCCTCGGCCTCGGCATCGTCGCCGCCCTGCGCTCGCGCCACCGCACTCGCTCGTAGGGCAACCCCGCGCGCCGCGGCGCTCGACGCCTCGCGCGCGACAGCGGCAACGACGACACGGGCAACGGTGTCGGGCGAGTCCGAGAGCAGGTCCGTCACCACGGCCCGCGCGTCGACCATGGCCTGCGCCCACGCGTCCTCGCCGATGGCGCGGCGCGCCTCGTCGCTCACGACCGACCATTCCTTACCGCCGTCGGAGACACGCGCCGCGTTGCGGGCGGCGTCCCAAGGATGCTCGTCGCTGAACGCGCCACCGGCGAGAGCGGCGCGGGTCAGTGAGTCGCGGGCGGCCTGATCCGCGAGCTCGAGCGCAGTCTCGGGAGCGTCGTCGTCTCCTTGCCGGGCCAGAACGGTCTTCGCGATGCGTCCCATCTCGACGCGAATCGTGAAGCCCGAGAGCTCGCGTGCGGCGCGGTCCGCTGCCCGCCACCCCTGCTCCCAGGCGTCGTCGGCCACCGCGTGCAATGCGGTCGTCCAAGCGGTGTCGCCGACGGACTGCCGGGCCTCCTCCAGCTCGTCGCGCGTTCGCGGGTCGCGCGAGCACTCGATCACCCGCAGATCGGTGGCGTAGGTGAGCTCGGCCGGCGCGCCGTGCGTCGCCGTCTCTGACGCGGCCACATAGCCGGTCGTCTCGGTCACCCGCTCCCACGCCTCCCACACGATTGCTTCGTCCGGCATGCCGAGCTGGAAGTCGTCGTCGCTGACGATCGACGCCGTGATGTCGATCCGCCGGCTGGCGACCGTGATGGCGGTGCCGAGGACGTCGACCGCGCGCACGAGCTCGAGATCATCGGGCAGCCGGCCGAGCGCCTCCAACCGGTCGGCGGCATCGGCGAGGCCGGCGGCGCGCAGCCAGGCGGGCGCCTGCACGCGGACCAACCACTCGGTGGCCAGCCACTGGCGCGCCCGCTCCTCCTCGGGCGCCGCGGGTGCAGTGCCGATCAATCGCGGCGCGATCGTTCGCAACGCCTGTCGGTCCTCGGTGTCGAACCCGGCGGCCAACCAGCGCGCGAACGTCGACAGCACTGGTGAGACCGACGGCGGCTGGTCGCTGTGGGGCTCGTGGTTCAGCCAGCTCACGAGCTCGAGCAGTGTGAGCTTCGTGCCCCGACGGGCGTGCGCGGAACGCCCCAGTTCGATGGCGTCGAGGTCGGGAATCGATTCCAGCGCGGCGATGTCGGCCTCGCTCTCGGTGCCGTCCGCCGCCACCGAGCCCGGACCGGTGCCGCGGGCGGCGACGAGCGCGGCGAGCTCCTCCTCGAGCACGAGGCAAGGCGCGAGCGCGTCCCAGCCTTGTGCCTGCGCGTCGTCACGCTCGGTCCGGCCGGGCAGCCACGACTCGGGCTCGTCGAGCGTGACCTCGACGCGGCCGTCGCCCAACGTCTCGTAGCCCACGCCCCCGCCGGCGAGGTGCGCGACATGCCCAGGGCCCAGCACCTGATACGGGTAGGCGTCGGGCACGCGGTCGTCGGCCAGCTCGCGGGCGATCACGTTCGGCGGCGCGCCCCCTTGCGACTGCCAGCCGGCCGGACTGAGGCCGAGCGCCAAACCTTCGAAGGTGGGCTCGAAGTCGATGCACCCGTACGCGACGTCCGCCGCCAGCTCACGCGCCACCTCCTGCAAGAGGTGGTAGCGGGCGACGAGCCCGTTGGCATCGATCTGCGGGCCCCCGGCGGCGAGCGCGACATGCGGCAGGCGCCCGAAGGTGATGCTGGCGATGCGCACGCGGTCATCGAGGTCGCCGTTGACCGCGTCGCACCAGGCCTTTGCGAGGCCGCAGTCGTGCACGACGGCCGACACCTCGGCCGCGGGCACGTCGAACTCCACGCCGAGCACCCGCAAGCGGGCGGGTTCGTCGTCGAACAGGTCGCCCGTCACCCACTCGCAGGCGATGTCGAGCCAGTCCGGCGGCAGGGTCGTGGAGCGGCCGCGCGGCCGGGGGAACAGCCGGAGCACCACGGCTTGGGCCACCGTGTCCAGGATGTCGAGCGTCCCGCCTCGGGGCGCCACCTCGACGGTGGCCGACTCCACGCCCGCCCTCTCGAGGCGGCGGACGATGACGTCCGGGATGGATCTGAGCAGCTCGGTGTCGGCCGCCAGGTGCTCGACGAGGAACAACGGTCCGCCCGGCGCATTCACGACCGACGACACCGTCGGCGGCTCGACCACGGACTCCGGACGGCCGTCGGCGGTGGCCCGGGTGCGCGCCGTCAAACCGAGTACGTCGACCCGGGCGAGCTTCAGGGCTCCGATCGCGGCGCCCAGATCGGAAGGTCCGCGTACCTGGAGCGCGAACGCTTCACCGGCGGCGGCCAGCCGCTGCACGGTCTCGCGTCCCACCCGCACGGCCACCGGCCAAGGGTACGACACCCTTTGCTGGCAAGCCCACCGTCAGCAACAGGAGTAACGTTGTCAACACTCTCCACAGCAGCAACACGGAGGAGACCCGGCGGCATGTCGAGCATCGAGCACATCCTGGGACGCGAGGTGCTCGATTCGCGCGGCAATCCCACGGTCGAAGTCGAGGTCGCTCTCGAGACCGGCGCTCGCGGTCGCGCCATCGTGCCGTCGGGCGCGTCGACGGGGCAGTTCGAAGCGGCGGAGCTGCGCGACGGCGGCGACCGCTTCGCCGGGAAGGGCGTCACCCGGGCCGTCGGCCACGTCGGCGGCGAGATCGCCTCGGCACTGATCGGCGTCGAGGCGCTCGACCAGCGAGCGGTCGACCTCCTGATGGTCGACCTCGACGGCACCGACAACAAGAGCCGGCTCGGAGCGAACGCCATCCTCGGTGTGTCGCTGGCGGTGGCCAAGGCGGCCGCGGACGAGCTCGAGCTGCCGCTGTTCCGCTACGTCGGGGGCGCCAACGCGCACGTGCTTCCCGTGCCGATGATGAACGTGATCAACGGCGGCGCCCACGCCGACAACAACGTCGACCTGCAGGAGTTCATGATCATGCCGGTCGGCGCGGCTTCCTACTCCGAAGCGCTGCGCTGGGGCGCCGAGACGTACCACGTGCTGAAGGGCTTGCTGCACGATCGTGGCCTGTCCACCGCCGTCGGCGACGAGGGCGGCTTCGCGCCGAACCTCGGGTCGAACGAGGAGGCGGTGCGGCTGCTCGTCGAGGCCATCGAGGCGGCGGGGTTCACGCCCGGCGACGAGATCGCGATCGCGCTCGACCCGGCGTCGTCAGAATTCTTCGACGCGAAGAAGGGTCACTACGTGCTCGCCGGCGAAGGGGGGCGCGAGCTGAGCCCGCCGGACATGGCGGCCTACTTCGTGGATCTCGTGGATCGTTACCCGATCGTGTCGATCGAGGACGGCATGGCCGAGGACGACTGGGACGGTTGGGCCGCGATCACGAGCGCGCTGGGCGGACGCATTCAGCTCGTCGGCGACGACTTGTTCGTCACGAACGTCGAGCGGCTGTCGCGGGGCATCGCTGCCGGCGTCGCGAACTCCATTCTCGTGAAGGTCAACCAGATCGGAACGTTGACCGAGACGCTGGACACCGTCGGCCTCGCAACATCGGCCGGCTACACCGCGGTGATGTCGCACCGATCCGGCGACACGGAAGACACCACGATCGCCGATCTCGCGGTGGCCACCGACTGCGGGCAGATCAAGGCCGGAGCCCCGTGCCGCTCCGATCGCGTCGCCAAGTACAACCAGCTGCTGCGCATCGAGGAGCTGCTGGGGGAGTCGGCGGCCTACCACGGACGCGCCGCGCTGGCCCCCCGGCGGGGAGACCGCCCGTGACGACCGCAATGCTCACCCTGCGTTCGCCGCGTCGACGGTTGCTGTGGATCCTGCTCGCGTCCGTCACGATCGTCGGCGTCCTGTTCATCGGCGTGTATCCGACACGGACGTACTTCGCCCAGCGCTCCGCGCTGCAGAAGGCACAGCACCAACTCGACGTCCTACAGACCGAGAACGCCAAGCTCGACCAGCAAGCGGCTGATCTCAACACCGACAGCGAGATCGAGCGGATCGCGCGGCAGAACTACAACCTCGTACATCCCGGTGAGGAGGCATTCGCCATCCTGCCCGCGCCACCGCCGAAGATCACGTTGCCACCGGTCTGGCCCTTCACCGGTCTCGCCCACAAGCTCGACCCGGCGGCCGGCTGACGTCTGGTGCGCACCGGAGTGACGTTCGCTCACCTCCGTGCGCACCAGTGAGCACAGATAGTGTCCCGAGCGATGAGCATTCTCGGCACTCGCGTCGCGCGCGTTGAAGACCCACGGTTTCTCACTCGGGGCGGCACCTACATGGCCGACTTCCGGGATCCGCTCTTGGACGGCGCTCTGTACGTCACCTTCGTGCGGTCGACCCTGGCGCACGGCACGTTCACGATCGACGTCAGCGCCGCCGCAACGATGCCGGGCGTGCACGCCGTGTTCACGCACTCGGATCTCGACATCGGCCCGATGCCTCTGCCGATCTTCATGTTGAACCCGGTGATGGTGAGGCCGATCCTCGCCGATGATCGCGTGCGTTTCGTCGGCGAGCTGATCGCGGCGATCGTGGCGGAGACGCCCGAGCAGGGAGCGGACGCCGCGGAGATGGTCATCGCCGACTACGAGCCGCTGCCCGTGCTCGTCGATCCCGAAGAGTCGGCGCGCAACGAAACGCTGCTCTTCGAGGAGGCCGGCACGAACTCCGCGTTCGAGTTGATGTTCGGGCACTCCGACGACTTGTTCGAGGGGTGCGAGGTCGTAGTCACCCAGCGGGTCCTCAACTCCAAGGTGGCCGCCGCGCCGCTCGAGGTCCGCGGCGCAGCGGCCGCGTGGGACGCCAACGGCAAGCTGAACCTCTGGTTGTCGACCCAGCACGCGCACGGCGCGCGCGACGCGGCCGCCGCCCTCTTCGGGCTCGAGCTCGATGGCTTGCGCGTCGCCACTCCCGATGTCGGTGGAGGATTCGGCGCGAAGACCGGGCTCTACCCCGAAGAGGTCATGACGGCGTGGGTGGCTCGCCGGCTCGGCCGGCCCGCCCGATGGCACGAGACCCGCTCCGAGAACATGGTCGGGATGGGCCACGGTCGCGGCCAGATACAGACCGTCGAGATCGGCGGTTCGCGCGACGGCAACGTCGAGGCGTATCGATTGACGGTGCTCCAGGACGGCGGTGCGTACGGGTCAGTCGGTGCGATCCTGCCGTTCCTCACGCGCATGATGGCGCCGGGTGTGTACGCGATCCCGAAGGTCGAGTGCAACAGCAACTCCGTGGTCACGAACACGACACCGCTCACCGCGTACCGGGGGGCAGGCCGACCGGAGGCGGCTGCCGCGATCGAGCGGGCGATGGACCTGTTCGCAGCCGAGATCGGCATGGATGCCGTCGCAGTCCGACGGCGAAACCTGATGCCGAAGTTCGACACGCCCACGACCACCGCGGTCGACACGTCCTACGACAACGGCGACTACGAGACCGCGCTCGACCTCGCGCTGAGCTCCGTGGGCTACGACGGCCTGCGGACCGAGCAGAAGCGCCGTCGCGATGCCGGTGACTCGATCGCCATGGGGATCGGTGTGTCGGTCTACGTCGAGGTCACCGCGGGACCGACCGCCGGCTCCGAGCACGCCCGGATCGAGGTGCACCCGGACGGCGGCGCGACGGTGTACACCGGCTCCTCGCCTCACGGGCAAGGACACGAGACGGCGTTCGCGATGATCGTGCAGGAGACGACCGGCATCCCGATGGACCGCGTGAAGCTCGTGTGGGGCGACACCGATCTCGTCGCGAAGGGCGAAGGGACGATGGGCTCGCGGTCCCTACAGCTCGGGGGCTCTGCGGTGTTGCGCGCCTCCGAGCAGGCCGTCGACGAGGCTCGCAATCTCGCAGCCGAACTGCTCGAGGCCAGCCCTGACGACGTCGTGCTCGACACCGTGTCCGGCCAGTTCCATGTCACCGGCACACCGGCCGTGGCGCGTTCGTGGGCCGAGGTCGCGACCGCGGCCGCCGAGCGCGGCGACGGTACCGGGATCTGTGGTGTCGTCGACTTCCAAGCCGACTCCACGACGTTCCCTTTTGGGTGCCACGTTGCGGTCGTCGACGTCGACACCGAGACGGGGCGTGTAGTGCTGTCGCGCATGCTCACCGTCGACGACGCCGGCCGCATCGTCAACCCGTTGCTGGTCGAGGGGCAGCGCCATGGGGGCATCGGTCAAGGCGCGGCGCAAGCGTTGCTCGAAGAGGTGCGGTACGACGCTGACGGCAATCCGATCACGGCCAACTTCGCCGACTACGGGATCATCTCCGCCACCGAGCTGCCGGACTTCGAGCTCGTCACGATGGAGACGCCGACTCCGATGAATCCCCTCGGCGCCAAGGGCATCGGTGAATCCGGCACGATCGGGTCGACTCCCGCCGTGCAGAGCGCGGTGTGTGACGCGTTGGCCCACCTCGGGGTTCGGCACGTCGACATTCCGTGCACGCCCGAACGCGTGTGGCGGGCGATCCAAGCGGCGTCAGGTTGAGGCCAGAGAGGGCTAGTTCCGCAACGAAGGGGTAGGTGTCCCCGCCATGGACACTGGATTACTCATCCTCCGCCTCGTGGTCGGCCTGCTCCTCGCCGGTCACGGTGCGCAGAAGCTGTTTGGCTGGTTCGGCGGTCACGGCATCGAAGGAACCGGTGGGTTCTTTCACGGCCTCGGGTACCGGCCGGGGAAGCGTTGGGCGGTCGTCGCCGGCCTGAGCGAGTTCGGCGGTGGCGCCTTGCTCGCACTCGGTCTGTTCACCCCGCTGGCGGCAGCCGCGATCCTCGGAACGATGTTCAACGCCGTGATGTCGGTCCACGCGAAGAACGGCCCGTGGCTCACCAACAACGGTTGGGAGTACAACCTCGTCCTCGCGGCAAGCGCGGTGGCCGTGGCCTTCACCGGTCCCGGTGAGGTGTCGCTCGACTACGCGTTTGGCTGGGAGTTGGCAGGCACGGACTGGGGCATCGCGGCCCTCGCCCTCGGTGTTGGTGCGGGAATCGTCACCGACATCTATCGTCGGGTGGCGAACCGCGAGGCGAAGCTCCGCTCGCGCGACGTGCAAGCCACCGCCTGACCCCAGCCGAGGAGAGACCGCCCGTGGATGATGCCGATGTGATTCGCAACATCGACGAGTTGGTCGAACGCGAGCATGCGCTCCGCGCCCAGCACTCCGCCGGGGAAGGACTCAGCGACGACGAGCGCGCGGAGCTCGACCGGCTGGAGGTGCAGCTCGACCAGTGCTGGGATCTCCTCCGCCGCCGTCGCGCTCGCCGCGACCTGGGGGAAGACCCCGACGCCACGCCCCTCCGCGACGCCGACACCGTGGAGCACTACCAGCAGTAGGTCGGCGCCCTGCCCAAATCCCTTGCACCGCGACACGTTTTTGTGTCGCTATGCAAGGGAATTGCTGACCGCCCACGCTTCGGCGACGGTGAGGAAGTCGCGCGCGAGTCGCTCGTGGCCCTCCTTCTCGAGCAGCAGCCCCGTGGACACCCGCTCGATGAAGCCCCATTCCCAGATCGCCTCGGCATCGGTGTTGGTCAGCCGGCTGAGGAGGCGACAGCGCTCCTGGCCGATCCGAAGCGCATCGCCGGCGAGGAGCTCGTCGTTGAACTCGCGCATCGGGATGGCGAGGTCGTACTCGCGATCAGCGATCAGTCCGTCCGGGTCGACGAACTTGAACCCCGACGCGCCGTCGCGCGCTTCGAGCGTGTTCCATCCATGGGCGTCACCGTGTACGAGCACGGCGCGCTCGGCGTCGAAGCTCGCGATTCGGTGCTCCGCGAACGACAGCGCCCGCGTCACTACGTGCTCCGAGCACGGCCGGTCGACTTCCTCCCACGCCCGTGCGATGAACTCGTGGAGCCAGCGCCCTTTGTCTGCGCCCGACGGCAGACCCGAGTGGTCGGCCGGCGCATTCCACAGCTGCGGGAGCGTCGCGCAGATGATCTCGATCTGTGACCGAACGGGTAGCGCGAGGTCGTTGAGCTGTCGCCCGAGCCGTTCCAGCAACAGCACTCGTCGTTCGGTGTCGTGGCGCAGGAGTCGAGCGCAGCCGCATCCGTTGGCGATCTCCAGCACGCGGATCTCGTTGCCGAGGTCGCCCAGACCTTCGAAGTCCGCGGGCATCGCCACCTTGATCACGGCTTTCACGCCCTCTGCGGTCGTGGCCTCGGCGACGCATGACGCCGTACCTCCGCTGAGCGTCGCGCCCACGGTGATGCCCCACTCCCGCTCGACCTCGTCGATCAGGGGGCCGAGGTCGTCCAGCCATCGTTGCCCGCTCACACCGTGCGACCTCGCCGTCTGACGCACAAGGTCGGGCACGTCGATGCGCCGACTCACCTACTGCAAGCCGGCATACGCCCCGCCGTCGACGTTGATCGCCGCGCCGGTCAGGAACCGCCCGTGCTTTGAGCACACGAAGGCGACGATGGCTCCGAAGTCGGCGGGATCGCCGACGAAGCCCGCCGGAATTCCGGCGGCCGCCGCGCCGGTGTCGCCGCCGTGCAGGGAGATGAGTCGGTTCGTCGCGTGGAGCCCGGGTTGCACGGAGTTGACAGTGACTCCGTCGGCGGCCACCTCACGGGCCAGCGTCTTCAAGAACGCAGTTGCTCCGGCGCGCGCGGTGTTCGAGAGGATCAATGTGCCGATCGGTTGGCGAACGGAGATCGACGTGATCGCCACGACGCGACCCCAACCGCGTTCTTGCATCGGTGGCACCGCGGCCTTGCACATCGCGACGACCGACATGAGGTTCAGGTCCAACGCTTCGGGATAGGCGCTGAGCGCGGTCGACGCGAACGTGCCGGGCGGGGGACCGCCCGCGTTCGGCACGAGGATGTCGATGCGTCCGAGCGCGTCGGTTGCATCAGCGACGAACGCGCCCGCCCCTTCGGGCGTCGACACGTCCGCGACGAGCCCGACCACGCCGTGACCGATCGTCGCGACCGCTTCGTCGATGCGGCCTTGGTCGCGCCCGCAGATCGCCACACGGACGCCTTCGCTCGCGAGCGCGGCAGCTGAAGCGAGCCCGAGGCCGGACGACGCCGCGGCCACCGCGGCGGTGCGTCCTGAGATGCCGAGGTCCATTGCGCCGACTGTACGCTGCCCCCCGTGATCGTCGAGTCGGTTGAGGCCGTGCAGGCCGCGCTTGCGGCGCACACGTATCTCGCCGACGAAGGCTTGAGCACCGCGGTGTTCCTCGCGCTGCGGCTGCACCGTCCGCTGCTGCTCGAAGGCGAGGCCGGTGTCGGCAAGACCGAGCTCGCCAAGGTGCTTGCGGAGTGGACCGGCGGCGAGCTCGTCCGGTTGCAGTGCTACGAGGGCATCGACGTCAGCCAAGCCGTCTACGAATGGGACTACGCCCGCCAGTTGCTGCACGTGCGCGCCGCCGAGGCTGCGGGCACGGCGACAGCCGCCATCGAGGACGAGCTCTACTCGGAGAAGTTCCTCGTCCGCCGGCCGCTGTTGAGGGCCATCACCGATGCGGGTGGCGACACGCCGCCGCCAGTGCTGCTCATCGACGAAGTCGACCGGGCGGACGACGAGTTCGAGGCCTTCCTGCTCGAGATCCTGTCGGACTACACGGTGACGGTTCCCGAGCTCGGCACGTTCCGGGCGGCGGTGCCCCCGATCGCGGTGATCACCTCGAACCGCACCCGCGACGTGCACGATGCCCTCAAGCGACGTTGCCTCTATCACTGGGTGGAGCACCCGGACCTCGACCGCGAGGTGGCGATCGTTCGCGCTCGGGTTCCCGGCGTGAGCGAGCGTCTTGCCCGTCAGGTTGCGGCCGCGTCGGCATCGATGCGCGAGCGCGGCCTGTACAAGCCGCCCGGCGTGGCCGAGACGATCGACTGGGCATTGGCGCTCGACACCCTCGGCCGCGACGAGCTGACGACCGCGGCGGCCGACGCGACGCTCGGCACCGTCGTGAAGTACCGCGAAGACCAGGAGCGGTTGCGCCGTGAGGGTCTCGACGAGTTGGTGGCTGAGGCTGTCGGTCGTGGCGCCTGATCGCGCCGCGGTCGCGTTCGTTCGGGCATTGCGCGCCGCGGGTCTCGACGTGCCCGTGGGCTCGACGGTGACGTTCGCCGAAGCGCTCGCCGAGGTCGGGCTCGCGCGCGAGGCCTCGTTGTACTGGGCCGGACGGGCCACGCTCGTCACCCGCGTCGAGAGCGTTCCGGTCTACGACCGGGTGTTCAACTCGTTCTGGCACGGCCGCAGCGTCGACGACGAGCCGCCGTCCGTCGTGGAGGAGATCACTCTGGCCGTCGAGGACGACGTCGGCGACGACCAGCTTCCGCACCACGAAACCGACGACGCCGCGCCTTTGGTCGTGCGTGCGAGCGCGCTCGAGACGTTGCGCGCCAAAGACTTCGCCGCATGTACCTCCGCGGAGCTCGATGAGACCCATCGGCTGCTCGCCGATCTTCGCTTCACTCGAGCCCTCAGGCGATCGCGCCGGCTGCGTCCTGTGCACCGTCATGGCCACGCACGCGGCGCGCACCTCGACGTGCGCACGACCGTCCGGCGATCGCTGCGCGCCGGGGGTGAGCCCGTACAACTCGCGAGACGCGGACCGAGCACCCGGGCGCGGCGGCTCGTGCTGCTCGTCGACGTCAGTGGCTCGATGGACCCGTACACGCGCGCGCTGCTGCGGTTCGCACACGCGGCGGTGGCGGGCGGGCGGCGCGTCGAGACGTTCGCGCTCGGTACGCGCCTCACCCGGCTCACTCGCGCGCTGAGCTCGCGCGACCCGGACGAAGCGATGGCGCGCGCCGCCGACGCCGTCGAGGACTGGGCCGGAGGTACCCGCCTGGGCGAGGGTCTCCGCGCGTTCAACGACCGCTGGGGGGTGCGCGGCGTGGCCCGAGGTGCGGTGATCGTGATCCTGTCCGACGGCTGGGAGCGCGACGACCCGGCGGTGCTCACCGAGCAGATGGCCCGCTTGCGGCGCGTCGCCCACCGCATCGTGTGGGTGAACCCGCTCAAGGCGACCGTCGGCTACGAACCCTTGGCCCGCGGCATGGCCGCCGCACTGCCGTTCGTCGACGAGTTCGTCGAAGGGCACTCCCTGGGATCGCTCGAATCACTCGCGCAACTGGTCGGAGGGCAACCATGAAAGAGCTCCTCACGGAGATCGACCGATGGCGTTCCGCGGGCAAGCGCGTCGCCGTCGCCCGCGTGGTCGACGTCGAAGGCTCCGGCCCGCGCGGTCCCGGCGCGGCGATGGCCGTGAACGATGACGGTGAGGTCGCGGGATCCGTGTCCGGCGGTTGCGTGGAGGGTGCCGTCGTGACCGAGGCACTTCAGGTGCTCGAATCGGGCGACCGCAAGATCGTGACGTTCGGCTACAGCGACGACGAAGCGTTCGCTGTGGGGCTCACCTGCGGCGGGACGATTCACCTCTTCATCGAGCCGCTCGACTGGTGATCTACGAACGGCTGGCCGTCCTCCTCCGCGACAATCGGCCGGTCGCGATCGCAACGGTCATCGAGGGCCCGAACCGCGGTGCCAAGGTGCTCGTCTCCACGGAGCACGACGAGGTCATGGGTTCGCTCGGCGATCCGGACCTCGACCGGGTCGTCATCCGTGACGTCCGCGGTGAGCTGGCCGCAGGTGTCACGATCGTCCGTCACTACGGCGAGCACGGTGAGGCCCGGGAGCGGGCGGTTGCGGTCTTCATCGAGTCGTTCGCGCCGCCGCCGCAGATGCTGATCTTCGGCGCGGTCGACTTCACCGCCGCGCTCGCAACCATCGCCAAGGCCCTGGGCTTCTACGTCACGGTGTGCGACGCCAGAGAGGTGTTCGCCACCGAACGGCGGTTCCCGATGGCCGACGAAGTGCTCGTGGACTGGCCGCATCGTCTGGTCGAGCGCGTTGGCGAGCGATTGGGACCGCGCGACGCCATCTGCGTGCTGACCCACGACGCGAAGTTCGACGTCCCGGCCATCATCGCCGCCCTCGCAACCGACGTCGGCTATCTCGGTGCGATGGGTTCGCGGCGGACGCACGCGGCACGCGTCGAGCGGTTGCGCGAGGAGGGCGTCGACGATGCCGGCATCGCTCGAGTGATGGCGCCTATCGGGCTCGACATCGGGTCGCGCACCCCCGAGGAGACGGCCATCTCGATCTGCGCGGAGATCATCGCGTTGCGCACGGGACGCGTCAGCGGCGTCGCCCCGTTGCGCGACACCGCCGGCCCCATCCACCAATGACGACTCCCAGAAACACCTCCAAGGTGCGAGTGCGGCGTCATGCGCCACCTCTGCTCCGCACAGCGTCGTGACGGCGGCCGCCGTCGTCCTCGCCGCCGGTGAGGGATCGAGGTTCGCGGGCGCGACGCACAAGTTGCTGGCGCCGTTCCGCGGCCGGCCGCTGTGGTCGTGGGCGGTCGAGGACGCCATCGCCGCTGACCTGGATGCGACCTACGTCGTCACCGGAGCGATCGATCTGGCGATCGACGTGCCGGCGGTCGCCGTCCCAAACGTCGCGTGGGCGTCCGGCCAGGCATCGTCGCTGGCTGCGGGCGTCGCGGCCGCCGGGGCGGCCGGGCACGACGTCGTCGTCATCGGACTCGCAGATCAGCCGCTCATCGGAGCCGCGGCATGGCAGGCGGTCGCCGCGTCGTCGACGACCCCGATCGCGGTCGCGTCGTTCGCGGGCGAGCGCCGTCCTCCCGTCCGTTTGGCCGCCGAGGTGTGGCCACTCCTGCCGGTGTCCGGAGACGACGGCGCCCGGGTACTCATGCGAGAGCGGCCCGACCTCGTGACCGCTGTACCGTGCACCGGCGAGCCGGTCGACATCGACACCCTGGAGGACCTCGAGCGATGGAGTTGACCAACGAGTTCCGAGTGGGCGTTCCGCCGGCAACGGCATGGTCCGTTCTCACCGACGTCGAGCGCATCGCACCGTGTATGCCGGGAGCGCAACTGCAAGAGGTCGAGGGCGACGAGTACCGCGGCATAGTCAAGATCAAGGTCGGACCGATCACCGCGCAGTACAAGGGCACCGCCACGTTCGTCGAGAAGGACGAGGACAACCTCCGCGCGACGTTGCGGGCCGAGGGCCGGGACACGCGCGGACAGGGCAACGCCAACGCGACGATCACCGCGAAGCTCACGCCCGACGGTGACGGCACCAAGGTCATCGTCGTCACGGAGCTCACCGTCACCGGCAAGGTCGCGCAGTTCGGGCGCGGTGTGATGGCCGATGTGAGCGCCAAGTTGCTCGGACAGTTCGTCGAATGCCTCGAGACCAAGGTGCTCGCCGAGCAGCAGACCGATCAGGCGATCGGCGTTCCCGAGGGCAGCGTGCTCGGTTCCGATCCGGCGCCGACCGATGCGCCCGTCGTGACGCCGACACCCGCGGCCGTCCCGTCGGCCGCCCGGCGCATCGAGTCGGTCGAACCGGAGCCGATCAACCTCATCGACACCGCCGGCGGGTCCGTCGCGAAGCGCGCCGCGCCCGTGCTCGGGGTGATCGCCATCTTCTGGTTGCTGCGCGTGCTCCTCAAGCGCCGCAAGAAATGACGAAGCTCCACCACGTGAACATCACGGTTCCGCCAGGACGGAGCCAGCCGATCGCGGCGTTCTACCGCGACGTGCTCGGCTTCCAGGGCATCTCGCGACCCGATGGCGAGCGCGCCGGCGTGTGGCTCGAGATGGACGACGGCACACAGCTGCACCTCTCCGAGCGCGAGGGCGCACCGCATCCCGACCAACACTTCGCGGTCATGGTCGACGACCTGTCCGCCGTACGTGTGCGGCTCGGCGAGGTCGGCGCGGCGTTCCAGACGGCCGACGACGTCTTCAAGACCGGCGGACGCGGATTCACCTACGACCCGGCCGGCAACCGCATCGAGCTCATCGCGAAAGGGCAGTAGCGGTGTCCGTAGCCGCGGATCGCGCCGCGGTCGCGAGCTTGCTGGGTCGCGAGCCTCGCAGCTCGTTCGAGGTGGTGGTCCGGCACGCCGACGGCTCACCCGTCGTCATTCGCAATCCGCCGATCCTCGACGACGGCACGCCGATGGCGACGCGCTACTGGCTCGTGGGTGAACCCGAGCGCCGTCTCGTTTCGGTCCTCGAGTCGCAGGGCGGGGTTCGCGAGGCGAACCGCGTCGTGGACCCGGAGGAGCTCGCCGCCGCGCACGAGCGCTATCGCGCCGAACGCGATGCCGCCGTGCCCGAGCACACCGCAGGCCCGCGACCCTCCGGAGGCGTCGGCGGGACGCGCACGGGCGTGAAGTGCCTGCACGCGCACTACGCCTGGTTCCTCGCGGGCGGTGACGACCCCGTCGGCCGGTGGGTGAGTGACCACCTCGAGCATCCCGCATGAGAGTTGCCGCCATCGACTGCGGAACGAACTCCACGCGTCTGCTGATCGCGGAGTCGTCAACCGAACCCCGCGGCTTCACCATCCTCGACCGGCGCATGCGCATCACGCGTCTCGGACAAGGAGTGAACGCCACCAAGCTGCTGGCGCCCGAGGCGATCGAGCGCACCGCAGACGTGCTGCGCGAGTATCGGGCGGCGATGGACGAGCTCGGGGTCGAGCGCGTGCGCATCACCGCGACATCGGCGGCGCGCGACGCCGCCAACCGGGAGGACTTCTTCTCGGTGGCCAAGGGCATTGTCGGTGTCGAGCCCGAGCTGCTCTCCGGCGACGAAGAAGCCCGACTCTCGTTTCGCGGCGCTACGGCCGATCTGGATCCCGCGGACGGGCCATTTCTCATCGTCGACATCGGTGGTGGCTCCACGGAGTTCGTCGTCGGCACCGACCAGCCGGAAGCCGCATTGAGCGTGGACATCG
The DNA here is from genome assembly GCA_041166365.1 of Acidimicrobiaceae bacterium. Lineage (GTDB taxonomy): Bacteria > Actinomycetota > Acidimicrobiia > Acidimicrobiales > JACDCH01 > DASUCS01. The sequence continues at coordinate 37,148 of JBEEFX010000277.1, forward strand.
GATGCGTGCGCATCACCGAGCAGGAGCTGCATCACGACCCCCCTCGCGCCGACGAATTGAGCATCGCGCTCTCGCTGATCGACGCCTATCTCGACGATGTCGACCGCGAGGTGCCGGGCGCGTCGGAGGCCCGCACGTTCGTCGGCCTCGCCGGAACGATCACCACGGTCGCGGCGGTCGAGATCGGTCTCGCCGAGTACGACCGTGAGCGCATCCATCACTTCCACTTGACGCGCGCCGCCGCCGAGGACGTGTTCCGCACCCTCGCCACCGAGTCGCACGATGATCGAGTCGCGAACCCCGGGCTGGATCCGCAGCGGGCCGACGTGATCGTCGCGGGCTGCTGCATCCTCGTGGCCATCTTCCGTCACTGGGGCTTCGACGAGTGCCTGGTATCGGAAGCCGACATCCTCGACGGACTCGCGCTCAGCCTCCTCGACTGACGCGTCACCGGCCCGCGGACGTCACCCCGTGTGCTCGCTGAGCCGTGGACGACGGATCACGGGGCGCTGACGATGGCTTGGTCGACGATCCAGCCGTCGGGCACCGGTTGCGCCCGCACCTGCACCTCGCCCACCGCGGTCTTGTAGACGCAATAGACCGGCCCCTCGACCGGCGGGTGATTGCACCCTCGGTTCTCGAGCGAACCCGGCTCACCGGCGTCGAAGGCGGAGTCGACGGCCGAGGAGAGCGCGATGGTCATGGCCGCGGCGCGGTCGCCGTTCCGCCACGCGGTGACGAACACGGTGGCCGCGTCTTGCGGTGACCTCGCCGGTGACAGCGGAACCGTCGACGCTGTCGTCGGGGCCGTCGTGCTCGTGGTCGTGCTCGGGGGCTCGCTCGAGCGGTCGACGCTCTCGGACGAGTCGCGGCTGCAACCGATGAACGCCACCGCGCACAACACAACAGCGGCGCGGCGGATCACCGAGTCAACCTAGGCTCCGCTCGTGCCCCACCGCGATCGCGTGCTCATGGGTC
>JBEEFX010000278.1:0-20123 GCA_041166365.1 Acidimicrobiaceae bacterium
CGTGACCGCCGAGTGCGCAGCCGGCTTTCTGTGTGTCGGTGGCCACCTCCTCGTGAGCGAGCCGCCGAGCGGAGGTGATGAGCGTTGGCCATCGGAGCCGCTGGCCGCTCTCGGGCTGTGCGACCAGGGCCGAGTGGGCGCCGTCCGGCTCCTCGAGCAGGCCGAACCCACGCCGGACCGGTTCCCTCGTCGGGTCGGCATCCCCGTCAAACGCCCCTTGTGGTAGCCGGCGACGTTCCACGTGGAACCTCGCCCGCTGCGCTCGAGTCGTCGCGTTTCACGTGAAACGGGCCCATGACCACAAGTATTCCATGACCGGACCTCACCGACGCACCATGATTCGCTTCTCGTGAGCGACGCCCCTTCTGATCTCGTTTCGCGTGGCCAAGCGATCTTCGAACGACTACGCGCCGAACCTCAAGGGCCCATCGAGACTTCCGCTCCAGAGCCCGGCCCGGAGGTGCAGACTCCCGACGAGACGGTAGTAGGGGCCCCGGAAGCGCCAGAGGTGCCAGAAGTGCTGGTCGAGGCGGTGTCAGCGCCTGCCGAGGCCGGTACCTCCGCCGCCACTGAGCCTGCGCCGGCGGCCATCGAGGCGACCGCACCCGTGGCGGAGCCCGATCCTGCCCGATTCATCCGGCCCTTGCCGAGAGTCATGGCGATCACCAACCAGAAGGGCGGGGTCGGCAAGACCACCACCGCCGTCAACCTCGGTGCCGCCGTGGCCGACCTGGGCTATCGGGTGCTCGTGGTCTACATGGACCCGCAGGGGAATGCCACGACCGGCCTCGGGCTCAACACCCGCGACCTGCAGTCCTCGATGTACGACGTGATCTTGCATGATGCGTCGATCGACGATTGCATCGAGGCCACGTCGGTACGGAACCTCTTCGTGGCCCCCGCCAGCCTCGACCTGGCCGGTGCGGAGATCGAGCTGGTGCCCGCATTCAGCCGAGAGCTCAAGCTCCGGAAGGCACTCGAGGAGGTCGCCTCCGACTACGACTACGTTTTCATCGACTGTCCGCCCTCACTCGGCCTGCTCACCGTCAACAGCCTGGCCGCGGCCACCGAGGTGATCGTCCCCATCCAGTGCGAGTACTACGCCCTCGAAGGTCTCGGCCAGTTGCTGCGCAACGTGAACCTCGTGCAGAAGAACCTGAACCAGGCACTCGAGGTCAGCGCCATCGTGTGCGTCATGTACGACGCCCGCACGAAGCTGTCCGATCAAGTGGTGCAAGAGGTTCGGGCACACTTCGGGGAGAAGGTGTGCCGCACGGTCGTGCCGCGCACCGTGCGCCTGTCCGAGGCACCGTCGTACGGGCAGCCGATCACCGCGTTCGATCCCTCCTCGCGAGGGGCGATCGCCTATCGCGAGCTGGCAAAGGAGATCACTGGTGGCACGCCGCAGCGGACTGGGTAAGGGGCTCGGGGCGCTCATCCCCTCGGAGATCGCCAGCTCCGATTCGGGTCCGCTGACCCTGCTCGAACTCCCGGTGAGCGCCATCAGCACCAACCCGAACCAACCACGTAAAGGCTTCGACGAGGAGGCCTTGGCCTCGCTCACCGCGTCGGTTCGTGAGCTCGGCGTGTTGCAGCCAGTGCTCGTGCGGCCGAAGGCCGACGACACCTACGAGCTGATCGCCGGCGAGCGCCGTTGGCGAGCGGCGAAGCGGGCCGGTCTGCCTTCGCTGCCGGCGATCGTCCGAGAGGTCGACGACACGACGTCGCTCGAGCAGGCGCTGGTCGAGAACCTGCATCGCGCCGATCTCAACGCCCTCGAGGAGGCTGCGGCGTACCAGCAGCTCATCGAGGACTTCCATCTGACGCACGATCAAGTAGCTGCTCGCGTGGGCAAGAGCCGGGCGGCGGTGAGCAACACGCTGCGCCTGTTCCAGCTCCCGCCGGCGATCCAGAAGCTCGTGGCCGACGGCCAGCTGTCGGCGGGGCACGCGCGGGCGCTGCTCGGCACGCCCGATCGGGCCTACCAAGAGCAGCTCGCCCGCCGGGCGGTGGCGGACAGCCTCTCGGTGCGCGATGTCGAGGAAGCCGTTCGGGCCCGGGGCGAACCGGCGACAGCGACCGCATCGACGGCATCGACGGACAGCGTGGGCACCCGCAAGCTGCGAGCTCCCGGCCTGCTCGAGCTGGAGGAGCTCTTCTCCCAGTACCTCGACACCCGCGTCAACGTGACGGCCGGTCCGCGGCGGGGCAAGGTCGTGATCGACTTTGCCGATCTGGAAGACCTCGAACGCATCTATCGATTGATCACCGGTCCGGACAAAACTCTCAACTCGTAGTTGAGAGTTGAGGTGAACCTCCCCTTCAGGTTGTCCACATCCTGTGCATTTCCCTGTGGGTAGACCGCGCTAGTCAGGGGTTGACAGGGCCACGGGCCCACCGGGCAAAGGCCCGGGTCAAGCTCTCGGCGACCTCTGCGGTGTGCTCGACCACCAGTCCAGGTGGGCCCACCTCGCACACCACGGCGGCCATGCGTGTCTCCCGCAAGATGGGCAGCTGCATGCCGGTGGCGTCGCCCGCCGGCGGGAACACGTCGCCGCCGACCTCGTCGAGCACGAGCGCGGCCAACTGTCGACCACCGATCGACTCGAAGGCTCGAGCGGCGAAGTAGGCCGTCGAGCAGCGTCGCTCGTCGCACACCGCGAGGGACAGGAAGGCCTCGGCGTTGAAGGCGTTCGCCTCGCCGGCTTGCACCGATTCGTCCGGGTGATGCAGCACCGTCGCGACCGCACCCGCTTCGACCAGCGCTCGGCCGACGGCGTCAGCCAGCGCCGCCAGACCGCCGGTTTCCCCGATGCCGACCCGCCGGCCCCGTAATTCGCGGGGAGCGTCGAGGAGCCGCTGCGTCTCGCGGACCGAGGCCACTGGCGGCGAGCTGCCCGTGGGGCGCACGACACGGCGCAGGGCGGCCACGCTGTCCGGTCCACCGATGCCGTCGACCGTGAGACCGGCGTTGCGCTGGAACTCCTCGAGGGCGGTCACGGTGCGCGGGCCGAAGATGCCGTCGACCCGGCCGGCATCGAACCCGAGCGCACCCAGCGCTTCCTGCAGCTCGCTGACGTCGTCGCCCCGCAGCATCGGTGCCCGCAGGTACAGCAGCCGCACCCCGAGCCGGTAGCCGGCTTCCACCAGAGCGCCCCACGTCTGCGGTCCGCAGATGCCGTCGATCCGCAGGCCCCGCTGCTCCTGGAACCGCCGCACGGCTTGTTCGGTGGCGGCGCCGTAGTGCGCGGCGGGGTCGGCGCTCAGGTCGTAGCCAAGACGGGTCAGCCGGCGCTGCACGTCACGAACAGGTTCGCCGGAGGCACCGGGACGGAGCGGGAGAGAGGTGGTCACAAGCGCGAAACGACCCGGGTCGAGGTGACCCGGGTCGTGAAACCTACCGCTCGGCGCGGCCAGAGATCAGGCGATGAACTCGTCGAGCTCCTGCAAGAGCTGTCCCTTGCCCTTCGCGCCGATCATGCGCTTCACCGGCTGCCCATCGCGGAACACGATCAGCGTCGGGATGCTCATCACCTCGTACCGGCGGGCGGCGTCGGGGTTGTCGTCGACGTTGAGCTTCGCGATCCGAACCTTGCCGACCTGCTCGACGGCGATCTCTTCGAGGATCGGGGTGATCATCTTGCACGGACCGCACCACTCGGCCCAGAAGTCGACGACGAGTACCTCGGAGGCGGCGCCGATCTCCTCGTCGAAGGTGGCGTCGGTCAGGGTGCTGATGCCCTCAGCCATTGCAATGCCTCTCGTTTCCATGGGTAGTTGGGCGAACGGTCAAGGAACCCCGTAGAGCGTGCCTGCATTCCGGGTTGTCGGCCCCGGCGCAGGCTCTGTCGGAACTCAGTGGTTTTCGAGCCAGCGTTCGGCGTCGAGGGCAGCCATGCAACCCGACCCGGCGGCGGTGATGGCCTGCCGGTAGATGTGGTCCTGCACGTCGCCACAGGCGAAGACGCCGTCGACGTTGGTGGACGTCTCGCCCTCGCCGAGACCGGTGACGAGGTAGCCGTTGTCCTCCATCGCCAGCTGACCCTTGAAGAGGTCGGTGTTCGGCACGTGCCCGATGGCCACGAAGAGGCCGCTCACCGCTAGGTTGCTCTCGGCGCCCGTCTGCGTGTCGCGGACCCGCAGGCCCTCCACCTTCTTCTCGCCGAGCACTTCGTGCACGACGTGGTTCCACAGGAACTTGATCTTGGGATTGGCTTTCGCCCGATCCTGCATGATCTTCGATGCCCGCAGCTGATCGCGGCGGTGGATGAGCGTGACCGTGTTCGCGAACTTCGTGAGGAAGTTCGCCTCCTCGATGGCCGAGTCGCCGCCGCCGACCACGGCAATGTCCTGGTCACGGAAGAAGAACCCGTCACACGTCGCGCACGTGGAGACGCCGTAACCGATGAGCGGGTGTTCGTTCGGCACGTTGAGCATCAGCGCCTGGGCTCCGGTGGCGACGATGATGGTCTTGGCCAGGTACGTCGGCTCCACGGTGTCGGGATCACCGACCCACACGCCGAACGGCGGAGCGGAGAGGTCGACCCTGGAGGCCTTGACCATGTGCAGCTCGGCGCCGAAGCGCTCCGCCTGCTCTCGGAAGCCGGCCATGAGCATCGGACCCATGACGCCGGCGGGGAAGCCGGGATAGTTCTCGACATCGGTCGTGAGCATCAGCTGGCCACCGGGCTGGTCGCTGGTGGAGGACGGCTCGCCTTCGAGCACCAGCGGAGCCAGGTTGGCTCTCGCCGTGTAGATCGCGGCGGTGAGCCCGGCCGGCCCGGATCCGATGATGACGACTTCGCGTACGTCTGCTGCCATTGCCGACTACCCCTCGTCTGATCGGGGTTTGCGCTTGGCCCACAGGACCAGCGCAACACCACTGAACGCGAGCCCGATCAACAAGTGAGCGGCCCATACATGTTCCTCGCCGAACACGGAATCCGGGAGGTAGTTGTTCAGCAGCCGTACCAGCAAGATCGACACGAGCACGAGGGCTGCGGTGCCGAGGATGGCAGCGAAGAGCCCGAACACGATGGCTCGAGCGGCGGTCGTGACGGGCCCGGTGACCTTGCCGCTGGCGGTTCCGACGACCTTGACGATCGTGTCGGTCGCCTGCACGGGCCAGTCGTCCGTGCGAACGCGCGTCGTGGACAGGTCGACGGGTTGGGCCACGGGCGGCAGCGTAGTCTCCGACTCATGCCTTCTCACCAGGCCGTGCCTTCCCCAAAGCGTTGAGAATGAGGCCGATCCTGGGGCTGTTGTGCGCCGCGCTGGCGTGTGCGCTCGGCGCGCTCATTCTCGGTGAGTACGAGTTCAGCGGCGCGACCCCGATCGGCGCCGGTGTCCTGTTCGGCCTCGTCGTCTCCGAGATCGTGATCGAGGTCGGGGCGCGACGTGCCCCGGTGATCGGGGTGATCACCGCCGGGCTGGTGGCCGGCGCGCTGGCGTGGGCGGCGTGGGTGTCGTCGGGCGAAGGGCTGCGGCCGTTCCCGACCGGAGCGTGGCTGGCGATGGCCGTGGGGGCCTTGGCGGCCGGTGGGCGGACCGGAGGCTGGCGCCGGCCGGACGACGACGTGGCCCCACCGGCTGACGACGTGACACCGACGGACGACGTCACACCGGCTGACTGAACACCTGAGCGCAACTGGCCGTGTCGGTGACCACGAGCGAGAGTGAACCGTCGGCGATCGTGAACACGTCGATCTGGACTGGCCGGCCCTCGAGGACAGCGGTTGCCGTGTACACCTCGTTGACCGCGTCGGCCGGAGCCGGCACGACGCAGGCCGGCGTGGTTGTGGTCGCGGATCCGGTGCCGCCGACTGCCGGTGCCGACTGCGACGCGGCCTGCTTCTGGTCGACCGTCGCGTCGTGGACCTGCGCCTGCGTGGCGGTGACGAGCGACGAGCGATCAGCGAACGAGCCGAGGGTGGGTCGACCGCTCACGACGAACCCGGTGCTCCCCGCCGGGCCCGAGGCCGCCTGTGGCGCCTGCTCGGCCGCCGCCCCGTCGGCCCTCGTGGAGCCGACGGACCCGGCCACGGTCTGGAACTTGTCCTGGCTCTGGGTGCCGGCGGCGCGGATCAGGACCCCGGCCACGCCGAGCACCAACACGATCGCCGCGGCGATCGAGACGATGCGCAGGCGTCGTCGGGAACGCGCGACGTCGAGCTCGACGACGTTCGGCGCGAGAAGGGCGGCAGCGATGGCCGCGTCCCGCTGCGCTGTGGGCGGGATGACCGGTGCCGCGAGCTCGTCGCGGACCGCCCGAAACTCCTCGACGCGGGCCAGCAGTGCCGGATCGGCCTCGACACGCGCGCGTTCTTCAGCCGTGGCGTCGTCATCGAGGTAGGCCGAGGCCAGCTCGTCCCGGTCCGCAGAGAACTCACTCATGTGCAGGCTTTCGACGATCGGGTGCGGGTGATGGGTTCCCGCTGAGGCGATTGGCGAGCAGGGCCCGGCCGCGAGCGATGCGGGATCGGACGGTACCGGGAGGGATGTCGAGCACCTCGGCGATCTCCGCGTAGTCGAGCGTGCACACGTCCCGCAGGATCACCGCGGCCCGGAACTCGATGGGAACGTGCTGCATGGCTTCGTCGAGCGTCATGCGAGCCACGATCTGCTCGTCGACGCGGGGCGAGCCCGAGTCGCTCTCGAGCTCGGGGCGATCCTCGGTCGTCGTCGGCTCGGGTCGACGGCGCCGGCGGCGCAACTCGTCCAGGCACGTGTTGGTCGCGACCCGGTAGGACCACGTGGTGAACGCGGCCCGTCCGTCGTAGCGCGGCAGGCCGCGGACGACCGCGATCAGGGCTTCCTGCGTTGCGTCGAGGGCGTCGGCTTGGTTGCCCATGATCCGCCGGCAGAGGGCGAAGAGCCGGTCGTGATGCCGGCGCAGCAACGTGTCGAGCGCGTCCCGGTCGCCCGCTTGCGCGGCGGACACGAGCGTCGCGTCGTCGTGGTCCCCCCGGATGGCCCGAAGTTAGTTCGCACCCACGCTGACCTCGGCGATTTGGGTGTGGAAGCGACCGGAGTCATCCGGTGAGGTGCCGACGTTGGTGATCCAGATCAGGACCGCGCCCGCGTCGCGTCCGCCGACGTCGAGCGTGACCGTGCCGGCGCCGATGCCCTCCTTCTGCGCCACGGGGTCGCCCCACGAGGCGAGGTCGGGCTTCGGGCTGTCGGCGATGTAGATCTCGACGGACCAACCACTCGTCGGCGAGCTGATCTTCACGGTCTTCAGCTTCATCGCCTGGGCGAGCGTCACGTACAGGCCGACGCCGGGCTTGATCTTGATCGCGGGGTCGTTGTACCCCTGCGTCTGCCAGAACGTCTCCGGTTTGCCGTCGATCGCGTTGGGCGCCTCGTCGTCGTTCTCGGAGCCGTCGCCCGGCGGTGGATCGAACGCCTTCGCGCCGGTCAGCGTCACCGCGTTGGTGGCCGTCGGGTTGTCGTTGCCGCCGCCGAGTCCCGGGAGGCTGGGGACACCGCCACCGCCGGCCACGAGGACGCCACCCACGATGAGCGCGAGAGCGACGAGCACGATCACGACCGTAGGGACGAGCCAGCCCCGCTCGGTGCGGACGAACGTCGGCGGATTTCCTGGCGGGGTGTGATCCGCTCGTCGTGGCGCGCCGGTCGCGACGGTGGCGTCGCTCCCCGCTCCCTGCGGCGGAGCGATCGTCAACGGTTGGGACGGCGCCGCGCCGCGGCCCGCAGCGAGCAGCGCGGCCCGAAAGGCGGCGGCAGACGGGTACCGGTCGTCGGGCTCTCGCGCCATGGCACGCAAGACCACGTCCTCGAGCGCCTTCGGCACGCCGGCGCGCACGTTGCGGGGCCGCATCGGTTCTTGATGCAGACGCGCCAACGCCGTGGCCGCTTCGGTGTCCGCGGCGAACGGCGGGCGACCGCACAGCGTCTCGTACAGCACCACGCCGAGCGCGTAGACGTCGGTGCGCGCGTCGACGGGCTTGCCTTCGACCTGCTCGGGCGCGAGGTACTTGGCGGTGCCGAGCGTCGTGTTGGTGGTGGTGAGGTCGCCGCCCGCCTTGGCGATGCCGAAGTCGGCGACGAGGACTCGCCCGTCAGGCGACAACAGGATGTTCGCCGGCTTCACGTCGCGGTGCACCACACCGCCCTGGTGCGCCGTCTCGAGCGCGTCTGCGACTTCGGAGATGATGGTCACCGCTTGTCCGGGCTCGAGCCACTTGCGCTCGTCGAGCAACTCCCGGAGCGTCGAGCCTTCGACGAGCTCCATGACGATTGCCTGGCAGTCCTCGTCGGCACACGTGTCGTAGATCGAGACGATCGAAGGATGCGAAAGGCGGGCCGCGGCCACCGCTTCGCGCCGGAACCGCGCGACAAAGGACTCGTCCGCGGCGAGATGCGAGTGGAGCACCTTGACGGCCACGCGGCGAGCAAGGACCTCGTCGGTGGCTTCCCACACTTGTGCCATGCCGCCCGTGGCGATCAAGCGGTCGAGTCGGTACCGACCGCTGAGCACGCGTCCGGCGTGCGTGCCGATGGAGGAGTGGTCAGTCAGGTCTGTGCCCCGGTGGGTTGTTGCCAGGTCACGCCCATGACCCGGGGCCCACCGTGAGTGCCGATCACTGCCCCGATGAGCGCGATGCGGATCTCGTCTCGCGGGAATCGTGGTGCGAGCATCTCGAGGAATTCGTCCAGATCGGGCGCTTCACCGTGGCACACCGAGAGGCGTTCCACCGCCGGCTGCTCCAGCAAACGATCGGCCAGCCACCGCAACGCTTTCTTCCTTGTCCGCGCCTTGCCGGCCTCTTCCACCTTCCCGGTGCTCACGTCGATCAACGGCTTGATCGACAGCAGGTTGCCGAGCAGCGCCTGGGCGTTGCCGATCCGGCCACCCTTCTTCAGGTTCTCGAGGGTGTCGAGGGCGCCGAGGACGTGGGTGCGCGACGCCATGTCGTCGACCATCGCGGCGATGTCGTCGGCGTGTACCCCGTCGCGAGCTGCTTCCGCTGCCGCGATGACCTGTGAGCCGAGCCCGCCGGTGATCGAGTGGGAGTCGATGACGCGAACATCGATCGTGTCGCTGACGGCGCGAGCGGCGTTCTGTGCGGACTGGATCGTCGCCGAGAGGTCAGCGGACAGGTTGATGCAGACAACGGCGTCGGCGCCGTTCTCCGCTGCTCGCCGGAACACCTGCTCGAATGCGCCCGGAGCGGGTGCGGCCGTCTCCGGCAGCTCGTCCGCTTCGTTCAACCGCTGGTAGAACTCGTCGACGCTCAGGTCGACCCGGTCGGTGAACTCCTTGTCGCCGAAGCGGATCGACAGCGGCACGATGTCGACGCCGAGCTGCTCGGCTTCGTCGGCCGTGAGGTCGCAGGAGCTGTCGGTGACGATGCGTACGGCAGCCATGGGCCACGCAGGTTAGGGCTCGATAGCGGGACGCGCCGCATGCTTGAGGCGATTGCGGCGCTCGCGGCGCTCGGCGACGGCGTGGCGCAGCCACCACAGAGCGAGAAACGTCCCGGCACCGACGGAAAGGACGAGCCCGACGCCCGAGAACGCCGTCGAACGCACGGTCACGCGGGTCCGGCCGATCACCAGGTGCCCGTCGGGTGCGGTCACCGTGACGTCGAGCGGCGAGTCGCCGGACGCGCGGGTGCGTACGTTCAGCGAGACGCGGGTCGTCTCCTCGGTGAGCGTCTGCTCCAGGAACCCGTTCTCGTGGCCGGGGAACTCGAGCTTCTCGCCTTGGAGATGCAGGAGGACCTTCACCGGATAGCCCGCGGTCTTGCGGATCGTGAGCGAGATGACGCCATCGCGCGCGGTGAAGTTGATCGTCTGCCGTGGGGCCGGCTGCACCTTCGCCGCTTCGGCGCGGATCGACGCGCGCACCGATTCGAGGTGCGCAGCCTGATCGGAAGCGGTCAGGTCGGCCGAGCCCGCGACGAGCGTCCGACGCTCGAACTCGGCGGCGAGGGGATTGTCGACGGTGACCATGCTGCGGTATGAGCCGAGGTCAGCCTCGGTGAGGTGCAGCTCCGCTGCGAAGTCGGACAGGTTCGCGCCCGCCGTCGGCGCCAGGGTGCGTGTCAACGGCGTGCCGCGGCCGCTGGTCTCGCCTCTCGACCCGGCGCGCGGCACCGAGGCGAACATGGTGGCGACCGACACCGGTTGCAGGATGCGGTTCGTCGCGGGGTCGAGCGCGGCCAGCACCGCGTCGAGCAGCTTGGGATCCACCTGCTGGTCGTCGGTGAACGCCACGACCGCGGCGCGCTTGTCCGGCGGATTGTCGAAGTACAGGACGGCGAGATCCGCGACGAGGTGGTTGGCATCGAGGATCGGGTCACCCGTTTCGCCCGCGTGCGCGCTCAACGCGGCGTCGGCGACCGCGGCCTGGACACCGTCGACGCTGTTGACGAGGAACGGTTGCGTCAACGTGCGATTGAAGAGCCGCTCGTCGAGCGGTGCGAGCCCTCGTTCCGGGACGATCAGCGACTGGACACCGCGATCATGCAGGGCCCGCGCCGCGTCGGGGGTGAGTCGCTCGTCGGCGATGTAGGTGGAGGTGTCGGGCGACGCCAGCCGGTTGCGGATGTCGGCGACCCCGCGGTCGAACTCCCGCGCCAGCTCAGGGGCGAGGCCCGCGGCCAGCCAGTCGGCGGGATGCAACCGCACGTAAGGCGCCAGCGGTAGCTGTCGTCCGGCGACCGCCCGGCGCAGCTCGTCGGCGGTGGTGGTCTCCAAGGCGTCGACGGTCTCGGCGGTCGCCGTGATCGTGATGGGCAGGCCGGCGTGTGCCGCGAGCACCGACGCGGTGCTGAGCACCGACTGCGCTTCACCGGTGTCCAGCGTCGTGGTCCCGTCGGCCCGCGACGCGGGAGCAGCTCCGACAGGCAGCACGATCGCGACGCCGAGCGGACCGAACTCGCGACTCAGCGGCATGCGCACCATGAAGGTGAGGAGGCTGTCGAGCGGCGATCCCTTGTCCGAGAGCAGGTCGACGGTGATCGGATAGACGCCTTCGGCCTGGAGGTCGCGCGTGGGAACCGTCGCCACGACGATTCCCGATGCGTCGGGCGTCGCGGGGCTCAGGAACGGGCCGGCCACGCGGGTGCGGGTCGCCTTGCCGGCCAGCGTGGCCTTGAAGTCGGATCGAGTGGGGATGCGGCTGCGTATGTCGACTCGGATCTGCGCTCCCGCCGGCGCGGCGGTGACGCGCAGCCGGATCGTCAGGTCGGCCTCCGGCTCCACGACGGGCGTTTGGCTGACGAGCTGCAGGATGTCGGAACGCGGTTGGAGTGCAGCGCGGGACTCAGCGGCGCCGGACGCGGCGAACGCGACGAATGCGAGCAGCACGAGAGGAACCGAGACCAGGCGCTTCATGCCAGAGCGATCTGCAACACCGCCAACCCACCCGGTTGCAGCCGGAACCCGAGGTGCTCGTACAGAGCGAGTGCTCCGTCGTTGCGCTCCTGGGTGTTGACCATCGCCCGGTCGACGCCGCGCCGCTTCATCCAGCGCAGGCCGTCGATGGCCAACGCGCGGCCCAGGCCGCGGCGTTGGTGTGACGGATCGACCGCCAACCGCTGCAGGAACCCTCGCGGTCCGGCGCGTCCCGACACTGCGTACCCGACGACTTGCTCGCCGTCGTCAGCGATGCGGAATCGGCTGGATGGGGTGGCGGCGATCGCCTCGTCGAAACCACCGTCGTCGAGCTGCCAGAACGAGTCGAACGACCGAGCATCGACTTCGAGCGCGGCGGTGCGATCAGCGCGACGTCCGCGACGCAGGGATGCGGACGGCGCGACCGGCAGGTCGAGCAGGTCGTGGGCCAGTAGATGCAGCCGCTCACGCACGGCGAAGCCGGCCTCGATGAAGCCGCGCGATTCGGCCGGGCCGAGCGCCGCCGTGATGACCTCGCGATAGCCCCGGCCGGCCAGCACGTCACAACATCGGTGCACGGCATCAACGGTGGCGGGTGCCCCGTCGGCCAGCGGCGCGATGTAGGCGATCCGGGCGTCGCCTCGCCAGGAGCCGACCCGCAGTCGGTCGGCGCCCCAGCGCACGAGGTCAAGGCTCACGCTGATGGAGCGTAGGTCGGCCCACGTGATGGTGAACGGCGTGGCGGTACCCTCGTCGGCCGTGCCGGTGCTGTTCGCCACCCATGCGCGCTATCTCGATCACCTTGCCGGCGGCCGGCATCCCGAACGGCCGGCTCGTCTCGACGCGGTCATCGCGGGCGTCGAAGCCGCTGGCCTCGGCGAGGCCCTGGTGCCGTTCGCGCCGCGTCCCGCGACGCGAGCTGAGCTCGAGCGCGTGCATGACGCGTCGTATGTCGACCGCGTGGACCACTTCTGCCGAGAAGGGGGTGGGCGACTCGACGCCGACACCGGCGCGAGCCCGGAGTCGTTCGACGTCGCGCTGCTCGCGGCGGGCGCCGGGCTCGACGCGGTCGAACGGCTCGACCGCGGCGAAGGCAATGCCGCATTCTGCGCGGTGCGGCCGCCCGGCCATCACGCGCTCGCGGATCGTGCGATGGGATTTTGCCTCTTCAACAACGTCGCCATCACTGCGGCCGCGCTGGCCGAGCGAGGCGAGCGCGTCCTCATCGTGGACTTCGACGCCCATCACGGCAACGGCACCCAAGACCTGTTCTATGACGACCCGCGCGTCACGTACGTCTCGATGCACGAGTGGCCGCTGTTCCCGGGAACCGGCGCGCTCGAGGACACAGGCCGGGGCGATGCCGCGGGCCGAACGATCAACTTCCCGTTCCCGGCAGGGACGGCCGGCGACGCGTATCTCGCCGCCGTCGACGAGGTGATCGCGCCGCACGCGGACGCGTGGCGGCCGACGTGGCTGCTCATCTCGGCCGGCTTCGACGCGCACCGCCTCGACCCGTTGACGGACATGGGGCTCGCGAGCGGCGACTACGGCCTGCTCACCGAGCGGCTCCTCGCCCTCGTCGGGCCACGCAGAGTGGTCGGCTTCCTCGAGGGTGGCTACGACCTCGACGCCCTCGCCGCGTCGTCCGGATCCTGCGTCGCCGCCTTGGCCGGAGTCGGCTATCGCCCGGAAAAGCCCACCTCCGCCGGATTCGGAAGAACTGTTGTGGACGCCGCGCTCAAGATCCATGGTCGAGCGATCGATGGATGAGGTGTACCCAACTCTGAGGATGCACGCGTGGCCGAGCTCCAGGAGCTCCTGCAATACCTGATGGAGATGCGGGGCTCCGACCTGTACGTCAAGGTCGGTGCGCCTCCGCACGTCCGCATCGATGGCCGGCTGCAGCCTGCGCCGTTCCCGCCCGTCGACGTGGCGCAGACGCAGGCGCTGGCCGACGAGATCGTTCCGCGCAATCGCGTCGCCGAGCTCGAGGAGCGCGGTGACCTCGACTACGCCCTGAGCGTGTCCGGTCTCGGCCGGTTCCGTGTGCACCTCTACCGGCAGCGCGGGTCGCTGGCCATCGTCTTCCGCCGGGTGGTACCTGGCATCCCCTCATGGGAGCGGCTGGGCCTTCCGCCGGTCGTGGAACGGCTCGCCGCCGAACAGAGCGGGCTCGTCCTCGTGACCGGCCCGGCGGGGTCGGGCAAGACGACGACGGTCAACGCGCTGATCGACCACATCAACGACAACCGCGCCGCCCACATCATCACGATCGAGGATCCGGTCGAGTACCTGCACACCGACAAGCAGTCGATCATCAGCCAGCGGGAGATCGGGACCGACACGCACGACGCCGCGGACGCGGTGCGGCGGGCGCTCCGCCAAGGCCCCGACGTGTTGGTGGTGAGCGTGTTGGCCGACTTCGAGACGCTCGAGGCAGTGCTCGCCGCCGCGTCGACCGGGCATCTGGTGCTTGCCACGATGCCGACCCAGAACGCGGCGGAGACCATCAACCGCGTGATCGACTTCTATCCGCCGCACCATCAGAAGCAGGCGCGCCATCTCTTGGCCTCGTCGCTGCGAGCGGTGATCAGCCAACGCCTGCTCGAGCGAGCCGATGGCAAGGGCCGGACCGCCGCGGTCGAGGTACTGATCAACACACCGAAGGTCTACGACTGCATCGTCGACGTCGATCGGGCGAGCGCCCTCGAGCGCATCGTCGCCGAAGGCGAGTACCACGGCATGCAGACGTTCGATCAGGCGCTCTTCACGCTGTTCAAGGACGGCCTCGTCAGCCTTCGTGACGCGCTGTCCGTCGCGAGCCAGCCCGAGGATCTCCGCATCGCGCTGCAACAGGCGGGGCTCGCGTCTGCGTATTGAGTAGCGGGCGCCGTTTTCGGGCGCCACTACCCTCGCTCCCGTGATCCAGGAGCGGCTGCGGCCCATCCTCGAGGAGACGCGGCCCCTGGCCGAGCGGTTCGCCGCGGCCGGGCACCGGCTGTATCTCGTCGGCGGGATCGTGCGCGACCTGCTGTCGGACCGTCCCCTCGAACAACCCGACATCGACCTCACGACCGACGCCCGCCCGGAACAGACCAAAGCGCTGTTGAGCGGATGGGCTGACGCGGTCTGGACCCAGGGCGAGCGTTTCGGGACGATCGGCGCCAAGAAGGACGGGCGCGAATTCGAGATCACCACGCACCGCGCCGAGGCATACGACCCCGACTCACGCAAACCGACCGTCGAGTTCTCCGACGCCATCGAGGCGGATCTGTCGCGCCGCGATTTCACCGTCAACGCGATGGCGCTCACGCTTCCGGATCCCGAGCTCGTCGACCCGTTCGACGGCCGCAGCGATCTCTTGGTGCGCCATCGCCTGCGAACACCGCTCGACCCGGACCAGTCGTTCACCGACGACCCGCTGCGCATGCTGCGAGCGGCGCGCTTCATCGCGGGCTACGGCCTCGAACCCGATCACGCGCTGCGCACGTCGATCGCGCAGCTTCGACACCGACTCGAGATCGTCTCCGCGGAACGCATCCGTGACGAGCTGGACAAGCTCATGGTGGTCGACGATCCGTCCGCCGGGCTGTGGTTCCTGCACGACACCGGGCTCTTCGACGAGTTCCTGCCGGAGATCCCCGGCCTCCGCCTGGAGCAGGACCCGATCCATCGGCACAAGGACGTACTCGAGCACACGATCGCGGTCGTGGCGAACGTCGCGCCGCGCCAGCCGGACGGTACGCCCAACAAGCTCGTTCGCTTGGCGGCCCTGTTGCACGACGTCGGAAAGCCGAAGACGCGCTCGGTCGGCACGCACGGCGTGACGTTCCACCATCACGAAGTGGTCGGCGCGCGCATGGCGCGCGAGCGATTGACCGCGCTGCGGTATCCCACCGATGAGATCGATGCCATCAGCCGACTCGTGTTCCTTCACCTTCGGTTCCACGGCTACGGCGAGGGCGACGGCGGGTGGACGGACAGCGCCGTGCGCCGGTACGTCCGTGACGCGGGTCCGCTGCTGCGCGACCTCAACGAGCTGACGCGGTGCGACTGCACGACGCGCAACGAACGACGCGCCAAGACGCTGGCGCGTCGGATGGACGCGCTCGAAGAGCGGATCGCGCGATTGCGCGAGCAAGAAGAGCTCAACGCCATCCGTCCGGAGCTCGACGGCAACGCCGTGATGCGCGTCCTCGGTCTCGCCCCCGGACCCGAGGTGGGGGAGGCCATGCGCTGGCTGCTCGAGCTACGCCTCGACGACGGTGAGCTCGGCGAAGCGGAAGCCACGCGCCGTCTGAAGGAATGGTGGGGAACGAGGCCGGGCCGCGTTTGAGCGCTTGCTGCCCAGTCAGGCGAGCCGCCGCTGGGACGTAGGACAGGCGGCCGCCTGACACCGACAAAAGAGCGAGCCCGAAGGGCGAGTGATTTGTCTCGAGGCTCAGATGCCCTGCTTGCGGGCGCGAACGATGAGTGTGGACGGAACCCAGCGCATCGCTTCGGTCCAATGACGGCCGCGCGGCGCGGCTTTCACGGGTTCGGGCTCGAGCACGGTGTCGACCCGGAAGTTCGCGCGATTCAAGCTCGTGAACAGGTCGGAGATCGTGAGCGGATGATCGGTGCCCGTCTCGGCACCCACCACCCACGGGATCGGTGTGTGGTCGAAGTACGAGCGGCGAAGGATCGGTGGGTTGCCGAAGGCGTCGACGATGCGGAAAGCGGGATGCGGCAACGAGATCACCAGCGGCGCTTCGGGCCGTAGCACGCGGTGCACCTGCCGGAACACGCGATCGAGGTCGGCGACCGCGCCGAGCGCGTACACGCTGAGGGCGACGTCGATCGTGTCGGCCCGCACGAACGCGAGGTCGGCGAGATCGCCGTGACGGAGCTCGATCTTGGTCTCTTCGCGCTCGACGAGCCGGCGCGCGTGCGAGACCTGCTCCTCTGAATCGTCGACCGCGATGACGCGTGCGCCCTGCTTGGCCATGGCCACCGCATTCGGTCCACCGCCGGAGCCCAGCTCGAGCACACGCTTGTTCTCGAGGTTGCCGAGCAGGCGCAGCTCGGCCTCGCTCGGGATGTCGGGCCCGTACTGCACGATGTCGAGCGACAGGTCGACCCAGGCCGGCCACGCGGTGAACGACCGCGCGTTGAGGGCTGCTGGCTCGGTCCGCCCGAGGGGGGAACCGACGGATTCCGCCGAGGTGTACTCACTCACCTCGACAGTGTCTCAGAGTCGAGCCTGGATGAACGCCTCGAGTGCGTCGCGGGCCTCTTCGTCGTGCACCTGCACCGGCGGCGACTTCATGAAGTACTGGCAGGCCGGGGTGACCGGTCCACCCATCCCACGGTCCTGGGCCAGCTTGGCGCAGCGCACCGCGTCGATGATGACGCCCGCCGAGTTGGGGGAGTCGTGCACCTCGAGCTTCAGCTCGACGGTGAGGGGGACGTCGCCGAAGTTGCGGCCTTCGAGGCGGATCAGTGCCCATTTGCGATCGTCGAGCCAGGGCACGTGGTCGGACGGGCCGATGTGCACGTCGTGGTCGCTGATCCCCTGATCGATCTGACTCGTGACCGACTGCGTCTTCGAGATCTTCTTCGACTTCAGGCGGCTGCGTTCCAGCATGTTCTTGAAGTCCATGTTGCCGCCGAAGTTCAGCTGGTAGGTGTGGTCGATCGTGGTGCCCCGGTCCTCGAACAGCCGGGCGAGCGTGCGGTGCACGATCGTGGCGCCGACCTGGCTCTTGATGTCGTCGCCGACGATGGGAACGCCGGCCGCCTCGAATTTGGCCGCCCACTCCGGATCGGAGGCGATGAACACCGGGATCGCATTGACGAAGGCCACGCCGGCGTCGAGGCAGGCCTGCGCGTAGTACTTCTGGGCCTGCTCGCTCCCGACGGGGAGGTAGGACACGAGCACGTCAGCGCGCGAGTCGCGCAACGCCTGCGTGACGTCGATCGGCTCGGCCGGCGACTCCTCGCACGTCTCGCGGTAGAACTCGCCGAAGCCGTCGAACGTCGGGGCGCGCTGCACGGTGACGCCGAGGTGCGGCACCTCGCTGAACTTGATGGTGTTGTTCTGCCCGGCGAAGATCGCCTTGCTGGTGTCGATGCCCACCTTGTCGGCGTCGACGTCGAAGGCGGCCACGAGCTCGATGTCGCGGACGTGGTAGCCGCCGAGCTCCACATGCATGAGGCCGGGAACGCGCTCGTTCGGGTCGGCGTCCTTGTAGAACTCGATGCCCTGGAGCAGTGAGCTCGCACAGTTGCCGACACCGGCGATCGCGAGACGAATCGGGGTCTTGCTCATGAGGGGTCGTCCTCCGTTGCATGGCCGGACTCGACGGCGATGAGCCGATCGAGCCAAGCGAGGTCCTGTGACAAGTTGGCGTCGTCGCGCTCGCGCAGCGTGCGGAGGTAGCGATCGAGCGTGCGGTCGGGGCCGCGACGACGTTCGGCGATGCGAGCGAGAAGCTCCGCTCTGCGCCGTTCGAACAGCTCGAGGCGTTGTTCGGTGGGGAGGTGCCGGCAGAACGCGACCTTCAACGCAAAGGTGCGCTCGTCGGCGGGTTGGGGATCGGTGATCAGCTCGAGGAGATGCGCCTCGCCCTGCGGGGTGATGCCGTAGACCTTCTTGCTGCGGCCGCCGGCACTCGGGAGATGCCGAGCCCGGAACGCCGCGAGCTCACCGGCGAGCGACCCACTGGACGGCAGCGCTTTGTCCGTGCGGGTGTTGGCCTCGACCGCCTTCACCACGCCCGACCGCTCGAGTCGGGCGAGGGCCGGATACAGCGAACCGAAGGACACGACGCCCGAGCGGGCCCCCGGCAGGTCGCCGAGCCGCTTGCGCAGCTCGTAGCCGTGGAGCTCTTGCTCCTTGAGGAGGCCGAGGATGGCGAGGTCGATCATGGTGCAGGGGTGGAGCATAGCGACTCGACGTATCGAATCGATGTATCGATCGTACGAGAGGTTGCAAGGTACGTCAAGCATCGTCCGGCCGATGGCGTGCGAGCCCTGGCCCGGCGGGCCAGGTATCCTCCGAGCCCAGATGTTCAGGCCCGATGCGATCCGCGGGGTCACCGTCACCCAGCCCGGCACCGTCGACTACCGGCTGGCGCGCCAGGCCCTGATCTCGGAGTTCCGCAAGAAGCGCCTCGCCCAGCACGAGGTCTGCGACGCTCACCCCGAGCTCGTTCGGGCCGCCCGCGAGTGCGGCGACCCGACGTCGATCGAGTGCCCGATCTGCGAGGCCACCAACGTCGTGCTCGTGTCGTACGTGTTCGGCCCGCGGCTGCCGGCCTTTGGGCGGTGCATCACCTCGAAGGACGAGCTCGCCAAGCTGTCCCGGCGCGCCGACGACCTCGCGTGCTACGTGGTCGAGGTCTGTCCCGAGTGCTCGTGGAATCACCTCGCCCGTGCCTTTCCCCTCGGGCGAGGCCGCCGCTCCTGAGCACCGAGCCGACAACCGGACGGCTCCGCGTTCGCGTACGCAGCAAAGAGCCGCCGCCGCCTGCGAAACCAGCTGCTCCGCTCCCGCGGACCACCTGGCCGGCGGCGCGCGTCGTTCTCCTGGCGGCGGCACTCGTGTTGGCCGCGACCTCCCGTGGCGATGTGGTCGTCCTCGCGTTGCTGCTCGGATTCGGTGTAGGGCGGCGCGCCTCGGGGCTTGCGGCTGCTGGCGCGCTCGCGGCGGCGCTCGTGCGTTGGGGGTCGCCGGCGCTGGGAGCCATTGCCGGCGCGCAGGCCGTGTTGGGACCCGCGGGTTGGACCGGTTCGCCCGCGGCGGTGGCGTCGGCCTGGCTCGGAGCGCTTGCGCTGTTGTTGGCCGCGTCTTCCCTCGATCGGACGAGCACGCTCGTCTCAGCGCTGTCCACGGCGCCGTTCGCGATCGCCGCCGCTGATCTCGTCGTCGGCCCCGCACCGGGTGGAGCAGTCGCTTTGCGAGTTCTCGCCAGCGCTGTCGCCGTGGCCGCGACGACGCTGCTCGCGCGGTGGCGGGCATTTCCCGTCCTCGCGATCGGGAGCGGCGCCGTAGCCCTGCTCTGTGCCGGGATCGCGAGATGACATCGAGCGCCTGGGCGGACGCGCTCCTGGTTGCCGCGTTGCTCGCGCCGCTGGCCGCCGTGGTCCTCGCCGTGGCGGTCGCGTTGCCGAACGCCGACCGGCGTTGGACCACCGGTGGCTGCGCGCTCGCCGCCGCCGGATCGGTTGTCCTCCTCGTCGCCGGGCAGCATCCCCGCGTCTCGCGGCTCGCCCCCGACGACCTCGCCTTGTCGGCGGCCGCGGGAGCGGCCCTGCTGGCGGTCGGCGTGCGGGCATCAGCCCGTACGCCGGTGGTCGCCGCGATGGTGACCGTGGTCCTGTGCGGCATCGCGTCAGGCGTCCCCGGGCAGCCGTCGGCGGTGGGGCCGGTGCTCGCCGTCGCCGCGTCGGTCGTGCTGCTCACCCTCACACGCGACGCGGGCCGGCTCACGATCGCGGCCCTGAGCATCGGTGTCGTAGTGGCAGCCGCCGGTGTGCGATCCGGAGGTGATCGCGGCGCGGCGGCCGTGATCGTGGGCGCGACGCTCGTTGCGATCGCGGCGAGCGTGTCGCCTCGTCGACCGGTCACCGTCATCCTGCCGCTTGCCCTGTTGCTCGGCCTGCACGCCGCCCCGCAGTTGACGGGCACGTCGTCGGCGCGCTGGCTGGCCGTCGCGCTCGGTGTCGCCGGTGCCGCGCTCGCGCTGGTCCCGCGCATCGTCCCGCGGTGCGCC
>JBEEFX010000279.1:0-19630 GCA_041166365.1 Acidimicrobiaceae bacterium
CGCCGTTGACCCAGTCCAGGGGCTGTACGGAGTCCCCCGGTTGCAGATGGGTGCGCAAGAACGCCGCGATCTGATCGGCCCGGCCTTCCTCCGCCGGCGCCACGTGACGATCTCGGAGCTGGTCGATCGCCTCGGGCGCGGGTCGCAGGGCCAGGACCGCGATGGCGCCGAGCACGGCCGCACCGAACCACCTCGGCGCCCGTTCACCGGTCGACAGCACGAACGGCTCGACGAGCACGAGCGCGGCGAGGCAGAGTGCGAACTGCTGGAAGGGCATCCAGTGGTAGTCGAAGAACTGCCCGGACAGCGCGGGATACACCGCGTAGACACCGGCCAAGCCGACGAGCAGCCAGGTCAATCGCCTGGCCGGACCTTGGAGGGCGCCGCGAGCGAGGCCGGCGTACAGGCCGAGCGCGGCGGGCAACACCCAGAGCCACAGCCCGCCGAGGGTGATCACGCCCGTCAGGAGGTACAGCGGACGCTCGCCCGAGGTGAGCGCGTGATGATCGCCGTCGAGGTTCAAGTACAACGGCAAGTACTCGGTGAAGTACTGGGTGAACGCGCGCCAACCGCCCAGCGCCGCAACCCACACCAACACCATCGCGACGGGAAGGGCGGCACCGAACAACGCCGACGCGAGATGCTTCGCCGCGGAGCGCGACCGCTGCCCGCGTTCGGCGCCGTGCATCTCCTCGGCACCACTCACGAGGTACACGACGACGAACGGAAGGCCCAGGGCCAGCTGCGGCTTGATCGTCGCAACGACGCCGAACAGGATCCCGATCGCGACCGCGCGTCGCAGCGTGTGACCCCGCTCCGCTCTCGACGCGAGTAGGCAAGCGGCGACGATCGGCAACACGGCCACGTAGTCGCGCTGCAACGACATGTCGCGACCATGTTGCAGGTAGCCGAGCCCGACGAGCACGCACGCGGCCCAGGCGACGCGTCGCCCGATGACACTCATCAAGCGCCACGTGAGCCAGAGCAACGCGCCGAGCCAGAGCAGGTTGACGATCCCGAACGCGATCTCGCCGTACCCGACGCTCTTGCCGATCGCGAGATGGAACAACAACGAGCCAGGCGCGCTCGGATCGAAGGTCTGCGCGTAGGGCACCCGGCCGAAACGGTCGATCATCAACGCGAGGTAGCTGAGGTCGGGGCTGTCGAGCTCCATCCCCCACCAGACCGACAGGATCGCCTCCACCGCGAGAGCGGCAGACAGCACGGCCAGCAGGATCGCCGCTGGGTGCGGCCGTCGCTTCACGCCGGCTGCGTCTGCCGGTACAGATCGACGACGAGGAAGGACAGTGCGGGCCCGATCGCGCGCACGGCGTTCTGGGGCAGGTCGACGACCAGTGCGCTGAGAAACGGCACCCACAGGGCGTACGGCAGTGCCGCGGTCATCACCAGCGATCGATCACGGCGCCATCGCTCCACGATCAACACGGCCAGCGGAATCAGCAGCACACCGAGGACCGCGTTGCCCCAGTCGGCCGTCGGCTTCCAGCCATCGCGGTAGGCGTCGACGAAGCCTTTGAACGGGATGACGGTGAACCCTTCGGCCACCGACGGCGGCCATCCCAACCGCCAGCGGGCGTACAGCCCCCACGCCGCCGCCGCGATGCCGGGCACGGCGAACAACGCGACGCGGTCGCGCACGCGCACGCGGGTGGTCAACGCGCCAACCGCCAGCAGCCCGATCAACGACGTGTCCTTCGCCAGCACCGCGACACACCCCAAGACGATCGCCCAACCCATGCGGCGTTGATGCACGAGCAGAACGGCACCGACCAGCGCCGCGAGGGCAACGATGTCCGACAGGTCGAACAGCAGGGCCACGACGACCAGGGGGTTGAGCGCGAACGCGAAGCCGGCCTTCCAAGACGATCCCGAGACGAGCGCGAGCCGAGTCAGCGCGAAGGTGCCGAGGGCAACCGCGACGACGTTGGTGAGCACGAGGCCCCACAGGAGCGACTGCTCGCCGAAGACACGCCAGGGCGCCGCCAACCAGGGGTACATGATCCGCTGCGATCGGTAGGCCGGCCAGTCGAAGTTCGCGCCGGTGTCTGTCCCCTGCCGGAGCAGCGGGTCGCGGGCCAGCACCCAGAACGTCTCGCCGTCGTGGCGGTCCGCGAGCGGCACCGAGACGTCGTCACCGAGCACGTGGCGGGCCAGCGGCAACGCCGGGCTCTGCTGGCCGAGGTGCAGGAACCAGTCCGGTCCGCCACCGCGGGCCAGCCCGACGGCGACGATGGCCACCGCGACGACGAGCCCGGCCAGCGCCATCCGCACGCACGGACGGTAGACCGCCGGGTCACTCCAACCGGGTCACGGTCATCGACGCGACGTCGGCCCCGACCACGCGGTAACCGAACGGTGGCCGCGTTTCCGTGTGCGACCAACGCAGGTCGAGCCATTCGGCCAACGGCTCGCGAACCCAGGGGTGGCACTGCTCGAGATGCACGGCGCAATCGTCGAGCGACACGAATTGGGCGTCGACGACGATGCCGTCCGGGTCGTCGACGACGAGCTCGCCCTCGTAGGTCACCGCCAGGTACACGGAGGCCCGCAGCGTCCATCCCAGATCGGGCGCCTCCGCCCGCACCTCGTACAGCGGGCCGGCCCATTCCGTGACGCGCAGGCCGGTTTCCTCTTCGACCTCGCGCGTCAGCCCATCGACGACCGACTCGCCGTCCGCCACCTCGATCACCCCGCCGGGCGGGCTCCAGTCGAAGCTGCCGTTGCGCCGGCGGTTCTGGACGAGCAGCAGGCCGGCGTCGCTCTCGACCAGACCGCCGGCCACCGTCCAATTGCGCACCCACAGAGTCTTAACGCGAACATGCCGACGTGAGCGACGAACCCGCGATTCCGTCCGCACTGCCTTCGCGCGGTGCCCGCTTCCTGGCCTTCGCCGCGATCCTCACCGGCGGCCTGTGCGGTGGCCTCATCGGCTTCTCGGTCACCCGTTTGCAGTGCGCGGGCGACTGCTCCACGAACAAGAGCCTCGGCGGGCTGGTCGGCGCGGTCCTGGGCGCCGTCGGCGTCGCGGTCGTCTCGGTGCTCGCGCTCCGTGCCATGGGCGAATGGAAGACCATTCAGGAGCGGAACGACAAGCGGCGGAACCCCTCGGCGTAGCGAACGCCGGCGGCGCGTCCTGCGTCGGCCGCTCGTGCTTCCACGAGAGCGGTGACGACATCCTCCCCGCCGTCCAGCTGGCTCGCATGGCAGCGCAGCGCGGCGAGCTTCGCGTCGAGCGAGGCGCCGATGTCGACCCACGTATCGGGTTCGAGCGTCCCGGCCAGCAGCAGCGTCGCCACCTGATGCGGCGTGCCGGCCTTCGGGACGTACAGCGCGCCGCCGGCCATCGATCCGATGATGTCGAGCACGGCCCACCCGAGCGCGCGATGGTCGTGATGGTTGACGTAGCTGTCGCCGAAGAACACCGCGGTCGGGTCGGGCGCGATGACGACGTCGGGGCGAATCGATCGGATCAACGCGATGAGCCGGCCGCGCAGCTCGCTGGTGTTCTCCAAGTCGCCGTCGGGGCACGCCAAGGTCTCGAGCGACGCGAGGCCGAGCACGTCCGCCGCGGCTCGGGCTTCGGCCTTGCGCACGCGGGCGAGCTCCTTCGGGTTGGCCGCCGGATCGCTCGAACCCTTGTCGCCCGCGTTCGCAATGACGAGATGCGCCTCACTGCCACCCGCGATCCACGCCGCCAGGGTCCCGGCGCAGGCGACCTCGGGATCGTCGGGATGGGCGAAGATCGCCAAGGCCCGCTCTGGTCGATCGGCGAGGATCACGGTGCCGCCGACACCGCCTTGCGCGCCCGTTCGACACCGGCGTCGTCGACGTCGAGATGGGTCATGAAGCGCACCGTACGCGGCGCGATCGTGCCGGCCGCGACGCCTTCACCGCCGAGGAAGGCGACGAGCGCGTGCGGGTCCGGGTGGGTGAACACCACGCAGTTCGTTCGCACGGTCGCGGGATCGAGCCCGCACGACGGCCACCGCTCGGCCACCGCCTCGGCGAGCGCGCGCGCCCGCGTGTGATCGTCCGACAGCCGGTCGACCATCTGCTCGAGCGCGACGAGGCCCGCCGCGGCGATGATCCCGGCCTGACGCATCGCCCCTCCGAGCCGTTTGCGCTCGGCGCGCGCTCCGTCGATCAACTCGCGCGTCGCGCCGAGCATCGACCCCACCGGCGCGCCCAGACCCTTCGAGAGGCAACACATGACCGTGGTCGATGCGCTCGCGTACTCGGCGGGCGTGACGCCGGTTGCGACCGACGCGTTGAACAGGCGCGCCCCGTCGAGATGAATCGGCAGGCCGAGCGCCGCGACCCCCTCGAGTCGCGCGAGCGACCATGGCACGCCGCCGGCCGGCATGTGGGTGTTCTCTACGCAGACCGCGCTGACCGGTAGCCAGTGATGCTGCTGCGCTTCGATGGCGTCAGCAATTGCATCGACGGAGAGCATTCCCTCGGTGTCGTCGAGCAGATCGAACTGCGACCAGCCGTTCATCCCGGCCGCGCCCTGCTCGTAGATCACCGGATGCTGACGGCGACCGATCGCGATCGAGGTACCGGGCCGGCCGAGCAGCCGCAGGGCGATCTGGTTGCCCATCGTCCCCGACGGCACGAACACGGCCGCTTCCTTGCCGACGGTCGCCGCGAACAACTCTTCGAGGCGACGAACGGTCGGGTCCTCGCCATAGCCGTCGTCGCCCACCTCGGCTTCCGCCATTGCCTTGCGCATGGCCGCCGTCGGCTTGGTGACCGTGTCGCTTCGCAGATCCACCAGCACCGGTCGGACTCTACGGTGTCCGTGGTGGAGGACTTGCTCGACGAGCTGCTCGCGGTGGCCACGGACCTGGCCGAGAGGGCCGCGGCGCTCATGGTCGACGGCCTCACGCACCGTCGCGTCGAGGTCTCCACCAAGTCGTCGCCGACCGACATGGTCACCGAGGTGGACCGTGCCTCGGAGGCGCTGATCGTGACCGGACTCCGTGCCGCTCGGCCCGACGACGGCATCGTCGGCGAAGAAGGTGCTGACCACGCCGGCACCTCGGGCGTTCGCTGGCTCGTGGATCCGATCGACGGCACCACCAACTACCTGTACGGCTTCCCCGGCTTCGCCGTGTCGATCGCCGCAGAGCAGCACGGCGAGATGGTCGTGGGGGTCGTGCACGACCCCATGCATCACGATGTGTTCCAGGCGGCGAGAGGCCGCGGCGCGACTCGCAACGGCGAGCCGGTTCACGCCTCGACGAAACACGACCTCGCCACCGCACTGGTCGGTACCGGCTTCTCCTACGAGCGCGATCGCCGGCGGCGGCAGGCGAACGTCCTGGCCGAGGTGCTCCCGCAGGTGCGCGACATCCGGCGGATGGGCGCCGCCGCGGTCGACCTCTGCTCCGTCGCCTGCGGGCGCCTCGATGCGTTCTACGAACGCGGGCTGGGCCCTTGGGATCTCGCCGCCGGCGCGCTCATCGCCCAAGAAGCCGGCGCGACCGTCGGTGATCTGGCCGGCGGGCCGCCGTCCGGCGACTTCGTCCTGGCGACGTCGAGTGGCCTGTTCGAGCCGCTTCGTGCACTTCTCGACACGGCAGGCGCCGGTACCGCGTGAAGAACGCGAGGATCCCGCCGATCGTCACACGATCGAAACCGTGTCGGCTGGCATCCGGACGGGTGGCCGCGCCAGGGTGATCGGATGAGTTCCAGCAGCGTGGAGGGACACGTGGGATCGGGCTGGGCCTCGGGCGGCAATGTCCGCTCGAGCGCCGAGCAGGGCAACGTCACGATCGCCCTCGAGGGTCACCTCGACGCCGACACCGGGACCTCGCTCGTCGACACGGTCCGCAGCGAGTTGTTGCACGACCCGGCCCGCATCGACATCGATCTCCGTGTGCTCGTGTCCTTCGCCGCGGACGGCGCGATTGCGCTGTCCCGCTGCCGTGACATCTGCGCCCAACTCCCGGACGGGCTGCACTACCGCACGGAGGGTGGCGCGGGTCAGCTCGCACTCCTCTCGGCGTTCGAGCGCGAGCCCGAGGTCGACAGTCTCGGCTGACCCTCACTCCCGGTCCTCCCCGGAAGTGGAAGGATTGGGCGTAGTGGGAACCCGGATCTTGGCCGTTGAGGACGACGAGCGCATTCGCACGGCCGTCAAGATGGCCCTCGAGGACGAGGGGTGGGTCGTCGAGGAGGCAGAAACCGGCGAGGACGCGCTCGAGGCCTTCGCTCGCCACCCGAGCGACGTCGTGCTCATCGACATCATGCTCCCGGGCGTCGACGGGTTCGAGGTGTGCCGGTCGATCCGGCGCACGAGCGACGTTCCGATCGTCATGGTCACGGCCCGCGCCGACACGCACGACGTGGTGGCCGGGCTCGAAGCCGGTGCCGACGACTATCTGACGAAGCCGTTCGCCCCCAAGGAGCTGTCGGCGCGCATTCGGGCGCTCATGCGCCGGGCCCGCAAGCCCGAGTCCGGCAACACGACGATGCGATTCGGCGATCTCGAGATCACCCCCGATGCCGGCGTCGTACGACGTGCGGGGACGGAGCTGCACCTCACGAAGACCGAGTTCCGGCTGCTGTGCGAGTTGGCGTCGAGCCCCGGACGCGTGTTCAGCCGCGAGGTGCTGCTCGAGCGGGTGTGGGGCTACGGCTACTTCGGCGACGGTCGTCTCGTCGACGTGCACGTGCGCCGGTTGCGCACGAAGATCGAGGCAGATCCAGCGAACCCGCGCCACGTCGCAACGGTGCGCGGCCTCGGCTACAAGCTCCAGGGTTGAACAAGCGGCAAGGTTGACCAGGCTTCGCACGCGTCTGGCACGATTGCGCCCGCGTGCGCTCGGCCTCCAAGCGCGCATCACGATGGCGTTCGCGCTCGGCGCGATGTTGCTGTCGGCCATCCTCGCGGGCACGACGTTCGCCCTGACACGGGCGAACCTGCTGAACCAACGCGAGTCCGCGGTCCTGAGCCGTGTGTACGTGAACGCCAACATCGTGAAGAACGGGCTGCAAGGCCGCGACCTCGAGCACATCCAGGATCAACTGCTGCCCTCGTTGCAGCTGCCCGCCGGATCCCGGCCCGTCGTGTTGTTCGAGGGCCGGGCATTCAGCCTCACGGCCCAGATCAGCGACAAGGACATCCCGGGTTCCCTGCGCGACACGGTGCAAGGGGGCCACGCGGCGCGGATGACCTTCTCGTTGCAAGGCAAGCCGGCGGTCGCGGTCGGGATCCCCATCCCCGCCGTCAAGGCGGAGTACTACGAGCTCGTCGAGGTCGACGACCTCCAGCGCACGCTCGAGTCGCTCGGTATCTCGTTGCTCGGCGCATCGGTGTTCACCACGCTCGCCGGCGCAGGCATCGGCTTCTGGGCCGGGCGCCGCGCCTTGCGACCGTTGGCCGACGTCAGCCAAGCCGCCGAGGCAATCGCGGGCGGGCGGCTCGACACCCGCCTCGAGGCGACAGACGATCCGCACCTCGGCGTGCTCGCGACATCGTTCAACGAGATGGCCCAAGCGCTCCAGGACCGCATCGAGCGTGACGCTCGCTTCGCGTCCGACGTGAGCCACGAGCTGCGGTCGCCGCTCATGACGTTGTCAGCGGCGGTCGACATCCTCGAGACGCGGCGCGACGAGATGCCCGAACGATCGCAGGCCGCGCTCGACCTCCTCAGCGCCGAAGTGGGCCGCTTCTCGCAACTCGTCGAAGACCTGCTGGAGATCTCCCGCTACGACGCAGGCGCGGTACGCCTCGAGCTCGACGAGATCCGGCTCGCAGAGTTCATCATGCAAGCGGTCCGTGCGTCCGGGAGCGGCGCGAAGGTGCCCGTCGAGCTCGACAGCGAGCTGGCCGCGGTCGTGGTCCAGGCCGACAAGCGGCGGCTCGCACGCGTCGTGGCGAACCTGCTCGACAACGCGCAGAAGTACGCCGACGGGGCGACGTCGGTCAGCCTGCGTCGAGTCGACGACCTCGTGCAGATCGCCGTCGAGGACGAAGGTCCCGGCATCCCGGACGACGAGCGCGACATCGTCTTCGAACGGTTCGCCCGAGGCGGCGGAGCAGGCCGGCGTGGCAGCGGCGAAGGTGTCGGCCTGGGTCTCGCTCTCGTCGCCGAGCATGTCCGCCTGCACGGAGGACGCGTGTGGGTCGAAGAACGCGGGGAGGACAGCCCTGGCGCGCGTTTCGTGGTCGAGCTTCCGGTGCTCCTGACATGAGGCGCCTGCTAGTCCTGCTGGTGCTGTGCCTCGCGGTCGCGGCGGCCGCGTGCGGGCTTCCACGTGACAACGCGCCGCGCCAGATCGCCGACGACAAGGTGCCGTTCGAGTTGCTCGGACCGAGCACGACGACGCCGACGCCGACGCCGAACGTTCCAGGCGGAGCGTTCGTCCAGCTGTACTTCCTCGACGGCGTGCTGCTGCGCGCCGTCAACCGCGGCGTACCCGATCGTGAGCCGCAAACGGTGCTCAACGAGCTCATCAAAGGCGTGACGGACAGCGACCCCGTCGGTATCACCACGGCGATTCCCAAGGACACGCAGATCGTCGGCATCGAGAGCGACGGCACGACCCTGGTGGTGACGTTGAGCAATGCCATCCTGACGATCTCGGGGGCGGAGCAACAGCACGCCTTCGGTCAGCTCGTGTACACGCTGACCGACATCAGCACGTCGGGGGTGCGCTTTCGGGTCGTCGACGCGAACGGCAATGCCCAGGACGTACAGCCGTTGACGGACGTGGGTCAGAAGTCCGGTCCGCTGAGCCGGTCGGACTTCCAGTCGCTGCAACCAGCCAGGTGACGGCGTTCGGCACGGCGAGACGACGCGGCTTCCGCCGCGATCACGCGATGACGCGATGACGCCCTCAGGCCTGCAGGCCGCCACCAAGGGCACCCTGTCCTGGTCGAGATCAGGTTTCGGCGAGTCCTCGCTTGGTTGCTCGTGTGGCGAGCTCGGCGCGTGTCGAGACTTCCAGCTTGGTGAAGACGTGGCTCAGGTGCACCTTGACGGTGCCGCGTGCGATGAACATCCGGTCGGCGATCTGTGGGTTTGTGAGTCCCGTGGCCACCAGGGCGACGATCCGCAGCTCGGTCGGAGTCAGACTGTCCCAGCCGGCGGAGGGTCGCTTGCGTTCGCCGCGCGCTCGCGAGACGTACTCGATCATGTCGCCGAGCGGAAGGTTCGCTGCTTCGGCCCAGTGTCGTTCGAATGTCTCCGCGCCGAGGAGGTCTTGGGCCAGCGCAATCTGCTGCGAGCGCCGCGTTTCTTCGATGGGTCGGGTCGCGAGCCCGATCTCCGAGCGCAATGTGTCGGCCGCGGCGAAGCAACGTACGGCTTCGGTTGTGCTCTCTGCGTCGAGAGCAAGCGCGCCGAGCGCGTCGAGCGTCGCCGCGATTCCGGGCCGCAGGTCGTGGCGCGCTTGGCGGCCGAGGGCTGCGTGCAGCAAGTCTTCAGCGTGTATCGGCTCACCGCGGGCGTGAGCGACGAGCCCGAGTTCGTACTCCGTCAGCGCGAGGAGCCAATCATTGCCGACAGGCGCGGCCAGCCCCGCAGCCTCGTGCAGCGCGGCTTGCGCGGCGTCGAGCTCGCCCGCGATCCGCTTCGCCGCGCCGAACGTCCGGAGAAGTTGGGCCACCCACGTCGGCGGTCCGTCTTTGCGAATCGCGTCGATCACCGGCTCGAGGAGCGCGCACGCCGTGCCGACCTCGCCGGTCGCTAGGGCGATGTCGGCGAGGGCGTTGACCGCCTCGGGAACGGAAAGACCGCTGCCCGACGCGGCGGCGCGGGCCAGCAATACCTCGAGTCCGGCGGCGGCCCCGGCTCGGTCACCGGTTGCCGCGCGAGCGTCGAGCGACCACGCCTCGGTGAAGCCTCCCGTCGACGGGTCTCCGACGACATGGCAGAAACGGGCCGACTGATCGAACGCGGCGTGCGCAGCGGCGTAGTCGCCGCGGTGCGCTGCGAAGTAGCCGACCTCCCCCCAGTACCAGGCGAGGAAGAACCTGCTCTGAGAACTCTCGCCGACGCGTCGCAGCGCCTCGAGCGAGTCGGCCGCGCCCGATTCGTCGTGGGCGACGTAGTACGAGACGGTCGTCATCTTCCAGCCGTCGGCTACGGCCCAGTCGTCACCGATCGCCTGACCGAGCTGAATGCTGCGCGCCAAAGTGGCGCGTCCCCCCGCAGGGTCGAACATCACCTCGGCGAAGCCGAGCGCGTTCAACGCGCGGGCGGCGGCCCAGTCGTCGCCGACCGTCTCGGCCATCGCCAACGCCTGGGGCGCCCGAACCATCATCGTCTCGAAGTCGTCGCCGTAGAGCGCAACGTGTGCCGCGCCCCACAGCGCACGCGCTCGCTCCACGGTCGGGACCACGTCATCGTCGGGGTCGCCGAGCACACGGGCGAACCATCGTCCGCCTTTGCCGAGATGCCCGCGCAGTTCCCAGAACAACGTCAGCGCCGCCGCGAATCGCAGCATGTCGTCCGTCGCGCCGGCGGCGTCACCCCACTCCAACGCCGTATCGAGGTTGTCGTGATTGGTCTCGAGCGTCGCGAGGCTCTCCGGCCCGTCACCAAGGGCGAGCCGCGGCGCCAACTGCTCGGCGAGGTCGAGGAAGTAGGTGAAGTGTCGCTCGCGCACCGCGTCCGTCTCGCCCGATTCCACGAGCCGGGCCTGGAGGAACTGACGCACCGACTCGAGCATCCGATATCTGGCGTCAGCGTGATCGTGGTCCACCTGGACAACTGATTTGTCGACGAGCCTCGTCAACAGGTCGAGCACACCGAACCGGTCGGCCTCGACATCGCACCCGACTGCCTCCGCCGCATCCAACGTGAAGCCACGCAGCACCGACAGCCGACGCGCCAGCGCCCGCTCATCGTCATCGAGGAGCTCGTAGCTCCATGCCACCGAAGCTTCCAGCGTCTGCTGGCGCGGCATGGCCGTACGGCTGCCCCCCGTGAGCAGCCGAAAGCGGTCATCGAGCGCCGCCGCGATTCGAGTCGGGTGCATCATGCGCACACGGGCGGCGGCAAGCTCGAGAGCGAGTGGGATCCCGTCAAGACGATCCGCGATCTGTCCGATCGCCGCGTCCGTCTCCCGGTCCGGGACGAAACCCGGCCGCGCCTGCTGCGCCCGCTCCACGAACAGCGCGACCGCGGTCGGCGAATCCAGCGACGGCACCCGCCACGCGACCTCACCCGCGACGCCCAACGGCTCGCGGCTCGTGGCCAGCACCCGCAGGCGCGGACAAGCGTGCAGCAACGACTCGATCATGCGGGCTGCCGCGTCGAGTACCTGCTCGCAGTTGTCGACAACGAGCAACGCATCGAGATCGCGCAGCTGCTCGGTGAGCGTGTCGATGAGCGGGCGGCCGAACTCCTCCCGCAGCCCGAAGACGCCAGCCACCGACTGGGCGATGTCGCTGCCGTGACCGACCGCAGCGAGCTCCACGTACCACACACCGTCCGGATGAACGTCGAGCTCATCGGCCGCCCCGTGCAACCCGAGCCGCGTCTTGCCGCACCCACCCGCACCCGTGAGCGTGACCAGACGATGCTCGCGCATGGCCGCACGAACCGACGTGAGCTCGGCCTCGCGTCCGACGAAACTCGATACCTGAGCGGGCAGGTTCGTCGGCAGTGCGCCGAGCGACCGCAACGGCGGGAACTGGTGAGCAAGCTCGGGATGCACGAGCTGCCAGATCCGCTCGGCCCGCCCAAGGTCCTTGAGCCGATGCAACCCCAGATCGCGCAGCTCGGCACCGTCAGGAAGCGCGTCGACCACCAGGTCACGGGTCGCGTCAGAGATCAGCGTCTGCCCGCCGTGGCCGATCGCACGGATACGCGCGCACCGGATGATCGTCGGACCGAAATAGTTCCCGGCATCGCGCAGGCGAATCTCCCCCGTGTGCAACGCCATCCGCACACGCACCTCGCCACCCGCGGGCCACGACTCCTCCGCGAACGCTCGTTGCGCGTCAAGTGCCGCCGCGACCGCATCCGACGCCCTCGAGAAAGCCCCCACCACACTGTCGCCCTCGCCCTGTTCCACCGGTCTGACTCCCGCATGAAGCGAGACGGCCGCGTCGAGGAGCTCGTAATGACGGGCGACGGATGACGCCGTCTCATCGGCGCCCGCCTCCCAGAGCTTCGTCGAACCCTCGATGTCCGTCAGCAGGAAGGTCACCGTGCCGGTCGGGAGGTCGGACTCAACCGTTTCGGGCACATCCGAGTCTGTCAGGTTCATTTCTGATCGGGCCATGGCCGCATGGTGCCCCGACCCGCAGCGTCGAACATCCCCCAGATGGCATATCCGCGCAAACACCCGGAGTCGATCAATTGCTCAACGTCGAGTCCAGCAACGAGGCAGTATCACCCCGTGGCCGCCGCCGAGTGTCGCCGCTGTGGTGAGCTGTTCACGACGAAGGAGACGGCGCAAACGTCGATCGGCTTTTGTCGTAGGTGCGACGAAGCGCGCCAGCGGCTCGTTGCGGCACAGAATGAGCCAGGCTCGAATCAGCTACGGGGCGTCGTGTCTCTGATCGTGGACGTTGACATCGACGTCGCCGCAACCCGACTGATCGCGATCGAGGCGTGGAACGGGTGGTTCGACTTGCGACTGTTCGAGGCGCGACCAGTCGAAGCCAACGGCATTCCTGCTTCACTCAGGCGTCCTTGGGTCGCTCGGACCGACGTCGCAAGCGTCCATGACGGCTTCGGGTTCGGCATCCAGGGAGGGACGGTCACGGTGCGCTTCCACCCGCCGCTGCCTGCCGACGCACGAACAATCGAGTTCGAGCATCACCTCAGCGGAGTGCGCGCGACCACTGGTGCCATACCGTTGATCGGATGGCCGGCCAGAGTCAACGAAGTCGCTCCGTCAGTGGTGCGGGCGCCACCGTCGACTGAAGAAGGCTGTCAGGGCTGCGGAGCCCCTGTCGATGACGCGGACCCTTTTTGTGCCCGGTGCCGCACGACCTTCGCTGACGCCGTAGCCGCTTACAGCCAGCCATCTCCTGGTCCCGAGCGCGTGACGCCTCTCAACGCGCACCTCGGAGCGGCGCTCGACGGAACGATGTTCATGCTGTCGCTCGAGGAATCAGCACTCTGGTTCAACCTCCGTTACTTCGTGGCGCCGTGGATACCTACGAGCAACGGACGTCGCAACCCGCGAGTCCACGGTCGATACGAGGCTCGCGATGACCACGACAACGTGTACCGCGGGTTCGGGAGCAGCGGCGAAGGCCAGCCGCACGATGGCTGGATCGGCAACGTCGCATTCACGCCGCCGCTCCCAGACAATGCGGCCGAGCTCACCTTGGCCGTCAAGAGCGGTGACGAGACCGATCTCCTTCGGGTCACGTTGCCGATCCTGCGGCCGTAGACGTCGCGCTCACGGAGACACGGAGACGTGACGTCCATGGTGACGACCTTGACGTGGTTTGCTCTGGGGAAGCTCAGCTCGCATTTCGGTCGCTGAGCTTCCCCAGGCACCCACGGCCCCTGCCGAATCGCCTGAGGAGATCCGGCATTCCTTCGCATGTCCGTGTGTCCCCGAACCGCAGTTAGCGGCGGGGTGACATCAGCGTCCGGTCGACACGTCGAGCCAGGATTTTGGTGAGCGCGCCCGTCAGTGTTGGAGACAGCCGGTGCAAGTACCACAGCGACCGCGCTGACGCAGGGACCACCACGATCGCCCGATCGCGCTCGATGCCCTTCAGCGCCAATCGCGCGAAGCGATCGACGTGAACCGGCTTCTGTCGCACCGCGGCGAGGTACCTGCGCGCGGTGACCGGCGCGGTCTCGGTCGGGGGAAGGTCGGCGTCCGGCAACCGGTCGAGGATCGGGGTTTCAACCGCGCCTGGGCACAGCACGCTCACCCGCACGCCATGCAGCGCAGCCTCGGCCCGCAGAGCGGTGGAGAGACCCACGATGGCGTGCTTCGTCATCGCGTAGGCAGCAACGAAGGGCGGCGCGACGAGCCCGGCACCGGACGCAACGTTGACGATCTGGCCGCGGCCACGCTCGACCATCGACGGGTACACCGCGCGGACACCATTCACGACGCCTCGGATGTTCACGTCGATGATCCGGTCCCAGTGCGACGCGCTCATCTCGTGCGTGGCACCTCCGAGCGAGATCCCGGCGCAGTTGACGAGCAGGCCGACAGGCCCGATCTCGTTGACGAGCGCCTCGAACGCGGCGGCGTCCCGAACGTCGAGGTGCCGACACGCACCACCATCACCCGTCGCGACATCGGCGAGCACGACGCGTGCGCCGGCCGCTTCGAGCGCGGTTCCAAGCGCCCGGCCGATTCCTGAAGCCCCGCCGGTGACGAGCGCGGTGGTTCCGACGAAGCTCATGTGCCAGCGTACGGCTGCACCCTGATCAGCGCGGGGTTCGTGTCGGTGACGGGGTCAGGTCCGTTCGTAGGCCCAGGCGTCGCGCACCATCGCCAGTCGATGGCGCGCTCCCTCGGCGTCGAGGTCGTCAGCGTCGTAGGCGACGTCGCCGTGCCACACCGCAACCGGCTCGCCACTCGCCGCCTTCATGACCTTCGTGGTGAAGAACTCGACCGGGCCCTTGGCGGCGTCCTGGAGCGCGCTGACGACATCAGGCGACTGCGACAGGCGGTGCAACGTGACGAACGTCGGCGGCGCCAGCTCGATCTCGCCGGCGTCGCGCCGCCGCATCGCGTCCTGCGGCGTCACCCAGACGTGCTCGTGGATCTCGCTCCCGTCGACCGCCACGATTCCCTCCGGCGCCGGCGCGAGGAAGAACCACGTCGCGAAACGCTTCGGCGCGATCGGCGGAGGCGTCCAGTGAGCGAACGGAACGAGCAGCGACGGGTCGAGGACCAGGCTGGCCTCCTCCATCGTCTCGCGCACCGCCGCGCGGCGGGCGCCGATCTCGTCCTCACCGTCGTCCGGGTCCACCCGTCCACCCGGGAAGACCCACATGCCGCCGAACGCGCCATGCGCGTTGCGGCGCAGCATCAACGTGTCCAGGCCACCCGCACCGTCGCGCACGAGCACCACCGTCGCCGCGGGGATCGGCGGGGGCACCCCGGCGTCACCCAAAGAACACCCTCGCCACCTCGTAGAGCTCGGCGCTGACGAGCTTCAACTCGCCGGTGGCCTCCGAGAGCGGCACCCGAACGATGTCTCCACACCGCAGCGCGACCATCTGACCAAAATCGCCGTCGTGCACCGTGTCGATGGCGGCTATGCCGAAGCGCGTCGAGAGCACGCGATCGAACGCCGTCGGCGTGCCCCCGCGCTGGATGTGGCCGAGCACGACCGCCCGGCTCTCGTAGCCCGTGCGCTTCTCGATCTCCCCCGCGAGCGCGTTGCCGATGCCACCGAGCCGAGCGTGACCGAACGCGTCGACCTCTCCGGTGGCGGTCGACAAGGTGCCGTCCTTCGGGACTGCGCCCTCGGCCACCACCACGATCGACGCGAGCCGCTTCTTGTTCTCGTGGCGGTGGACGATCGCCGCCGCGACCTCCTCGATGTCGAAGGGCTTCTCCGGGATCAGCACCATCGTGGCGCCGCCCGCGATTCCGGCCCACAGGGCGATGTGCCCTGCGTGCCGGCCCATCACCTCGACGACCATCACGCGATCGTGCGACTCGGCGGTCGTGTGCAAACGGTCGATGGCGTCGACGCAGACCTGCACCGCCGTGTTGAAGCCGAAGGTCAGCTCGGTGGCCGACAGGTCGTTGTCGATCGTCTTGGGGACGCCGACGACCGAGATGCCGTCGGCGTGCAGCTTGCTGGCCACACCCAAGGTGTCCTCGCCACCGATCGCGATGAGCGCGTCGACTCCGTGCTCGGCGAGGGTCTGCTTCACGTGGTCGACGCCACCGTCGAGCTTGTAGGGATTGGTGCGTGACGAGCCGAGCACCGTGCCACCACGCGGGAGCGTGCCTCGCATGCGTTCGATGTTCAGCTCGGTGGTGAGGTTCTCGACCACACCCTTCCAGCCGTCGCGGAACCCAACGAGCTCGTCCTGATAGTGCGCTTCCGCCTTACGGACCGCCGCCCGCAGCACAGCGTTGAGTCCAGGGCAGTCGCCGCCACCGGTGAGCATTCCAACTTTCATGTCGCCACCTTTTCATAGGCTGCGCAGTCATGTCCGTGGTCATCGCCATCGACGCGGGGACAACCGGGGTCCGGGCGTTCGCCGTCGACGACCGCGGCCAGCCCGCTGGCTGGTCCTACCGAGAGTTTCCTCAGCACTTTCCCCATCCCGGCTGGGTGGAGCACGACGCGAACGAGATCTGGGCGGCGGTCACCGCGGTGCTCGCCGAGCTCGTCCACACCGTCGACCAGCCGGTGGCCGCCATCGGCATCACCGACCAGCGCGAGACGGTGGTGGCGTGGTCCCGCCGCACCGGCGAACCGCGGTACCGAGCGATCGTCTGGCAGGACCGGCGCACGGCTGCGCGGTGCGACGAGCTGCGCGAGGCCGGACACCTGCCACTGGTGCGCGATCGCACCGGACTCGTGCTCGATCCGTACTTCTCCGGGTCCAAGATCGAGTGGCTGTTGCGCGAAGGAGGGGTCGC
The DNA here is from genome assembly GCA_041166365.1 of Acidimicrobiaceae bacterium. Taxonomy (GTDB): domain Bacteria; phylum Actinomycetota; class Acidimicrobiia; order Acidimicrobiales; family JACDCH01; genus DASUCS01. The sequence goes on from JBEEFX010000279.1 coordinate 16,573, forward strand.
GGCCGACGCCGATCTCGCCGTCGGCACCGTCGACACGTGGCTCATGTGGAAGCTCACGAACGGCGCGGTGCACGCGACCGAGGTGTCGAACGCGTCGCGCACGATGCTCTTCGACATCCGCACGCTCGCGTGGTCAGACGAGCTGTGTGCATTGTTCGGCGTACCTGTCAGCGCGCTGCCGGAGGTGCGCCCGTCGTCCGGCCGCTTCGGCGTGGTGGCGTGCGGACTCGACGGGCTCGACGGCGTGCCGATCTCGGGGGTTGCGGGCGATCAACAGGCCGCGCTGTTCGGGCAGGCGTGCGTCGCCCCGGGGATGACGAAGAACACCTATGGCACGGGGTCGTTCGTGTTGATGAACGTGGGCGACGAGTGCCCGCCGCCGGTCGACGGACTGCTCACGACGGTGGCCTGGCAGCTCGCCCCTGGCGGACCCGCGACGTACGCCTACGAGGGTGCGATCTTCGTGACCGGCGCCGCGATCCAGTGGCTGCGCGACGGGCTCGGCATCATCGAGGAGGCTGCAGAGATCGGCCCGCTGGCCGCGTCCATCGACGACACCGAAGGCGTGTTCGTCGTACCGGCGTTCACCGGCCTGGGATCGCCGTACTGGGATCCCTATGCACGCGGCACGATCGTCGGCATCACACGTGGGACGAGCAAGGCGCATCTCGCGCGAGCGATCGTCGAGGCCATGGCGTACCAGACTCGTGACGTCGTCGATGCGATGTGCGCGGCGTCCGGCCGTGATGTGCAGGCGCTGCGCGCGGACGGGGGCGCATCGGTGATGGACCTCCTCTTGCAGATGCAGGCCGATCAACTCCAGGTGCCGGTCGCTCGGCCGGTCGTGCAGGAGACGACGGCGTTGGGGGCGGCCTATCTCGCCGGGCTGGCCGAAGGTGTCTGGAGCTCGCTCGACGACCTCACCGCGTACTGGCAGCTCGATGCCGAGTTCACCGCAGCCGTGCCCGCGGGAGTAGCGGACGCGAAGTACGCGCAATGGCAACGTGCAGTGGAGCGGTCGCGAAGCTGGGAGCGCTAAGTACGCGAGGTCGACGGGTGGTTCACGCGGGCGGTGAGAGCGGCGAGTTCTCGAAACCGTGTATCGACGATGCGCGCCAACGCCGCCGCGGTGCGACGCTCCCGGGCGCGGAACGCCTGTCCGTCGCGCCCCATCACCAGCGCGAGATTGGCCGCGGGCAATGGAGCCCAGAGCACGTCGTCGGGCCCTGACTCCATCGCCGCAACGCGAGCGGAGCTTCGGCTTCCGTGCACGAATGCCGCCAGCCACGCCAGCTCCGGTGCGCGGCCCACGCTCGATTTCACCGTGACCGCGTCGAGATCCACCACGACCGCCCATTGTGCGCCGATCGTCACCACGGCCCGCTCGCACAATTCGGCGACGAGCTCGTCCCCCGACGAGGCCGAAACGAGCTGCGCCGCGGTCTCCAGTGCGTCGAGCCGAGGGTCGTGCAGCGCGTTGCCGACGGGTTGCACGTGTTCGACGTCGACGCCGTCGACCTGGGCCATCTCGGCGACGAGCAGGTCGAGCGAAGAGCCGTCGGGCAACTCGACCACCAGGTCGTCGACCGCTCGACCGCCACCACGTTCGAGGATCTCGATGCCGACGATCTCCCCCCGAACCGCACCGATCCGACTGGCAACGGCACCCAGTGCGCCAGGCCGGTCGGGCAGCCACACTCGGACGGTGTAGGTCTCCATGACGGCAAACCGTACGAGCGCCCTGTGAACGGCAGGTTTCTTCGATGAAACGTTCGTGCGACCTGTGGTTCTTGACCGGCCGGTCAAGTGGTCCGTAGGTTTCGCGTCTGATGACCGAGCAGCGCCAGCTGACACCTCGCGGCCGGGAGCGCCGCCACCAGCTGATGGCCTACGCCGCGGCCCGGTTCGCCGAGGGCGGATTCCACCCGACGTCGGTGGCCGAGATCGTGAGTGGCCTGGGCGTCGGCAAGGGTGTCTTCTACTGGTACTTCGCCTCGAAGGATCAGCTGTTCCTGGAGATCCTGAAAGATGCCCAGCAGGACCTGCGCCGGGCGCAGCAACACGTGATCGTCGACGAGCCCGACCCCGTCCGCCGCATCGAGCTCGGCATTCGCGCATCGATGACGTGGTTCGCCGAGCACCGCGACCTCGTCAACCTCTTCCAGTTCGCCGCGACCGAGGAGCGCTTCGCTCCGGTGCTGCGACGGGGGCAGGAGGTCGCTCTCGCCGACGCGGTCAAGCACGTGAAGGACGGCATCGTCGCCGGCGAGATCCGCGACGGCGAGCCCGAGGTCTTGGCGCACGCCATCCTCGGAGTGATCAGCCACCTCGTGCGTGAGCTGATCCATCAGCGCGGCGAATCACCCGAAGATGTGGCGGACGCCGCCGTCGCGTTCTGCCTCGGTGGGCTTCGCTAACTCCGCCTCGCTCTGACCTTCTCGACCTTCCGGTCGAACGACGACGCGAGCACGCCTCGCAACAGGCCTCCACCCCGAGCCAGGAGCTTGGTCGTGGCGTCGGGGGTGATCCAGAACCGGCGCTGGTCGATCCCGGCAATGATCTCGTCGGCCACGCGTTCTGCTTGCAGCGGCTTCACCGCTCCGCTGATCGCCTTCGTCTCCTCCGGCTTGTAGCGGTTCTCCTCCTCGAGCTGCGGCGTGTCGACATCCGGCGGGAACACGCAACCGACATGGACGCCGTACGGCGCGAGCTCCGCTCGGAGCGACTCACTGAAGCCCCGCACGGCGTACTTCGTCGGTGTGTATGCCGTGTAGCCGAAGATGCCGACGAGGCCGGCGGCGGACGACACGGTGACGATGCTGCCGGTGCGGCGTTCGATCATCGACGGCACCACCGCTCTCACGGCGTGCAGCGTGCCGAAGTAGTTGACTTCCATCTGGTCGCGGAACACCTCGTCGTCGAGCTGCTCGAAGTAGCCAGGTCGCGCGATACCCGCGGAGGTGACGAGAACGTCGCACGGCCCGTGCTCCGCGGTCAGACGGTCGATCGCGGTTCTGGTCGTGGCGGCGTTGCTGACATCGACCGATGCAGAGGCGGC
>JBEEFX010000280.1:0-5200 GCA_041166365.1 Acidimicrobiaceae bacterium
GACGACCGCGCCCGCATCCGCGCCATCGTCGAACGCCACGTGGCGGGCCTGTCCGACAGCGACCTGCTCATCCTCGGGTACGACAGCTGGAGCGCCGCGCTCGAAGCGGGTGTGGCGGCCCATCACGCCGGCATGGTCCCACCGTTCAAGGAAGCGGTGGAGGAGTGCTTCTCCCAAGGTCTGGTCAAGGTCGTGTTCGCCACCGAGACGCTCGCGCTCGGTATCAACATGCCCGCGCGAACGGTGGTGATCGAGAAGCTCTCGAAGTTCACCGGCGAGCGCCACGAGTTCTTGACGCCGGGGGAGTACACGCAGCTCACCGGGCGCGCCGGCCGTCGCGGTCTCGACCCCGTCGGCTTCGCCGTGGTCCTGTGGTCGCCGTTCGTTCCGTTCGAACAGGTGGCGTCGCTCGCATCGAGCCGAGCGTTCCGCCTCACGTCCGCCTTCCGGCCGACCTACAACATGGCCGCCAATCTGGTGCAGCGCTACGAGCCTTCCGACGCGCATCACCTCCTGAACCTCTCGTTTGCGCAGTACCAGACGGACCGCTCGATCGTCCGGTTGGAAACACGGCTCGACAAGCGCCGCGCTGCGCTCGATGCGCTGCGCGTCGAGTCGAGATGCGATCGCGGCGACGTCGCCGAGTACCGGACCCTGCTCGACGCCGCCGACGAGTCGCGCCGGCGGGTCGTCTCGCCCCGTGGCCAGATCGCGGAGTCGCTGGGGCGCCTGCGGCCGGGGGACGTCATCGAGATCGGTGCCGGGCGCCGAGGCGGACGGGCCGCGGTGTTGAGTTTCGCCAATCGCCGCGACGAGTCCCGCCTCAAGGTGATCACCGCCAATCGCAAGCTCCTCACCCTCGACGCCGCCGACTTCGACACCCCTCCGGAGGTGCTCGGCCAGGTCGAGCTGCCGACGCCGTACGCGCCGAACAATCACGGCTTCCAGCAGCAGGTGGCGCGTCGCCTGCAACAGGTGCGCTTGCGCGGTCCGGCGCGTTCGCGGCCGCCGAGAGCCGGCGCGGCGGAGCACTCCCGCGCCGTAGCGGAGGCGGAAGCGCACCCTGTGGCTCGATGCCCGGATCGCGACAGCCACATGCGGGCGCTCGCGCAAGCACGGCGCGCGCAAGCCGAGGTGGACGATCTCGAGCGGCGCGTGAAAGGTGAGACCGGATCACTGGCCCGCCACTTCGACCGCGTGCTGCGGGTGCTCGAGGCGTGGGGCTACCTCGACGGGTGGGCGCTGACCGGGAAGGGTGATCGCCTCGCCCACCTCTATCACGAGTGCGACCTCCTGATCGCGGAAGCGCTGCACGCCGGACTCCTCGACGACCTCGACCCGGCCTCGATGGCCGGGTTGGTCTCCGTGTTCACCTACGAGCACCGCAGCTCGACCCCTCCACCCCCGCCCTGGTTCCCTTCCGGCAAGTCGCGCGAGCGTTTCGGCGAGATCGAGCGCCTCGCTCGCGAGCTGAACACCGACGAGCACGAGGCGGCGCTGTCGCAGACGCGGTTGCCCGATCCGGGCTTCGTCGCGCTGGCGCACGCGTGGGCCGCGGGCGGCGAGCTCGACGGCGTGCTCGAGGACGAGGACCTCTCGGGTGGCGATTTCGTGCGCAACATGAAGCAGTTGATCGATCTGCTGCGCCAGGTGGGAGACGCCGCGCCGAACGACGCGACCCGACGGGTCGCGAATCAAGCAGCCGAACGCTGCTTCCGAGGCGTGATCGCCGCGTCCTCGGTCGTCGGGACCGGGGTCGACGACGACGAGCCAGAGGTCGTCCTCGACGAGGAACTGCACATCGAGCCCGCGAATGACGATTGAGAAAGGCCAGGCGTGGGGACAGCCGGGTGCGCTTCCCCCGGATGCGGTGATCGCGCGGACCGATGCCGAAGCCCGCGCCGTCGTCGAACGGGCACGGCGCTCTGGCGAGCCGGTGCCCCCGCTGGGTCTGCTCGGAGGCGATCTCTGTCGCACCGTCGGCGGAGCGGGCGACGAAGCCCGTCTTCGGTCCGGGGAGGCGATGCACCTTCCGGTCGATCTTGGCGCGGTGTTGATCGACGGCCGACTGCACTGGTTCGTGGCTCACCTCGTGGCGCGCAAGCGTTGGTGGCGTGGCCGTGTCTATGTCGCGATGAACGCGGAGTTCCTCGGTCGTTGGGACGTCGCGCCGCGCAGTCACCCGAACGACGGGTTGCTCGATACGTTCGAGGTGACGATGTCGCCCGGAGAGCGGTTCAAAGCGCGGTCCCGGCTGGCGACCGGTACGCACGTGCCGCACCAGGGCATCAAGCAGCGAAGGGTGTCGGCCGTCCAGGTCGACGCCGCGGGGCTCGATGTCTGGCTCGACGGCGAGCTCGTCGGACCGGCGCAGTCACTCAGCATCCGGATCGAGCCGGACGCCCTGACCTGCGTCGTGTAGACCGTCGGCATGGATCTCGCCGCGGTGAAGGAACGGCTGGCAGCGGAGGTCGACAAGCGGGCTGACGTCCTCATCGACGCCTCGCACCAGATCCACGCGCACCCAGAGCTCTGTTACGAGGAGCACTTCGCGCACGACCTGCTGACAGGACTGCTCGAGGCCGAGCACATCGACGTCGAGCGGCACGCCTTCGACTTGGACACGGCGTTCATCGGGCGGGCCGGCTCCGGCGACGGACCGACGATCGCGGTGCTGTGCGAGTACGACGCGCTTCCCGGCATCGGACACGCGTGCGGTCACAACATCATCGGGACAGCCGGGCTCGGCGCGGGAGTCGCGGCGGCCGCGCTCGCTGACGAGCTCGGCGGGCGCGTCGTCATCTTGGGCACTCCGGCCGAGGAAGGGGGCGGGGGCAAGGAGCTGCTCGCGCAGCGGGGAGCGTTCGACGGCGTCGACGCCGCGATGATGGTGCACCCCGCGGGCTCCGATCTCGTGCTCATGAACGTGATCGCCATCCACCAGATGAAGGTGCGCTACCACGGAGAAGCCGCACACGCCGCCGCGTTCCCCCACAAGGGACGCAACGCGCTCGATGCCGCGGTGCTGGGCTACATGAACGTTGCCGCGCTCCGGCAACACATTAAACCGAACGAGCGCATCCACGGCATCTTCACTCACGGCGGTGACAAGCCGAACATCGTGCCGAGCTTCGCCGCGGCCGAGTGGTACGTGCGCTCACCGACGTTGAAGTCGCTCGAGAAGCTCAAGCCGCGCGTCGTCGCGTGTCTCGAAGCGGGTGCGTTGGCGGCGGGCTGTGAGATGGAGATCGAGTGGCAAGACCCCGCGTACGCGGACATGGTCGACAACCACACGATGCTCGACCTCTACGCGGCCAACGCCGCGACGACCGGACGCACATTGCTCGATCCCTCCGTCGTCGGTGAGAACGTCGTCGGCAGCACCGACATGGGCAACGTGTCGTACGTCGTGCCCTCGATCCACCCGATGATCAAGGTCGCGCCCGGGCACCTGTCGATCCACACGCCGGAGTTCGCCGAGTACACCGCGTCGGCCGACGGGGACCAAGCCGTGATCGACGGCGCGAAGGCCATGGCGATGACGGTCGCGGACCTCTGGTTGCAGCCGGATGTCCTGGCCCGGGCCAAGGAGGAGTTCGCGAATTCCGTAGCAGAAAGAACGCGATAAACGCGCGGATCCGACGTCCGCGAGGGTGCTCACCGCTCCGGGTAAGTTGCCCAAGGCATGACTGTCTACGTCGCCGAGGACTTCGAACCCGAAGAGGCGGACATCCTCCGGCGGTATTTCACGAACCTCGACGGACCGGTGTTTGCGCTGGTCAACCTGCCCGAGGTGGTGAAGGGCGCTCTGTTCGCCCGCTACAGCCGGTCGGCCAAGAGCCTCCGCCGGCTGTTCCTCGACGAGTTCGTCGGTGATCTCGACATCTCCGGCGACCAGACCGTCGACGCCACGGTGGGGCTCCGCCGGGCCGAGGAGCTCTACGACCGGGTCTTCTTCGAGTACGGCGACGACTCCGTCGCCCAGCTCGGAGGGGTTCACCTCGCGTGCGAGCAGTCCTCGAACCTGTTGACCAAGGTGCTCGAGTGGGGCCGGCTGATGAGCTACCTCGAGCAGTCGACCCGGTACATCGCCTACGACACCCGCATCGGCGGCCGCTATCGCTTCTACCGGGACCCTGCGGTGCTCGGTTCGCCGTTCGGCACCCGGTACGTCGGCGACATGGATCGACTCTTCGACACCTACGCCGAGTTGGTCCCGGTCCTCGCAGACTTCTTCCGGGATCGGTTCCCGAAGGACCCTGCCGACACCGACTTCGTCTACCGCCAGGCGGTGCGCGCCAAGGCGTTCGACGCGCTGCGGGGCATCCTGCCGGCGGCTTCGCTGTCGAACGTCGGGATCTACGGCACGGGTCAGGGCTACGAGCAGCTCCTGTTGCGGATGCGGGCCCACCCGCTCCCCGAAGCGCGCGCGTACGCCGACCTGATGCTCACCGAGCTCCGCAAGGTCATCCCGTCGTTCCTGAAGCGGGTCGACCTCGATGATCGCGGTGTCGCGTGGAGCACCTACCTCGCCACCAACCGCGCCGCGATGGAGGAGGTGACCGCGCAGCTGTTCCCGCCGTCCGAGGTGAAGGCAGAAGACGCTCCTCTCGTGCGATTGGTCGACTTCGACCCCGACGCCGAGGTGAAGCTCGTCGCGTCGATGCTGTACCCGTTCACGCATGTCCCCGAGGTGCAGATCGAACGCACCGTGCGGGCCATGGCCGCCGAGGAGCGCCTGGCGATCGTGCGGGCGTACGCCGGGGACCGGGCCAATCGGCGACATAAGCCGGGCCGGGCCCTCGAGCGCGCCGGCTATCGCTTCGACGTGCTGGCCGACTACGGAGCGTTCCGCGACCTGCAGCGTCACCGGATGCTGACGATCGAATGGCAACCGCTCTCACCTCGGCACGGGTACACCCGCCCGGAAGCCGTCGAGCTGGCCGGCCAGTCGGCGGCCTTCGACTCGGCGATGCAGCGCTCGGCGGACCTGCACGACGCGCTCGTCGAGCGTTTTCCCGCCCAGGCTTCGTACGCCGTCTGCCTCGCGTACAAGGTGCGCTTCGTGCTCGACCTCAATGCTCGGGAGGCGATGCACCTCATCGAGTTGCGGTCGACGCCCCAGGGTCATCCCGCGTACCGGCTCGTTGCGCAGGAGATGCACCGTCTCATCGCGGAGGAGGCCGGTCACCCCGCGGTC
>JBEEFX010000281.1:0-5216 GCA_041166365.1 Acidimicrobiaceae bacterium
AAGGACGCGCATGAGCCGAACCTGCGTCGTCGGCTCAAGGAGACCCTTGCCTTCATCGGACCCGCTGTGCGCCCGCTGAGCGGCCGGCCGAGTCGCTTCATCGACCGGGTCATTCGAATGCGCAACGCGCTCACCCATTGGGAGGAAGGCAAGGCAAGCCAAGCCGGCCAGGATCTGTACGGAACTGCAGCGGTGCTCACGTACTTGATCGATGCTGCCCTGTTGCGAAGTATCGGCCTGTCGGAGGATGAGGTAACAGCGACGTTCGAGAACAACGAACACTTCAAGTGGGCGGCATCAGCGTTCGCTCAAGACTGATCCGCTCTGGCACGTAGCTGGCACGACGGGTTTCCACATGCACTCCGACCTGCACGAACACCGCGGTCACATCGACATGCAGAAGATCATGATGGCGGTGTTGACGGCGATGCAGGAGGAGAACGAACGCAAGGCCGCCGAGGCCTCGGCAGCTGCCTCACCAGTCGAGACGTGATGTCGACGGTCTGACCGTCGTCGTCCACAGTTGACCGCCGCTGACGGCCGTTCTCCGTTCGTCATGGCACGTCAGCTGGCACGCAACCAGCGGGTCGCACATATGTAGACACACGATCTCGGCGGTTCTGGGAATGCGGAGCAACCTCGGACGACACCCGGACTCGGCACCTTCCGGGGCGAGTACCGGTGAGCCCGTGGGCGCCTGGGGAACCTCAGCGACCGAAGTGCGGGCTGAGCTTCCCCAGAGCACACGACGTCAAAGTCTGGGGACTCTCGACGACCAAATCGGTCGCTCAGACTCCAATGTGGACACAGGCACGTGCGCGGAATTGCCGGGTCGTATCTCCTCCTCCTTCTCCAGGGGGCAGTCACGTTCGGCTTCATGACCTTGGCCGGGATCACGGCGCGCAGGAATCCGACGCCGCCGCACTGGTGTATCGGCGCGGCCCGTGGGAACTCCTCCGCGATCGGCGAGCGGAGAGAACAAGGGCTGGGAGGTAGCTCAGACTTTCGTGCGTCGCCGAACCTCCGCACGCGGTTGAGCGACGCAAGCGGACCGTACCGTCGACAACTCGCGTAACTCCGTGGTGGCGGCGGCTTAAGAGTCGGTTAAGTGTCCCGGTTCGGGCGAATCAGGCCATCGCCGTGTCGCGGCATCGGTGTTACTGATCAACACGTCGACCCGTCACTCCCGACGTCGACAGGATGGAGTGCGGGGCATGCAAGGACGATTGCGCAAGCTGGTGGTGGCCGCGACATTCGGGTTGCTCGCCTCTCTCAACGGCGGCCTGGCCACCGCTGCACCGGCGGCGACCGGCGCCACCGACACCCACGGACGCGAGTGGCGTCAGGTCTTCGACACCACGGGGTTGAGTTGGAATCAGGTCGCGACGGTGTGTCCGACGGACGGCGTCACGCCGTGTTCGGGCAGCGTCGGCGGCAAGACGCTGACGGGCTGGGTGTGGGCGACCGACGCCCAAGTGCTCGAGTTCATGAGCGAGTACGCGCCCGACCTCGCGACCGCGGAGCCGCCACAAGTCGACGGTGCGAACTACTTCGGGTCGGCAGTGGGCTTCCTCGGCGTCATGCGATGGACCGTGTTCTCCGTCACGAATTACTCGTACAGCGAATGGACGGGCGGCTGGACGGCGTCGAAGAACTCGGGCGGCACGCCGATCGGCGCCGGCGCCGGGTACAGCTGGCCGCCGTTCACCGGCGGCCTCGGTCTCGGGCCCGTCGCCGACGCGAACGAGGTGAGCCCGTACCGAGGCGTGTGGCTGTGGCGCGTCGCCGGGCTCGACTACTCGCCCCCCGTGATCACGCCAGTCGTGTCGGGAACGCCCGGCAACAACGGTTGGTACGTGTCGGATGTGTCCGTCCTCTGGAACGTGCAGGACCCTGAGTCCGTGATCGACTCGACCAAGGGCTGCGACCCGTCGACTGTTGCGTCGGACACTGCGGCAATCACCGTGACGTGTGAGGCGACATCGTTCGGTGGCACGTCCACCGGATCGACGCTCGTCAAGCGCGACACCGTTGCGCCCACGCTGACCTGCCAGTCGCCTGCGCCAGTCTTCTCACTCGGCCAGCAAAGCGCGTACGTCACCGCGACGGTCAGCGACGCGACCTCCGGTCCCGCGTCGACATCGGCCAGCAGCCCCGCGAACACAGGCGCCGCCGGGACGCGGACTGCTTCGGTGACCGGCACCGACCTCGCGGGCCGGTCGACCACGAAGCAATGCGGATACAAGGTGGTCGTTCCCCCTTGCCGCGGCCTGGCACCGACGATCCTCGGCACAGCCGGCAACGACGTCATCACTGGCACACCCGCACGAGACGTGATCCTTGCCCTCGGCGGCAACGACACGATCAGCGGCAATGACGGCAACGACGTCATCTGCGGCGGTGACGGCAACGACACGATCTACGGCGGCGCCGGAACCGACACCGTCGACGGCGGCGGCGGCGACGACCAACTCGAAGGCGGGAATGGCAACGACGTCCTCGACGGCGGTCTCCAGAGCGACAGCATCCGCGGCGACGGCGGCAAAGACACCTGCACGAGCGGCGAGGTACGGATGAGCAGTTGCGAGGTGATCAAGCCCTGAGCGGGCTGTCGGCCACAGGCGGCACCGATCGAGGCACGAACTCGTCGCCACCGGACCGGGCGACGTCGGGCTGGAGGCGGCACCGTCCACGGAGACTTCAAGAAATGCCTATCGCGCGCTGCAAGGAAGTCTTGTACTTCCTGTGGAGGTCTCGTACCCTCGCCCCCCATGGCCATGCGCGTCGGGGAACTGGCCAAGCGGACCGGCGTGGGCGTGAGCACACTGCGCGCCTGGGAAACCCGGTTCCGCTTCCTCGAGCCGCAGCGGTCCACGGCCGGGCACCGGCTGTACGACGAGGCGGACGTCGAACGAGTCAACGCGGTGTTGCGCCTCGTCGGCGAGGGCCTCACGCTCGCCGCGGCAATCACGCGCGTCGCCAGCGTGGGAACCGACGCGCTGCCGGAGGGCGAGGCCGAGGCACTGCTGTACGGGCAGATCCTGCAGGTCGCGGACCAGGGGGTCTGGGTCTCGAAGGACGGTCGCACGCGCTACGTCAACCAACGCATGGCCGAGATCATGGGCTACTCGGTGGACGACCTCGTCAAGATCCCCGTGTTCGACTTCTTCCTGCCCGACGAGATCCCCGAGGTGCGCGAGCGAGCCGCGCTCGTGCGCGCGGGCAACCCGGTGCAGTTCACCCAGCGGCTCCGCCGATCCGACGGCTCCTTCTTCTGGGCGGAGGTGAGCACGACTCCCCTGCTCAACCAGGCGGGCCGGTACGAAGGAGGAGTGGCGCTCGTGCAAGACGTCACGGACCGCAACGAGGCCGAGACCCAGACGCGCCTACGGACGACGTTGCTCGAGTCGATCGGCGAAGCCGTCACGGCGTCGACACCCGACGGGAGGGTCGTCTACGTCAACGCTGCCGCCGAGCGACTCTTCGGGTGGCGCGCCGCGGACGTGATCGGCCGGGAGAGCCGCGACGTCTTCCCGGCACCGGAGGACGCGAAGCTCGGGGCACAAATCGTCGCCATGCTCGGTAAGGGTCAGCAGTACTCGGGCCGTTACAAGATGGCGCGTCTCGATGGCAGCCAGTTCATCGCGCGCCTGACGTCGACACCGGCACTCGATGCACACGGCAACCTGGTCGGCTTCGTCGGCGTGATCAGCGACCGGACCGAGCACGATCAGCTGGAGCAGGACGTGCGAACGCGGGCACTCCAGGCCGAAACGCTGGCGCTGCTCGGTGTGCAAGTACTTCGCCAGCGCGCTGACCTGAGCGTCGCGGAGACGATGATCGTCGGCGAGGCCGTAGAGACGTGTCGGCGGGTGCTGCACGCCGACCAAGTCACCGTGCTGGACGTCGGCGCGACGACGGACGATCTCCAGATCCGCACCGCCTCACCACCGATCGACGCACCGCTCTCCATTCCCTCGAGCAGTCAGTCCTTTGCGGGCTACGTCACACTTGCCCGAAAGATGGTCGTGGTCGACAACACAGAGCACGACCGACGCTTCGACGCATGCTCGACACGCGCCGGCGCGTCGATCGCCTCCGCCGTCGGCGCACCCATCTTCGGACCGGACGGCTTGCGCGGTGTGCTCACCGCAGAGAGCTCGGAGCCAGGCACATTCGACCAGGGCGACGGTCATTTTCTGCAAGGCATCGCCAACATCATCGGGACAGCCCTACTCAGCTGATCGGAGACGCGATGCCCATCGCGTGCGTGCGCAATTCGGCGATGTCCCTCGACGGGTACGCCGCTAGGTCAGGTGCCGGCTGATGAAGTCCAGTTGGTCCGGCAGGTAGCTGCGCCACGAGGCGTCCTCGTGGAAGCCCGGCCGGATACCGCCTTCGATCGATGGGGCACGCTCCTTCAGGAGTTGCACACCGTCAGCGAACGGGTCGTCATCGCCACAGTCGACGCGGACCGGCTTGGTTGCGAGTTGTGACGCGCCACGCAGCACATCGTTGGCGTCGAAGTCCGCCGCGTCGTCGAACGCTCCAGGAGTCGCTGATGAGAACGAGGGCCATATCGAGGCGCCGTTGCCCACCGCAGCCACGAACGTGTCCGGGTGCTGGAGAGCGGCGAGCAGCGCGCCGAACCCGCCCGCGGACCATCCGATCACGACCGATTTCGCCGCGGGCGCCTTGGCCGACACGAACGGGATGAGTCCTTCGATCAGGTCGCGTTGCGTGTTCGAACCGTCTTTGCGCTCGTGCCAGAACGTCTCACCCCCATCGAGCGAAGTGACTGCCCACGGCAGGCCTCGCTCCACGATGAAACGGTGCACGCCGATGCCGTCGAACGCGTCGCGGCGACTTCCGCCGCGCCCGTGCAGGCAATAGAGCACAGCGGCGACGTTGCCCGCGGGCAGGTACAGGCCGTAGTTCACCGGCCCGAACGGCCCTTGTAGCGCGCCGTACTCGACGGGCACGTCGATCGCCGGCGCCGCGCGATCCGGGCCATCGAGCAAGCCGTGCCGATGCAGGAAGCGCCGCGTTCCGTGGAGATCGCGCGTGGCCACGAACCCACCGCCCGTCACGCCGACCGCGGCGGTCGCGAGCCCGCCGGTCAGCACTCGTCGTCGCGTGAACCCCTCCACGACGACATCATCGCTCGGATACCGGATCCGGCGTCAGGCGGTTCGGTTCCAGCGCACGACGTCGTC
>JBEEFX010000282.1:0-6209 GCA_041166365.1 Acidimicrobiaceae bacterium
GGACGGAGTGATCGCGAGAGCCGCCAGGTGGAGGTTTCCGAGATCAGTCGCAGCCTCAAGATCCTTGCCCGTGAGCTCGAGACGCCGGTGGTCGCGCTGGCCCAGCTGAACCGCCAGCTCGAGACCCGTCAGGACAAGCGCCCCATGCTGTCGGACCTTCGCGAGTCCGGCTCGCTCGAGCAGGACGCCGACGTGGTCATGTTCCTCTACCGGGACGAGGTCTACAACCCTGACAACACCGACACCCAAGGGGTGGCGGACGTGATCGTGGCCAAGCACCGCAGTGGTCCGACCGGGGTCGTGCACCTCGCGTGGCTCGCGTCGTCGGCGCGCTTCGAGAACATGGGCCGCGACTTCTAAGCGCGAGACTGGCACCTCCGTGCAGGTCGTCGCCGCTGAACCCACGCGCATCGCCGCGCATCGCTGGATGTCCGGCTGGCGGTTCGTGCTGGTGGTCACCGCCGTTGCCGCGCTCACGCACCTGCCGGGCTTCGTGCGCACGGAGGTCCTGAACCCCGACGAGGCGTTCCTCGCGACGCAGGCCCGGGTCATCAACGACGGCGGTCATCTGTACCGCGACGTCGTCGACCGCAAGCCACCGCTCGTGCCCTACCTGTATGCCGCGACCGCGCGGATCACCGGTTCGTACGAGTTGGTGTGGACGCGGTTGCTGGGCGTGGCTGCGCACGTCGGCACGGCGCTGCTCCTGGCGGCGATCGCCCGGCGCCGGTGGGGCGCTACCGCCGCCTTCGGCGCAGCCCTGCTGTATCTCGTCGCGAGCGTCGGCCTCGTGGTCGAGGACAGCCAGGCGGCCAACTTCGAGGTGTTCATGCTGCCGCCGATGTGCGCGGCGATGCTGCTGGCGGACCGGCGCCGGAACGCGGGCGCGGGCGTGGCGGTCGCGGTGGCAACGTTGGCGAAGCAGGTGGCGGCCACGACGCTGTTGCCGCTCGCGTACCTTGCGTGGCGGCGGGAGCGTGCCGCCGGTGTGCTGCGCGTCGGCGCGGCGTTCGTGGTGCCCATCGCGATCGCGGCCGCGGTGTTCGGCTGGAGCGACTTCCTCTTCTGGGTCTTCACCGGCACCGGCAGCTATCTCGACCCCAGTGGGTCGTGGATGGTCGCGTTCGGCCGGGGCGTGTGGGGATCGGCGATGTTCTTGGCCGCCAACCTCGGCGCCTCCCTGCTCGTCATCGCGGCGTGGCGCCGCCGGCGCGCCGATCTCGACCTCTGGCTCTGGTTGGCGGCGGCCGCGATCGGTGTTGCGTCGGGACTGCGGTTCTTCGGGCACTACTTCCTGCAGCTGGCGCCGCCGTTCGCGTTGTTGGCGGCCGGGTCGCTGGCGAGCGCCAAACGGTCCGTGTGGATGCGTACCGGCCTGCTCGGGATCGCCGGCGTCGCCGTCTTCCTTGCGCTGGCGTTCACCTCGCATCCGAAGCTGCTGCATCCGTACAAACGAGTCGCGGCCGCGGTCGACGCTCGCACCAGCGCGAACGACCACATCTTCGTGTGGGGGCAGTCGCCGGAGGTGTACTGGGCCGCCGACCGCCTGCCCGCGACTCGGTTCCTCACCTCCGGATTCCTCACCGGGTTCGGTGGCGGCCGCAGCGCACAGCACGTGGGCCGGCAGTACGCGGTCGACGGTGCATGGGAGGACTTCACGTCGGATCTCACGCTCCATCCTCCAGCCCTGATCGTCGACGCGTCGGTGGGGACGTCGTTCTCGATCGATCGCTTCCCGGAGTTCGCCGACTACGTCGCGGCCCACTACGTCCGAGCCGACGAGATCGACGGCGTCGTGCTGTACACGCGCCAGTGAAGGTCGCAACCTGGAACGTCCGTCACGGCCGTCCGCAGCATGGCCTTGCGTCCAATCGCCGGTTGTCCGCGGCCGTGCGCGGCCTCGACGTCGACGTACTAGCGGTGCAGGAGGTCGAGCGCCGATTCGTGCGCTCGTGGTTCGCCGATCAGCCGGCGTTGATCGCTCGCGCGAGTGGCGCGACCGCGCGCGCGTACGCCCCGGCGCGGCGCCTCGCCATGATCGGCAGCGACGGGGTCGCGCTGTGCGCACGGCGTCCGATCGCTCGCCACGAGGTGCTGTCGTTGCCGCACGAGGACGGCCAACCGCGCGTCGCTCTGCTCGCCGAACTGGGCGACGTCACGGTCGTGACGACGCACCTCCAGAACGACGAGCACGAAGCGCGGCGGCAACTCGCTTGGCTGCTGTCGCAACTGGAGTCGGTCAGCGGTCCGTGCGTCCTGCTCGGCGACCTCAACCTCCGCCCCGACGACATCCGCGAGCTCACGACCGCGGCCGGGTTCACGCTCGCCGGCGGCGGTCCGACCGAGCCTGCGCACGATCCGGTCCAGCAGATCGACCACATCGCGGTTCGAGGCCTGACGGTCGAACACGTCACCGTTGGGCCGGCGCCGGTGAGCGACCATCGACCGCTGATTGCCACCCTGATCCTCTGAAGAACGTCAGGTCGGTGGGCGGGCGGGGCCGCCGCGGGCCGTTTCGCTGAGGTCGGCGAGGTGCACGAGCGCGTCGCCTTGTGACACCAGCGGGTTGCGGGTGTAGCCGAGCACGATTCCCGTGCGGCTGGCGCGCACCGCGGCGTGACGCGTCCCGAGGGCGTCGCCGATGATCCCGAGCACGTCGCCGCGCTGCACGGCTTGCCCGGGGAACACGTCGATGCGCACGATCCCGCTGCGGCGCGCTCGCTCCCAGTGGCTGTGGCGCACGATCGTGGTCTCACCTTCCGGCGGAACCTCGGGCCCTTGCATCATCCCCAGCTCGGCCAGCACCCGCAGCGTCCCTTCGATACCGACGCGCACGGCGTTGGCGTTGAATCGATGCGCCTCCCCGCCTTCGAAGACGAGCAGGGGTATGCCGATGGCGCGGCACGCGGAGCGCAACGAACCATCCCGATAGGCGGCGTCCACCGTGACGGGCGCGGCGAACGCCTTGGCCAGCCGCTCGACCTCGGCATCGGACAGGTCGACGCGCAACTGCGGGAGGTTGGTGCGGTGATCGCTGCCCGTGTGGAAGTCGATGCCGTACTCGCAGCGCTCGACCACCTCGGTCATGAACAGATGCGCGAGCTGCCCGGACAACGAGCCCCGCGGTGATCCCGGGAACGATCGGTTGAGGTCGCGCCGGTCCGGGAGATAGCGGTTCTCGTTGACGAAGCCGAAGACGTTCACGATGGGAACGGCGATGACCGTCCCGGCCAATTCTCGGGGCCGCAGCGTTTGGAGCAGCTGGCGGATGATCTCGACGCCGTTGACCTCGTCGCCGTGGATCACCGCGTTGAGCCACAACCTCGGGCCAGGACGCAGCCCGTTGATGACGGCAACGGGCATCGACAGTGAGGTATCGGTCGGAAGCCGGGCAACGGGCAGCTCGACGTGGCGCCGCGTGCCGGGGACGATGGTGACGCCGCCGATGGTGATCGGGTCGTTGCGAGGTGCGCGCGCCCTATCCCTTGACGCGGTCACGGGTTTTGTTCGGCGCGGCGTGAGTTTCGAGGAACTCGATGATCTTGCCAGCAACGTCGACGTTGGTGGCGCCTTCGACGCCTTCGAGCCCCGGCGACGAGTTGACCTCCATCACCACCGGCCCGTGATTCGACTGCAACAGGTCCACACCGGAGACGTTGAGACCGACGGTGCGCGCGGCCCGAACCGCGATCGAGCGCTCCTCAGGCGTGAGACGGACCTTCTCGGCCGTCCCGCCGCGATGCAGGTTCGAACGGAAGTCACCCGGCGCTCCCGTCCGCTTGATCGCGGCCACGACGCGGTTGCCCACGACGATGGCGCGGATGTCGGAGCCCCCTGACTCCTTGATGTACTCCTGCACGAGGATGTTGGCGTCGAGCTGGCGGAACGCCGCGATCACCGATTCGGCCGCCTTCTTCGTCTCGGCCAGCACGACCCCGACGCCTTGGGTGCCCTCGAGGAGCTTGACCACGACCGGCGCCCCACCGACGGTTTCGAGCAGGCCGTCGATGTCCTTCGTGGAGTGTGCGAAACCGGTGACCGGCAAGCCGATCCCGGCCCGAGCCAGCAACTGGAGGCTGCGCAGCTTGTCGCGGCTGCGGGTGATCGACTGGCTCTCGTTCGGCGTGAACGTGCCGAGCATCTCGAACTGGCGCACGACCGCTGTGCCGTAGAACGTGTGCGACGCGCCGATGCGCGGGATCACCGCGTCGAACCCCTCGAGCTCCTTGCCCTGGAAGAAGATCTGCGGCTTCCGTGAGGTGATGTTCATGTAGCAGCGGAGGTAGTCGACGATTCGGACTTCGTGACCACGCGCTTCGCCGGCCTCCTTGAGGCGGGAGGTCGAGTAGAGCGACGAGTTGCGAGAGAGGACGGCAATCTTCATGAAGGGCGGGAAAATCTATCCCCGCCACCGAGGAACGAACGAGCGGGGTCCACGACGAAGCGTCGACGGATGGCCGAGCGCCCGAGCAACATCCGGAACCCCATCTCATCGCGACTCGTCAGACTCAACTCGATCGAGAGTTGGCGGCCCAGGACGCGAGCCTCCGTGCGGATCACCGGACGGAGTTCGACGTCTCCGTTCGAGCTGCGCACCTCCCGGTGCTCGATCAGCGCCGCCGACGCGACGATGACCTCGGACTCATCGTCCTGCAACGGACGAAAGTTGAACCGCACGCGGGCGGCGGCGGCGTCGACCTCGATGTCCCATGCGTGCAACGACGACGACTTGGCGCCGGTGTCGACCTTGGCCTTCACCCAGTCGACGCCGAGGTCGGGCAAGCCGACCCACTCACGCCATCCGATGACCGGCTTGTCAGGCAGGCGCGTCGACCTTCGCCGCCTTGTGGAACGACGGCATCGGGGGACTCTCGAGCTCGGGCTCGGCGGTGGTCAGCAGGCGCAGGGCGTGCTCGCGATCCTCGGCGGTGTATGGCTTGGTGTCGGTGCACCACTCGACGAGGATGCCGTTCGGGTCGTTCGTGTAGATCGACACGCACCACCCGTGGTCGATCTCCACGACGTCGTACCCGGAGCTGAGCCAGCGTTGCTTGCGGTCGTCGATGTCGCCGAGGTCGTGCGCCGCGAAGGCGAGATGATTCACCCACACCTCGAGTCCGAGGCCGGTCGAGATCGCGGGGTCGAAGTCCGTCATCGACTCGTCGTGCAGATCCCAGAAGGCGATCAGTCCGTCTCCGCCGGTGTCGTAGAAGACGTGCTTGGCCCAGCCGCCCTTCGGGTTCGGGGTCGGGGCCACGATCGCTTTGACGAGCTCGAAGCCCATGACCTCGGTGTAGAAGCGGTGGGTCGCGTCGAGGTCCCGTGTCGCCAGCGCGATGTGATGAAACGCCATAGCGCACAGTACCTACCGCTCAGCCCTGCCGTCCTGACCGCTGAGTCCCGCCACCCGCCCTCGACGTCCGGCGGCTGCGTCGCCGTCGTACTGTCCTGCAGATGGGTGACGGCCGGGGACCGATGGCCGTGGCCGTGCTCTTCTTTCTCGCCGCGTGCGCGGCCGCGGCCATCATCGGGACACCGCCTCGGTCGTTGCGGGGAGACGCGGCCGCGCAGACGTTCCTGTCGACGTGGCGCCAGAGCCGCTTGGCGACCTTCGTCGTCGACTCGGACTTCACCCGCACGCTCCCCGACGACAACAAGTTGCAGCAGCGGTTGCGCACCGTGCAGCGCCCGCCGTCCGACCGCCTGATCATCGGGCTCGGCGCGATCGCCGGGCGCCTCGCTGGCAAGATCCTGCGCTGCGCCTCGACGCCGGAAGGGACATCGCGCTGTTTCACGTCGGAGGCCGCGCCGGACTACACCAGCGAGGTCGACGGCGAGGTCGCCGGCTTGGAGCAGTACGTGCGCGGTGACCGGCCGCTCTACCGGGTCATCGACTTCGCCAACAGCGCGGACCACTGCTTCCGCCTCGACCTCGCGCTCGCGCTGCCGTCGCCGCCGTACGGCGAGCACGCCGTGTTCTGCTTCGACCGGGCCAACTTCGCCCCCACGCTCACGGTGATCGAGCGGCAGGAAGCCACGGATCGCACGCAGGCCACTGCCGTCCGCACCACCGTGACGGCCGAGGATCTCCAAGTGCTCCCGGACCCGGGCGCGATGGTGGGCGTGCCGGGGCCGACCACGAGCTCGAGCACCACGACGTCGAGCACCACGACGTCCAGCACGGTTCCAGCGGCGAACTGACCGCAAAA
>JBEEFX010000283.1:0-6952 GCA_041166365.1 Acidimicrobiaceae bacterium
GCCGGTGGATGTAACCCCTCGTCCCGTCGACGAGGCGTCACGACGGCGACGGAGGAACCCGGCGATGTACGGCGTGCTCGTCCTCATCGTCGTGGCGATCGGTTTCGTGCTCTTCCAGGGCCTCAACAACGCCGCGCTCTACTACCGCAACGCGGACGAAGCAGTACGCGAGAAGTCGAGCCTCGGCACCCGCCGCTTCCGCGTGCAGGGCAACGTGGAGCCGTTCGACAAGACGGCGCGTCCCGTCGAGTTCGACATCGTGTTCAACAACGTGAGGGTCCATGTGCAGCATCAAGGAGACCCGCCGGAGCTGTTCCAGGCCGGGCTGCCCGTGGTCCTCGAAGGCCACTGGTCGTCCGACGGCAGCTTCTTCGCCAGCGACCGCATCCTCGTGAAGCACACCGAGGAGTACAAGGCGGACAACCCCGACCACGTCAACTCGACCGCGCCATAGATGGCCGGCGCGCTCGGTTCCGCCGGCATCATCCTCGGTTTCGTCGCCTCACTGGGCGGCATCGTCACGCTCGGCGTCGGCCTGTCACGCCGCCGTACCCGTCTGCTCGTCGCCGGGCGGACGTACGTGTGGCTCGTGGCCATCGGCGCGGTGATGGCATTCGGCGCGATGGAGGTCGCGCTGCTGACCCACGACTGGTCGATCGCCTTCGTCGCCCACAACTCCAGCCGGCACACGCCGTTCCCCTACAACGTCGCGACGCTGTGGTCCGCGCTCGAGGGCTCGATCATCCTTTGGGCGACGGTGCTCGCGGGCTACATGGTCGTGACTGCGTTGAAGTTCCGGACGCGCGCGAGCGACCCGCTGGTCGGTTGGGCCACCCTCACCATGTTCGCGGTGTCGCTGTTCTTCTTCGGTCTGATGCTGCCGAACGTCGGGCCCGCCGATCCGTTCAGCGCGACCGGCTTTCCGATACCGGCCGGCTTCGACGGACCGGGACCCAACGCGTTGCTGCAGAACCACATCCTGATGGCGTTCCATCCGCCGCTGCTGTACCTCGGTTACGTCGGGTTCACCGTTCCGTTCGCGTTCGCCATCGCCGCACTGGTCACGGGCCGGCTCGGCGAGGGCTGGCTGCTCGAGACGCGCCGGTGGACGTTGTTCGCGTGGGGGTTCCTCTCCTTCGGGATCGTCCTCGGGGCGTGGTGGAGCTACGAGGTCCTCGGCTGGGGAGGTGCGTGGGCGTGGGACCCCGTCGAGAACGCGTCGTTCCTCCCGTGGCTCACCGGCACCGCGTACCTCCATTCGGTGATGGTGCAGGAGCGCCGCGGCATGCTGCGCGTCTGGAACCTCACGCTCTTGTGCGCGACATTCGCCTTGACCATTCTCGGCACGTTCCTCACGCGTTCCGGCGTGCTCGACTCGGTGCACGCGTTCACCGAGTCCGGCATCGGCGTGTGGGTGCTCACGTTCTTCGCGCTCATCGTGCTCGTCACGATCGGGCTCATCGGCTGGCGCGGGGATCGGTTGCGGGCTCCCGGCCGCATCGACTCGCCGCTGTCGCGTGAGGGCGCGTTCTTGTTCAACAACCTCTTCTTCGCCGTGTTCGCGTTCGCGGTGCTGTTGGGCACCGTGTGGCCGCTCATCGTCGAGGCGGTCAACGGTGAGCGCTTGTCGGTGGGAAGGCCCTGGTTCGACTTCTTCGGCATGGTCCTCGGGCTGGGCCTGCTGCTGATGATGGCGATCGCGCCGGTCCTTCCCTGGCGGCGGACGAACACGGAGACGCTGGCCCGCCGGCTCCAGTGGCCGGCCTGGACCGGTGTCGCCGCCGTCGTGTTCGCGGTGCTCGTTCACGCCCGTGGGTTAGTGCCGCTGACGGCCTTCGGGTTGGGTGGGTTCGCGGCCGGAGCGGCACTGCGCCAGGTGGCACTCGCGACGCGCCGCCAGGGTTGGCGAGGGTTCGTCGGCCGCGCGAACGGCGGCATGATCGTTCACCTCGGGGTCGTGGTCCTCGTCGTCGGCTACATCGCGAGCACGACGTTCCAGACCAGCCGTGAGGTGCGGTTCACGCCAGGGCAGGCCATCTCGATCGAGGGACACCGGCTCGAGTACCTCGGAAGCACGACGACCATCGACTCGCGGCGCACCAGCGTCGGGGCCCGCATCCGCGTCGACGGCGGGAAGGTGTACACGCCCGAGCTGCGGCGCTTCCCGAACAACGCGCAAGCCATCGGTACGCCGTCGGTGCGCACCGGCCCGTTCGACGACGTCTATCTCTCGTTGCTCACCTCGCCGGCAGACGGCGACATCGTCAACGTGCGCGTGATCATCGAACCACTCGCGGTCTGGATGTGGATCGGCGGCGGGGTGATCGCGCTCGGGACGCTGCTGGCGGCATGGCCGGGTCGCCGCCGCAATCCGATCGACCCGGTGTCATCGCCGGTGCCGACCGAGCGCGTCCTCAGCGGAGTCGATTGATGGAGCCGCTGGCCGCACCGCCGCGAACGCGGCGGGCGGCGTCCTTCGTCGCTGTCCCGTTGGCGCTGGTGATGGTCCTGCTCATCGCCGTGCTCATCACCCGCAAGAGCGCTGCCGAGCGAGCGGACTTCAACCCGTTGATCGACAAGGCCGCCCCGGAGGTCCTCGGTACGACGCTCGACGGCAAGCCGTTCAACATCGATCAGCTCCGCGGCAAGTGGGTCGTCGTCAACTTCTTCGCCACGTGGTGCGTGCCCTGCCAGCAGGAGCACCCGTACCTCGTGTCCTTCGATCGCCGGCACGCGCAGGCGGGTGATGCCCAGCTCGTCAGCGTGGTGTTCAACGACGACATCACCGCGGTGCGCGACTTCTATGCCAAGAACGGTGGCGACTACCCGGTCGTGAACGGTGATCAGGGGCGGATGGCGCTCGAGTACTCCGTCATCCGCGTGCCCGACACGTACATCATCGACGCGCTCGGGATCGTACGCGCTCGCATCCCTCGGCCGTTTCAGAACGCCGACGAGCTCGACCAGATCATCACCGATCTCAGCGCCAAGCTCTACGGATCGGCGTCGAGCGGCTCATGAGGCTGAAGATCAGCTACAGCCTGATGGCGATCGTGCTCGTCGGGGCGCTGTGGGCGGGAACGCAGCGCAACCGGGTGCCGTCGAACGAAGAACGCGCCCAGGCGATCGAGCACACGATCATGTGTCCCGTGTGCCGGGGCCAGTCGGTGGCCGAATCCGAGTCGCCCGCGGCGAACGACATCCGCATCGAGATCACGAGGCGAGTCACCGAAGGCCAGTCAGACGATGAGATCCGCGACTACTTCGGCCAGAAGCTCGGTCCAGACGTCTTGTTGCGGCCGACGTCGTCCGGCTTCGCCGGGCTCGTGTGGGTGCTGCCGGTCGCGGGGTTCGTGCTCGCGGCGAGCGGCATCGCGCTCGCATTCGTCCGTTGGCGACGGTGGGAGGTGCGCTAGATGCCGGTCACGAAGCGCGTCGTGCGGCTCGACCCGGACGCCCTCGCCGTGCTCGAAGAGCAGCGCTCGTTCCTCGACCGCTCGCTGGCCGACCTCGAGCGTGAGCACGATGCCGGGGACCTCGACGACGACGACTACCACGTGTTGAAAGACGACTACGAGTCGCGGCTGGCGTCGGTGTCGCGCGCCGTGGACGAAGGCAAGGCCGAGCTCACCGCGGCACGGGCGCCCGCCCGTCCGGCCCGCACCGCGATGATCGTCACGGCGGTAGTCGTGTTCGCGCTCGTATGTGGTTTTGTCGTCGCACGCTCGGCGGGCCGGCGCGAGGCGGGCGGCTCGATCACGGGTGAGATCACCAAGACGGCCCGTGAACGCAACACCGAATGTCTGAACGAGGCGCAGGCCAAGCCTGACGACGCGATCAAGTGCTACACGGGCGTGCTGGCGGATGCTCCGGACAACGTCGAATCGCTCACGTACCGTGGATGGATCAGGGTCACCAGCGGCGACGCGCAGGGCCTCACCGATCTCCGCCAGGCGGTGATGGCCGACGGCACCTATCCCGACGTGCACGCATTCCTAGCGGTCGTCCTCTTCCGAGCCGGGTGCGTGAGTGATGCCGCCAACGAGCTCTCCCGGCTCGACGCCCTCAGTCCGACGCCGCTCATGCAGCAGCTGGTGGCCGATCTGCGTACGCAGATCAAGGACGCACTGGCCGCGCCGTCGACGACCGCCAACGCGTGCGTGACGCCGAAATGACGCGCGCTGATCTCCGCATCGGCGGGGGACAAGGTTTCTACGGCGACGGCCACGAGCCGCTCGCGGACCTCTTGGCCGACGGCATCGACTACCTCGTGTGCGAAGCGCTGGCCGAGCTCACGCTGGCCATCCTCCAGAAGGACCGTCAGCGCGACGAGTCACTCGGCTACACGCGCGACCTGCCGAGGTATGTGAGCGAGGCACTGCCGTACATCATCGACGGCCGCACGAAGCTGATCACCAACGCCGGCGGCATCAATCCGATCGCCGCCGGCCGCGCGGTCGTCGAGACGCTGAAGGCAGCCGGTGCCGTTGGGCTCACCGTGGCCACGATCGTCGGCGACGACGTGCGCGGGCGAGCGGAGGAGCTCGGTCTGCCGGGCGATGCCCTGTTCGCGAACGCCTATCTCGGAGCGAAGCCGATTGCCGACGCGCTCGCCGCCGGGGCGGACATCGTGGTGACCGGACGCGTGGCCGATGCGTCCCTCTTCGTCGGGCCGCTGGCCCACGAGCTCGAGTGGGCCTGGGACGACTGGGACCGCATTGCTGCCGGCGTCGTCGTCGGACATCTGTTGGAGTGCAGCGGCCAGGTCACCGGCGGCAACTATTCGGGGGCCTGGTGGGAGAACCCCGATCCGCTGCGCATCGCGTTCCCGATTGCCGAGGTCGAGGCCGACGGCTCGGCCGTGCTCACGAAGCCGGCCGGCACGGGCGGCATGCTCACCTTCGACACGGTGCGCGAGCAGCTCCTGTACGAGGTGCACGATCCCGCTCGGTACCTCAACCCCGACGTCACCGCCGACTTCACGTCGTTGCAACTCGACGACCTCGGCGGCGACCGTGTGCGCGTGTCGGGCACGCGCGGCGCGCCGCCGCCTGCCACGTACAAGGGGCTGGTGTGCACGCCCGCGGGATGGGCGGGCGAGGCGCGTCTCGCGTATTCATGGCCGGACGCGGAAGCAAAGGCGCGCGCCGCGGTGTCCTTCCTCCGCACGCGCGGCGAGGCTGCCGGGTTGCCGATCGAGGAGTGGCACGAGGAGTACTTCGGTGTGAACGCCTACGGCGGACCGACCGTCGACGTGCCCGACGACTGGGAGCCGCCGGAGGTCATCGGGCGGCTGGCGTGGCGGGCGGCCGACCCGAAGATCGCGGGCGCCGTGGCGCAGGGGTCGGGCGTGCTCGGCCTGTCCGGCCCGCCGACGATCAGTGGAACCGGACGCACCCGCGACGGCGGCCCGACGCAGCTGCTGGCGGTCACCCCGTTCGCCGTCGATCGCGCGCTCGTCGACGCCCAAGTCCGCATCGACCTCGAACGCACGTAACGACCGGGCTCGGCCCGCTGGCCGGTCACGGTACTGTCCGGCCGATGGACGAGCCGATCGAGTGGCCCTCGGCGCCGCCGACCGTGCCGCCACCGATCGGGCGATCGACCGTGCCATCGACCGTGCCACCGACCGTGCCGCCCATCGCCACCGCTTTGCCGCCTCCGCCACCCGAGGAGCACCGGCACCCGGTGGCGTCGCCGTGGTCGCGCGTCGGCGGCCTCGGGCTCGAGGCCCTGCTGATGGCGTGCACCCTCGGCTTCGGTTGGGTCGGGTGGTGGATCATCGCCTGGGGTGATGGTCAGACGCCGTCGAAGGTCGTGCTGCACCTGCACGTGGTCACGGCGAAGGACGGTCAGCTCGCGTCGTTCGGCCGGATGGCCTTGCGGGAGGTCCTGGGCAAGGCGATGTGGGCGGTTGCCATCCTGGCCGGTGCGGCTCTCGGCCTGTGGTGGTTGTCGGCGATCGCGGCGCTGTACGTCGTTGTGAACGCGGCCGTCGCCGCCACCGATGTCCGCCGGCGGACGCTGTGGGATCGGCTCGCCGGCACCGTGGTCGTCGAAGGCGACCCGCCCGTCGCGCCGGTTCCGGTACCGGCGGGCGCAGTCCGATGACGTCCTGCTCCCGACGGACCGTGAACCCGAGCCGGTCGTAGACGCGGATTGCGCTCACGTTCGTGGTCATGACGTGGAGCACGGGCGTCTCGTCACGATCCAGGATCCGACCGACGAGATCGCGCACCAGCGTGCTGGCGAGCCCGCGACCGCGGACAGACTCGTCGGTGCACACCGCGCTGATCTCCGTGTAGCCCGGTACCTGCATGCGCATCCCGGCCATGGCGACGAGAACGCCGGCGTCGTCTCGCACGCCGATGTACTCACCGAGCTCGATCGTGCGGCGCTCGAACGGCCCCGGATGGGTGCGGCCGACCAGCGCCAGCATGTCGTCCACATCGTCGGGTCCGAGCAGACCGGCGGCGTCGGCCGTTGCCGGCTCGACGGTCCTCGCGAGCATCTGTGCCGTCGGGATGCTGAAAAGCTGCTCCCATCCGTCGGGCACCCCTGGTGGCTCCACGAAGAGGACCGCAGCACCGCCCGGTCCCACGAGGTCGCGGAGGTCGCTCCACGTCTCGTTCGTCGGCGTGTCGGGGACGGCGGCGAACGGTGCAACGTCGGGCTCGTACCTGGCGGCCGCCGGGCGAAGGTCCGCTACCTTCTGCTGGGGACCGGTGAGGGCATGCCACACCGGGTTGTCGAGGACGTGCACGGGAGGATCCTCGCATGACACGAACGCTTCCTCACCTGTCGCACTGGGGAGCGTTCCGCGTCACCGTCGATGACGGCGCTGTCGTATCCGTCGAAGGTCATCCGGATGACCCGTCGCCCTCACCGCTGCTCGCGAACTTCGTCGACGGGGTGCACCACAAGGCGCGGGTGACGCGGCCCGCGGTGCGGA
>JBEEFX010000284.1:0-10285 GCA_041166365.1 Acidimicrobiaceae bacterium
TCCACACCAGATCGATGTCGCGGGTCGCGAGGGTGTGCGCGGCCCACGTCTTCGTGAGCTGATCGATCGCGATGACTATGGCCGCGACCGCCGCCACCAGGCCGGCGCGCCGGCGAGCGGTTATCGCCGGCCCAACCCCATGCTCTTGCATTGCACGCACAGCGCGGCGTACGGGATGGCGCGCAGTCGATCTCTCGGAATCGTGGATCCGCACTGTTCGCAGATCCCGTACGAGCCTTCGAGGAGCTTCTCGAGAGCGGCGTCGATCTCGTCGACCGCCGCTCGGGCCTGGAAGGACAACGCGAGATCGCGTTCGCGCTCGACGGCCAGCGTGTCGCCCTCGCCCGACTCCTCGTCGAACTGCACGTCGCCCGGCTCGCGCTCGGCCGCGAGCTGATCCGCTTCGGCCTGGAGGCTGTCCGCCTGGTGGACGTACGTGAGCCGCTCCTCCTGCAACGCGGTCTGCTGACCGAGGAGGAACTTGTCGAGGACCACCGGTCCCCGCTTCACGGTCGGCTTCTTCGTCGGGTACGTCGACTGGACCGGACCGAGGCTCTTCGGGATCGTCGCCACCTTCGCGGGCGCGGCCTTGGCCGGTGCCGCCGCCTTTGCGGGCGCCGCCGCCTTGGTTACCGCCGCCTTCGCCGGCGCGACCGCCTTGGCCGGGGCCTTCTTGGGCGGGGCCGGCGCGGCCTTCTTGGCCGGGGCCGGCGCGGCCTTCTTGGCGGCGGGGGCGAGCTTCTTCTTGGCCACCGGCGCCTTCTTGGCCACCGGCGCCTTCTTCTTGGCGACCGGTGCCTTCTTCGCCGGAGCCTTCTTGGCCGGCGCCCCCGACTTCTTGGCTGCGGGCACCGCCTTCTTCGCCGCCGGCGCCTTCTTGGGCGCGGCTTTCTTGGCCGGCGTCGCCTTCTTCTTCGCGGGCGTCGCGGCCTTCGTGGTCTTGCGGGGCGCGCTTGCGCGCCCTGGTGATTTCGGCATCAGCTGCCTCCCCGGGCCGCCAAAAGGTGCTGGAGTGTAAGGGGGAAGTCCGGACGATTCAACCTCGGCGCACGTGACTACGTCGCCCGCCACTTGTCGCGATCGGCCGGGCCCGGTCCGCTGGCGCCTTCGGCGACGAGGTCGTCGAGGCGGTGGGCGAAGGTCTCCACATCGTCGACCGCGAGGCGGAACCGCTTCGTGCGGCTCTTCTCGCCGGCCGTGATGGACACCGCGCCGACGGCGATCCCGAACGCGTCGGCGAACACCTTCGCGAGCGCGTCGTTGGCCCGACCGTGCTCCGGCGGTACCGCCACACGGACCTTCAACGCATCGCCGTGACGCCCCGTGATCTGCGTACGTCCGGCCCCAGGTGACGCGTGAACGTTCAGCTCGACGGAGCCGTCGTCGTTCACGGTGTACAGCGGCGTATGCATGAGGGGAAGCAACCTAGCCCCCGCGTAACCTGGCCGGATGCCGTCCGAGCGCTATCCCGACGTCGATCAACACCCGAAGTTCCCCGATGTCGAGCGCTCCGTCATCGAAACGTGGCAGAAGGAACACACCTTCGAACGCTCCGTGGAGCAGCGCCCGGCCGACGACGAGTTCGTGTTCTATGACGGCCCTCCGTTCGCGAACGGGCCGATCCACTACGGCCATCTCCTGACGGGGTTCGTCAAGGACGCCGTGCCTCGGTACCGCACGATGCGCGGCCAACGCGTCGAGCGCCGGTTCGGATGGGACTGCCACGGCCTTCCGATCGAGATGCAGGCCGAGAAGGAGCTCGGCGTCTCGGGGCGGGTCGCCATCGAGGCGTTCGGCGTCGACAAGTTCAACGAGTACTGCCGTTCCATCGTCGGCACCACCGCCGATGCCTGGCGCGAGTCCGTCACCCGCCAGGCCCGCTGGGTCGACATGGACAACGACTACAAGACCATGGACCTCTCCTACATGGAGTCGGTCATGTGGGCGCAGCAGCAGCTGTACGACAAGGGCTTGTTGTACGAGGGCTACCGCGTGTTGCCGTACTGCTGGGAGTGCGAGACCCCGCTGTCGAACTTCGAGACGCGCATGGACGACGCGTACCGCGATCGTCAGGATCCCGCGGTCACGGTGTGGTTCGAGCTCGACGACGGCAAGCGTCTCCTCGTCTGGACGACGACACCGTGGACACTCCCGTCCAACTTGGCGGTCGCCGTCGGTCCCGACATCGACTACGCGGTCTTCACCGAGGCCGACGGTCACCAGTACGTGCTGGCCGAGTCGCGCGTCGACGCGTACGAACGGGAGCTCGCTGGCGCGGAACGAACGGGAACGGTGAAGGGCCGCGATCTCGTCGGCCAGCACTACACGCCGATGTTCCCGTACTTCGCGGACACGGCGAACGCGTTCGTGATCCTGTCCGGCGACTTCGTCACGACCGAGGACGGCACCGGCGTGGTGCACATGGCCCCCGGTTTCGGGGAGGACGACCAGCGGGTGTGCGAGGCTGCCGGCATCCCCATCGTCGTGCCGGTCGACGAGAAGGGGCAGTTCACCGCGGAGGTTCCGGACTACGCCGGCCGGCAGGTCTTCAGCGCCAGCGGCGACATCATCCGTGACCTGAAGGACCGTGGCGTCATCGTCCGGCACGACAGCTACATGCACAGCTATCCCCATTGCTGGCGCACGGACACCCCGCTCATCTACAAGGCGGTGTCGAGCTGGTTCGTCAACGTCACCGCCGTCAAAGAGCGCATGCTCGAGCTCAACCAGCAGATCACCTGGGTGCCGGAGCACGTACGCGACGGCTCGTTCGGCAAATGGCTCGAAGGCGCGCGCGACTGGTCGATCAGCCGCAACCGGTTCTGGGGCTCGCCGTTGCCGATCTGGAAGAGCGACGACCCGGCCTACCCGCGCATCGACGTCTACGGGAGCCTCGACGAGCTCGAGCGCGACTTCGGCGTGCGGCCGACGGATCTGCACCGACCGGCGATCGACGAGCTGGTCCGTCCGAATCCCGACGACCCCACGGGCACGGCGATGATGCGACGCATCCCCGACGTGCTCGACTGCTGGTTCGAGTCAGGGTCGATGCCGTTCGCCCAGGTGCACTATCCGTTCGAGAACACCGACTGGTTCGAGTCGCACTTCCCCGGCGATTTCATCGTCGAGTACATCGGTCAGACACGCGGCTGGTTCTACACACTCCACGTGTTGGCGACGGCCCTGTTCGACAAGCCCGCGTTCTCCACGTGTGTCGTGCACGGCGTGTTGTTGGGCGACGACGGCCAGAAGCTGTCGAAACGCCTGCGGAACTACCCCGACCCGTCGGAGGTGTTCGACACCGCCGGATCGGATGCCATGCGCTGGGCGATGCTGTCGTCCGCCGCGCTCCGGGGCGGCGACATCGCGGTGGATCGCCGGACGATGGACGAGTCGGTGCGACACGTGCTCATGCCGATCTGGAACGCGTGGTACTTCCTCTCGCTCTACGCCAACGCCGGAGGCGTGAAGGGCCGCATCATCCGCCGCGCCGACAACGTCCTCGATCGTTATGCCCTTGCCAAGGTTCGGCAGTTGGCCGACGACGTCACCGCCAGGATGGACGTCTACGACCTGTCCGGCGCGTGCGCGTCGGTCCTCGCGTTCCTGGACTCCCTCAACAACTGGTACATCCGCCGGAGTCGCGACCGGTTCTGGGCCGGCGATCCCGACGCGGTCAACACGTTGCACACGGTCCTCTCGGCGCTGTGCCGGGCGATGGCGCCGCTCCTTCCGATCACGGCCGACGCGGTCTATCGCGATCTCGAGGGCGCCGAGTCGGTACACCTCGAGCGGTGGCCGACGTCCGACGAGCTCACCCTCGACACGGACCCCGACCTCGTGGCCACGATGGACGCGGCGCGCGAGGTGTGCTCGGCCGCCGCATCGATCCGCAAGACGCACGGCCTCGCCAACCGCCAACCGCTGGCGCGTCTCACGGTGGCATCGCCGTCCGCGGACTCGCTGCGAACCTTCGCGGGGCTCATCCAGGACGAAGCCAACGTGAAGTCCCTCGAGCTCACGACGGACGTGGCTGCGGTTGGAGACTTCGTGCTCCAGGTGGTGCCGGCGGTGCTCGGCCCTCGTGTCGGCAAGGACGTGCAGCAGATCATCGCGGCCGTGAGGGCGGGCGACTGGTCACGCGACGGCGACCACATCGTTGTCGCGGGACGCGAGCTGAAGAACGACGAGTACACGCTTCGCCTCGTGCCCCGTGACGCAGACTCGGCGGCGCCGCTTCCGGGCAACGTGGGTGTCGTCGCCCTGGACATGACGATCACCCCGGAGCTCGCGGCGGAGGGCATCGCCCGCACGATCGTGCGAGGCATCAACGAGGCTCGCCGCAAGGACGGCCTGCACGTGACCGACCGCATCCATCTCGTCCTCGATCCCGAACATCACGACGACGTGCGCGCCGCGATCGAGCGACACAAGAGCTACATCGCAGACGAGACGCTCGCCGTCGATGTCGTGATTGCGGACAAGCGTCTCGTCGAGGCGCACCGCCTCGAGTTGTCCGACGGCCGCGTGGTGCACGCCGGCCTGTCGGTGCGATCCGTCTAGCGGCGCTTCTTCGCCGCGGCCTTCTTCACCGGCGTGGCTTTCTTCTTCGCGGGCGCCGCCTTCTTCTTGGCAGGAGCGGCCGCGCGGCGCGCTGGCGCCGCCGCCTTCTTGGCGGGAGCCTTGCGCGCCGGGGCTGCCTTCTTCGCCGGAGCCTTGCGCGTGGGTGCCGCCGCCTTCTTCGCGGGCCCGGCCTTCTTCTTCGCCGGAGCGGCTTTCTTTCGCGCCGGAGCCGCCGCCTTCTTGGCGGGCGCCTTCTTCTTCGCGGGCGCGGTCCGGCGACGCGCCGGGGCGGTGCGACCGTCGATGTCCTGGAGGATCGCGCGCCGCTTCTGGTTCGAGGCTTCATGGGCGCGCACTTCGGCGAGCTCCTCGTCGTCGAGCTCGGGCAACAGCTGGACGATCTCGCGAATCGAGAGCTCGTCGTAGTCCTCGATCGGGAAGAACGCTTCCTCTTCCGCCTCGTACTCGCTGTCGCCATCGCCCGCGGCCGCGTCGCGCAGCCGCTGGAGCTCATCGACGATCGCAGCCCGGTTCTGGCCGGCGCGCTCGCGGTTCTCGACGATGTCGAGCTCGTCCGTGTACAGCTGTGGCAGCAGCGGCAAGATCTCGTCGACGGTGAGCTCGTCGTAGTCGGCGATCGGGAATTCGACGTCGCCCTCGTCCCACTCGGCAGCGGGCTCCTCCCACTCCTGGTCGGCGGCGAGCCACTCGTCGCCCTCGGCGGCCGGTGCTTCGGCCATCGGAGGCGGCGGGACCGTCGGCACGGTCGCGGTCGCTTCGGCTGCCGGTGCGCCGACCGTCGCGTACTGAGGCTCGGCTTCGGGCACCAGTGGGGCCGGCGCGCCGACGGGAGCCGTCTTGGGCTTCGAAACGCGGACCGCCACGAACAGGATGACGGCGGCAGCCGCGCTGAGACCGATGGACACATAAATGAGCGTGAGCCCATCGCCCACCAGCAACCCGAGCACCAGCAGCACCGTGGCTACCAGCACGAGTCCAAAGCTCAACAGGACCAGCAAGTGATCACCTTCCTCAGAGGGGTCAGCCGTCGACGGGGCATCCTAGGCAGCCCGCCCACTCGGCGGATCAACCCGGGCGTGATGCCCTCAGCGGCGGCGGCCGAAACGCGTGCGGGTGCGGTGCTCATCGGGCTCGAGCCTCGATGCGCTCGTGTCTTCGAGCATCGCCTTTCGCAGTTCGGTCAAGTAGGCATCGTCGCCGGAATCGCCCGCTCGCACCGCCATCGTCGGCGGGCCATCCAGCTCGCCGTTGGCAAAGCGCTCCCACTCGTCGCCACTCGTGTCGTCGGGTGGGGTGAACGTGACTCCCCCGGTGGTCGGCCGCTCGAACGCGCTGTCGTCGTCGCCCGCGGAACCGGATGCATCGAGGTCGATCACGGGCCCGTCGTCGTCCGTCGCCTCTGGCTCCGCCGCGACAGGCGTCTCGATGGCGCCACCAGGGTCGCCGCTCAGATCCGGACGGGTTGCGCCGCTCAGCTCGGGCGGCGTGACCGCGCGCAAACGGCCGGGATCGTCGAGCAGCCGCTGCAGCTCGCCGATCGAGCTGCGCAGGCGTAGCCGTTGCTCGTCGAGGTGTCGTTCGAGAATGCCTTGATCGGCGCGCAACGAATCGCGCGCTTCTTCGAGAGCGATGATCTCCTTGACGAGTCGCTGCCGGGTCTCGTCGGAGGTCTTGCGCGCTTCGGACTCCGCATCGATGACGAGCTTGCGGGCCTGCTCCTGCGCTTCGGCGTAGAGACGCTGCACTTGTTCCTGCGCGCCCTGCAGCGTTCGCCTCGCGTCTTCTTCCGCCTCTTTGATCGCGGCGTCGGCCGTTCGCTGCGCGAGCACGAGCGTGCGGCGTATCGCTTCGGTCTCTTCCGCCTCGTTCGCGGGCGCGGACGGGGTCGGCGCGGCCGGCGCGGCCTTCGGCCTGCCGGCGGTCTCACCGGCGCGACGTTCCGCGACCACGGCGCGTTGCTCGGCCTGCATCACGCGCTGCTGCAGCTGTTCGACCGCGACCGCGACCCGCTCGAGGAAGTCGTCGACCTCGTCGGGGTCGTACCCGCGCATCTTCTGGTGGAATTCGACCTCGTTGATGACTTGAGGCGTGACGTCCATGACGGCCGATGGTACTCGTCGGCCCTTGTCCGCCAAGGGACCTCGCCCGACGTGCGTCAGGTCAAAGCGAGCAGATGATCGGGGCGACGATGATCTCGATCCCGAGCAACAGGATCATCGGCGAGAGATCGAGACCCATCCCCCCGAGACGCACCGGTGGCAGCGCTCGGCGAAGCGGTCCGAGGATCGGCTCGGTCAACATCCGCAGGAACGTGTCGATGCTCTCCATCGCGGTTCCCGGCGTGATCGGGAACCAGCTGAGCAGGATCCTGGCGAGGACGACGATGACGTAGACCTGCAGCGCGAGGCAGATGATGTGCATGAGGGGCGGGTCAGCCCCGCTCAGTCATACAGGCCGCGCTCTTGGAGGCGGCGACGCTCTTCCGGTGAGACCTCGACGTTGCTCGGCGTCAGCAGGTACACCTGGTGCGCGACCTTCTCCATCGCGCCGCCGAGCCCGTAGCACAGACCGCTGGCGAAATCGATGAGCCGCCGCGACAGGTCGCGATCGGCGTTCTGCAGGTTGATGATCACGGGCACGTTGCCGCGGTACTTGTCGGCGACCTCTTGGGCCTCGTTGAACGATGCCGGTGACACGACATGCGGCTTCACCGACGAGTTCGCCGGTATCGCCCGCACGACAGGTGCTCGCTGGCTGGCCGACATCATCGCCCCGATGCCCGGGCTGGGGTCGACGGGTTGCGGCTGGAGCCGCCGCACGCTCCCCACGTAGGCCACGTCGGACGGCTCGTACTCCGGCTCGCGGGGACGCATGGGCGCTCCTGGACGAGTGCCAGGGCCCATGCCCGGCCTCGTCGGTCGTTCGGGTACGTGGTCGCGGATGGGCTCGACCTCGTCGTAGTCGTCGTACTCCTCGTCCGGTCCCAGACCGAGGTAGGTCATGGCCCGACGCCACACTGTCGCCATTCACGAGCCTTTCGTCGCCCGGAAACTAGTTTTCCACGCCCCTGGAGGGGAAACGCGGACGGGCGGCAAGAGCCCGTGGCGAGGGAAGCGCCAGCGACGAGCCACAGTCGAACGCAGGCGCAGCCGGAGTGAGACCCATCAGCGCGGCGCAGGCGCAGCCGGAGTGAGACCATCAGCGCGGCGCACGGGGACCGAACAACGCGCTCCCGACCCGGACCATCGTCGCGCCTTGCGAGACCGCCGGCTCGAGGTCACCGGACATCCCCATCGACCGCTCGGGCAGCTCGAGCTCGTCGGCCAGCGCCCGGACCGCCCGGAAACCGGCCCGCACGTCCTCTGGTGCGCCGGTGACGCCCACGGCCATGAGCCCGAGCACCTGCAGCCCCAGGTCGCGCAGGCCGTCGACCAGACCGGGGACGAGCCCCGGCTGGGTGCCACCGCGGTTCGGATCGTCCGTGAGGTTCACCTCGACCAGCACGGATGCACCCGGTGAGCGCTTCTGGATCTCCTCACCGAGACGCAGCCGATCGACCGATTGCCACCAGTGCACCAGATGAGCGACCTGGCGCACCTTGTTGCGTTGCAGCTTTCCAATGAAGTGCCATCTCGGATCCACGTCGCCGAGCTGCTCGGCTTTCGCCACGACCTCCTGCGCGTAGTTCTCGCCGATGTCGTGCAGACCCGCCGTCAGCGCGGCGCGCACCGCTTCGATCCCGTGACCCTTCGTCACGGCCAGCACGCGGATCTGGTCCGGGTCGCCACCCGCCGTCGCGATGCGCTCGCGGACGCGCTCGAGGTTGGCTACGACATCCATGCGAATGTCGCGAGCCGCTCGCGCTCGCCTCGGAGTCGGTGCGAGTAGTAGCCCGATGAGATCGCGGTGTCGAACGAGCCCCCGCTCACCTGTTCGATTCCTGCTCGCAGGGCCGCCGCCCGGACCGCGGCGGGAACATCGAGGGCCGGGGTCCCCTGGCGGGTGACACCTCGCACCGAGTCCCCGAGCCGAGCCACGACCAGTTCCAGGTCGGCGACGCCGAACTCGTAATCGGCCGGCTGGATGCAGGGGCCGATGGAGGCGGACGTTGGTTCGACACCGAGACCGCGCATCGCGTCCGCGGTGGCCTCGATGACCCCTGCCAGCAAGCCACGCCATCCCGCGTGGGCAATGCCGACTGCGCCGTCCCCCGTCAGCACCACGGGCGCGCAGTCGGCCGTGCGCACGACGAGCGCGCAGCCGGGAGTCGCCGTCACCGCGGCGTCGGCTTCGTCTCCCGCATGATCGCCTGGAGACTCCACGACCACGACCGCGGAACCGTGCACCTGGCGAAGCCACGTCCATGGCTTCGGCGGGACGCCGTTGCCCGGGTGTCGAGCAGCGTCGGCGTCAGAAAAGTCGCCCTGGCCCCGCTCGGTGAAGAGGATGTGCCCGCGCAGGGCTACTTCAGGAAGCTCGGGACGTCGAAGTCGTCGTCGCCGTCGAGGTCGTCGTCGGCCGAGCCGAACACGTCGGACGCCGAGCTCGAGCTCGGCTCCCCTGCGGACGTCGAGGCGACCGCACGCCCACGCTTCGGTGCCTCGGTGCCGGACTCCCAACGGTCGAACCCGGCGGCGATGACCGTGACGCGGACCTCGTCGCCCATCTCGTCGTCGATGACGGCGCCGAAGATGATGTTGGCGTCGGGATGCGCCACCCCGTGGATGACCTCGGCGGCCTCGTTGACCTCGAACAGGCCGAGGTCGCTGCCGCCGGAGATGTTCAGCAGGATGCCGCGGGCGCCTTCGATCGACGCTTCGAGCAGCGGGCTCGAGATGGCGGAACGTGCGGCCGAGAGTGCACGGCCGTCGCCGGAGCCGTAGCCGATGCCCATGAGCGCGGACCCGGCGTTGCTCATGATCATCTTCACGTCGGCGAAGTCGGTGTTGATGAGGCCCGGAGTCGTGATGAGGTCGGTGATCCCCTGCACACCTTGCAGTAGGACCTCGTCGGCCATCTTGAACGCGTTGAGCACCGACGTCTTCTCGTTCGACACGGTCAGCAACCGGTCGTTCGGGATGACGATCTGCGTGTCGACCTTCTCCTTGAGCTTCTGGATGCCTTGCTCGGCTTGCACCGAGCGGCGGCGACCTTCGAAGGCGAAGGGTCGGGTGACGACGGCGATGGTGAGCGCGCCGAGCTGCTTGGCCATCTCGGCCACGACCGGTGCGCCACCGGTACCGGTGCCGCCACCCTTGCCGGCGGTGATGAACACCATGTCGGCGCCCTTGAGCACCTCTTCGATCTCGTCGCGGTGCGCCTCGGCGGCCTGGCGGCCGACCTCGGGATCGCTGCCGGCGCCGAGCCCGCGGGTGAGCTCACGGCCGATGTCGAGCTTGATGTCGGCGTCGCTCATGAGCAGCGCCTGCGCGTCGGTGTTGATGGCGATGAACTCGACACCCTTCAGGCCCGCGTCGATCATCCGGTTCACCGCGTTGACACCGCCGCCGCCGATGCCGACGACCTTGATGACCGCGAGGTAGTTCTGCGGGTTGCCGACCATGGGTCTGGTTACCTCCAAGAGGCTCTCCTTGCAGGGCCCGGCCTGAAGGTCGAGGTGAGGTCGAGGTGGATCGTGACCCCTGTGGACGGAGGGAAGGCTACGAGCACCCTTCCTCCCGGGTCAACACCGGGCTGCCAG
>JBEEFX010000285.1:0-19888 GCA_041166365.1 Acidimicrobiaceae bacterium
CCTCCAACCCGAGACGATCGTCGTCAACAAGTCGACGGTTCCGGTTGGCTCCACGCGCGTCGTCGAGCAGGCGCTCGGGCGTGGCGACGTGTCCGTGGTGTCGAATCCCGAGTTCCTGCGCGAGGGGTCGGCCGTGCACGACTTCCTGCATCCGGATCGCATCGTCATCGGAGCGGAAGATCAAGGCGCCGCGGTTCGCGTCGCGTCGTTGTACATCGGCATCGCGACGCCGATCATCGTGACGGACCCACCCTCGGCAGAGCTCATCAAGTACGCGAGCAACGCGTTCCTCGCCACCAAGGTCAGCTTCGTGAACGCCATTGCCGCCGTGTGTGAAGCGGTGGGTGCCGACATGAACGACGTCGTGTTGGGCATGGGCTACGACAAGCGCATCGGTCACGAGTTCCTCCGTCCCGGCCCCGGTTGGGGTGGCAGCTGCTTCCCCAAGGACTCGCGTGCGCTCGTGCGCATCGCCGAGGATGCGGGCTACGACTTCGACCTGCTCGAAGGCGTCGTGGGCGTCAACGCGGAGCAGTTCGACCGCGTTGCCAGCAAGGCGGTCGAGCTCGCGGGTGGGTCGGTCGACGGCAAGACCATCGCGGTATGGGGCCTCACGTTCAAGGCTCGTACCGACGACTTGCGCGAGTCGCCGTCGCTCGAAGTCATCAACCGTCTGCGGGCGAAAGGTGCCAACGTGCGCGCCTTCGACCCGTCGGTGACCCCTCCGCTCGAGCCGCGCCGCGCCAACGAGCTCGACGGCATCGAGATCGTCACCGACCCGTACGCCGCCTGCGCCGATGCAGAGGTGCTGCTCGTGCTCACCGAGTGGGACGAATTCAAGTGGCTCGACTTCGACAAGGTGGCCGACGCGCTCGCGAGCCCCCGCGTCGTCGACGGTCGCAACTTGCTCGACCGAGAGGCGCTGCGCCGCCGCGGGTTCGAGTACCGCGGAATCGGCCGAACGTGATCGCAAGTAAGTTGGCCTGATGGCGCGGGTCGTGGTCAGCGGCGGTGGGGGATTCCTCGGGTCGCATCTGTGTGATGCGCTGCTCGGCCGAGGCGACGAAGTCGTCGTGCTCGACAACCTGGTGACGGGCTCGGTCGACAACATCGAGCATCTCTTCGACCGTCCCGGGTTCAGGTTCGTCGAGCACGACGTCAGCAACTACATCTGGGTACCGGGCCACGTCGATGCCGTGATGCATCTCGCCAGCCCCGCGTCCCCGAAGGACTATCTCGAGAAGCCGATCCAGACGTTGAAGGTCGGCAGTCTCGGCACCCACAACACGCTCGGTCTCGCCAAGGCCAAGGGCGCCAAGTACTTCCTGGCCTCGACGAGCGAGGTGTACGGCGATCCGCAGATCCACCCGCAACCCGAGACCTACTGGGGGCACGTCAACCCGGTCGGGCCGCGCGGCGTGTACGACGAGGCCAAGCGTTTCGCCGAGGCGATGACGATGGCGTATCACCGGTACCACGGCTTGGAGGTGCGCATCGTGCGCATCTTCAACGTGTACGGGCCTCGCATGCGTCCGGAGGACGGGCGTGTGGTGTCGAACTTCATCGTGCAGGCGCTGCTCGGCAAGCCGATCACCGTCTACGGCGAGGGCTCGCAGTCGCGCAGCTTCTGCTACGTGGACGACGAGATCCGCGGGTTCCTCGCGCTGCTCGACGGTGAGCAGACCGGGCCGATCAACATCGGTAACGACGGCGAGTTCACCGTGCTCGAGCTGGCCCACCTGGTCCTCGAGCTGACGGGCTCGAGGTCGGAGATCGTGTACGAACCGCTCCCGGTCGACGACCCCGTGCAGCGCCAACCGGATCTCACACTGGCGCACAAGCACCTGGGGTGGCACCCGACGATCCCTCTGCGCGAGGGCCTCGAGCGCACGATCCCGGCATTCCGCCAGCGTCTCAAGCTCTGAGTCGCGCAGCTTCACGCCCGTGAGAGAAGATGATCCGCGGATGCGGGTCGCTGTGACACTCGAACAGTGCTGGCACACCGTTCCCGGGGGCACCGCGGTCGCGGCCCTCGAGATGGTGCGGGCGCTCGACGGTCGGGGCGACGTTGATCTCGTCGGCGTTGCCGCGCGACATTCGAGCCCGCCGGCCGCGGCGTTCCAGCCTCCGATCCCGGTGCGGCATCTGTGGCCACCACGCCACGTGCTCTACGAGCTCTGGCACGCGCGGTTCCCTCTCGCCGGCGTGGAGCGCGTCACCGGGCCGGTCGACGTCGTACACGGCACCGCCGTCGCCTTCCCTCGCGCCGAGGCTCCCGTGGTGATGACGATTCACGACCTCGCGTTCCTGGACGATCCGAGCCTCGTGACGAAGCACGGCCTGCGGTTCTTCCGGCGTGGCACCGATCTCGCGCGTGAGCACGCCCGGCTCGTCATGTGCTCGTCGCGAGCGACGATGGAGGACTGCGTCCTCGCCGGCTTCGACCTCGAACGGCTTCGCCTCGTGCCGCTCGGCGTGCGCGCCGTACCGCGCACGCCGGAGGACGTGGCGCGGGCCCGGGCGAGGCGCGGCCTCGATCGGCCGTACGTGATGTTCAACGGCACCGTCGAGCCGCGCAAGAACCTGCATCGCTTGCTCAAGGCATTCGCGCAGCTCCCTCGGCAGGATGTCGACCTCGTGCTCGTCGGCCCCTCCGGCTGGAACGAATCCATCGACGCGGACCTCGCACGCCTGGAAGGACGGGTGCACGTCCTCGGCTTCGTCGAGCGCGATGAGCTCGAAGCGCTGCTCGCCGGCGCCGCCGTGTTCTGCCTTCCGAGCTTGAAGGAGGGCTTCGGCCTACCGGTGCTCGAGGCGATGAGCCAAGGCGCGCCGGTCGTGACGTCGACCGGCACGTCGACGGCGGAGGTGGCCGGAGACGCGGCCCTGCTCGTCGATCCCCGAGACGAGTCGGCGATCGCCGAGGCGATCGCCGAGGTGCTGGAAGACCCGACGCTGGCGGAGCGCCTCGCGGCCGAAGGCCGGGCGCGGGCCGCGATCTACACCTGGGAGCGCACCGCCGCCGCGGCCGTCGCCGTGTACGCCGAGGCGGCCGGCTCGTGACCACGAGCTCGCCTACCGCAGCCAGCGGCACCAAGGTCTCGTTCATCGCGAAGTGGTGGTCCTGGCTCGGCGCCAAGCCGGGTCGTTCGGCGCTGCTCGTCATCCCGTTCGCCCCGCTGGTGTTCCTCGGCTACGGCACAGACATCGACGTCACGAACGTGCGATCGGCCGCGGACACGATTCGCCACGGGAGCTACCAGTACTCACGGCCACCGGGGGCATTGCCACACGAGTTCCTCACCGCCGTGCTCGATCGCGTCGGGGGATCCGTGTTGGTCGACCTGGGGTCGCTTGCGGTCGCGGCCGTCATACTCGTCCTGGTCTCACGGTTGTTGCGAGGCGCGGGCTCGAAGGTCTCGCTTGCCGCCGCGGCGGCCATCGCCGCCAACCCGTTCTTCATCATCGCGGCGACCTCGCTCCTCGATCAGCTGTGGGCGCTCGCGTTCTTTCTCGGCGGCCTCGACACAGCTCGCTCGGAACGCTCGCATCGTTCCGTGATCGCGGGAGCTCTCTTCGGTCTCGCCATCGGCACGCGCGTCGCCTCCGCCGTCCTCGTGGCCGCCGCGTTGCTCGTGATGCCGCGTCGTTCGGCGCTCGTCTCCGGCGTGACGACCGCGGTCATCGGCGGCATGTGCTTCATCCCCGCATGGCTCAGCGCCGGGCGGTCGTCGACGTTTCTCGAGAACCAGTTCGCCTTCAACGGGTGGGCGATCACGGTCGGCCGTTGGGTGGCGAAGGAGGCGCTCTTCATCGGGTTGCCGGCCTGTGTGGTGCTGATCGTCGGACTGCCGATACTCACATCGGGAGTGCTTCGATGGCGTGATGCCCCGCTGGCCCGATTCGCGGTGCTCGGCGCCGTCGGAACCGAGATCATCTTCTTGCGCTTCCCGTGGAAGCTGTCGCACCTCCTTCCCACCCTGGTGAGCGTCGTGATCGTCCTGGCCCTCAGCCCAAAGGTGACGTCGCGCTTCCTGCTGGTGTTCGCCGCGACGCAACTGTTGTGGGGCTTCGTGGCCATTCGCACCGTCGTGCCCGACAACCCCGACGCCGCGCACAGCGGGAGATGGAGCCCGGCCGTGGTGATGGGGCCGCTGCTGAATGACATCCGCTGCCGAAGCGACGACACACGACATCTCGAGGCAAGTGGCGCACTGGACGACAGCGACGTGCAGCAGACGCTCACGCTGTGGGCGTGCACGAACAGCTGGTGGGGTGGCGGCGCCAGGGACGTCGTGGTGCGTTCCAGCGCTCCGTCCGCGAGCCCGAACGACGCCGTCGGTCCGGGCCTTGCGGTCAGGGGCACCCGGTAGGCTCTCCGCCCGTCGTCACCCACTGGGAGCCCCCTTTCTCATGCGCGTATTGGTCGACGCGACCGCAATTCCCGTTCATCGGGGCGGGGTCGGACGCTACGTCGATGAGTTGACGAGGGCGCTCGCCGCCGCGGGCATCGACGTCGTTGTCGCCTGCCGCCCGAGCGACGAGTCCGCGTTTGCGGCTGCGGTCGAGCGCGCGGTGCCGGTCGCCGCGGCAAGGTGGCGCGGGTCGCGGCTCTTGTGGGAGCAGTTCCGTCTGCCCCGGCTGGTGCGCACCGTCCGGCCCGACGTGCTCCACTGCCCTCACTACACGATCCCGCGATCCCCAGGCGTCCCTGTCGTCGTGACCATTCACGACGCGACATTCTTCACCCGGCCCGATCTGCACACGTGGGTGAAGGGTCCGTTCTTTCGTCGCGCCACTCGAATCGCGCTCCACCGCGCGGCTCGCTGCGTCGTTCCTTCTTCGGCGACGGCACATGCGCTCGTGCAGCGCGTCGGGGCCGACGAGCGGAAGCTCACGGTCGCGCATCTCGGCGCCGACCTCTCGTTCTTCACCGCACCCGCGCCGGAGGACGTCGCGAAGCTCCGGACCGCGTACGACCTCGGCGACGGACCGTTTGTCGCCTTCCTCGGCACCCTCGAGCCCCGCAAGAACGTGCCCGCCTTGATCGAGGGTTTCGTGGCGGCGTTCCGCGACGACGAACAGGCGCCGACACTCGTGCTCGCCGGCGGATCGGGATGGGACCACTCGATCGCGTCCGCGGTCGAGGCCGCGCGCAAGCACGTACGAGTCGTCAGCACGGCCTACCTGCCGCTCGAGCAGGTGCCCGCGCTGCTCGGTGGCGCCGCGGTCGTCGTGTACCCGAGCCTCGACGAAGGCTTCGGGCTGCCCGTCCTCGAGGCGATGGCCTGCGGCGCGGCGGTGCTCACCACCCGCCGTGGATCGCTCCCGGAGGTGGGTGGGGACGCGGTCGCCTACACGGAGCCCGACGCCGCGTCGATCGGTGCGGCGCTCCGTTCGCTGGTCGCCGATCCCGACCGCCGGGCGGAGCTCAGCGCCGCCGGCCCGCAACGGGCGCGGGGCTTCACCTGGGCTGCCAGTGCCAATGCCCACATCGAAGCCTTCGAGGCCGCGATCGGGAGTGATCGGTGATCTCGGTGGTCGTCGTGACCTACTCGCCCGGCGAGCTGCTCGACGGGTTCCTCGATTCGCTGTCAGCGGCCACCGATGCTCCGTACGAGGTGCTGCTGGCCGACAACGGGTCCGTCGACGGAGCACCCGAGCGGGCCAGCGAGCGACCCGAAGTCCGCCTGCTGCCACTCGGCGGCAACCTCGGCTACGGCCGCGCCGCGAACGCCGGTATCGATGCCTGCACCGGTGAGCTCGTGGTGGTCGCCAACCCGGACATCGTGTGGTCGGTCGGTTCGCTCGACGCGCTGGTCGCTGCCTCCGAGCGATGGCCGCGTGCGGGGTCGCTGGGCCCGCTCATCCTCACCCCGACCGGCGAGCTCTACCCGTCAGCGCGCGAGCTGCCGTCCCTGGGTCGGGGGATCGGGCATGCGCTGTGTGGCTGGTGGTGGCCGAGCAACCCGTGGACGAAGGCGTACCGCCTCGAGCACGAACCGCCGTCCGAGCGGGCGGTGGGATGGCTGTCGGGATCCTGCCTGCTGCTTCGCCGCGAGGCGTACGACGCCGTCGGCGGGTTCGATCCCGCCTACTTCATGTACTTCGAGGACACCGACCTCGGCGCGCGCCTCGGTCAGGCCGGCTGGTCGAACGTCTTGGTCCCCGACGCGGTGGTCACGCACTTCGGCGGCCACGCCACCAGCCGTGTTGCCGATCAGATGCTGCGTGAGCACCATGCCAGCGCGAGGCGCTACCTCTTCCGCCGGTACTCGGGCTGGGCCTGGCTGCCGGTCCGCCTGGGTTTGCGGGCCGGCCTGGCGATCCGCATGGCCCTCGCACGGTGGCTTCCAGCGGTAGGACAGGGCGCCCGCCCGGGCCGGACGGCCCCGGTGGAGCTCACCGGTCGGCGCGGGAGCAGGCGATCGACCCGATTCGGTAGAGGCCGCAAGGGCATCTAGTCTTTCGCCCCCATGGGCAAAGCGTCTTCCGCCAAGAAAGTGGCCCGCGCCGCCCGTGCCGGCGGCAACCGGCGCGCCGGCCAGCGCCGGGCGTTGGGCTTTCCGGTGGCCATCGGGCTCGTCATCGTCGTCGGCCTGCTGCTCGTCGTGTTCGCCCGCGAGAAGCGCAACGCCGACGCCTTCCCCCGGGCCAACAAGGACCACGTGCACTCGGCCATCGACATCTACACCTGCGTGCTCGACACCGCGGCCGCCGACGCCACCACGACGACGTCCACCAGCACCACGCTGGCGCCGGACAGCACGGCGAGCGAT
Source organism: Acidimicrobiaceae bacterium (assembly GCA_041166365.1). GTDB lineage: Bacteria > Actinomycetota > Acidimicrobiia > Acidimicrobiales > JACDCH01 > DASUCS01. Next base: position 6,780 of record JBEEFX010000285.1, read on the forward strand.
TCCACCACGACGACGCCGGAGACCACCTCCACCACGGCACCCACGTCGACCACGCAGGCCAACCCGAACGACGTGCACGGCGAATACCAACCGGCGCCGCAGGATGCGACCTCGGACGTGCTCGGTATCCACTCCCACGGCGACGGGCTGATCCACATCCACCCGTTCGCCGACAGCGCCGCAGGGCGCAAAGCGACGCTCGGCGTGTTCTTGGACCAGGTCGGCATCACGATGACCAACGAGACCTTGACGCTTCCGTCGGGCAGCACGTTCACCGAAGGCACGACCAAGTGCGAGGGGGGCAAGGACGCTCTGGTCCAAGTGGCGAAATGGGATCACGTCGCGGATGCGGCCAAGGGCGGCAAGCCGAACCAGATCTTCACCGACGGCTTCGACAAGATCCGTCTGGGCGAGAACCAGTCGTTCACCATCGCCTTCATGCCGGAGGGTTCCACGATCCCGGCGAAGTCCGACGTAGCGAATCGTGTCGCCCAGGTGTCCGACCTCGGGAGCACCACGACCACGAGCCCGAGCGCTTCGGAGGGCACCAGCAGTTCCACCGCGGCCTCCGACGCTCCCGCGTCGACGGACCCGAATGCGACGACCACCACCACCGCGCCCGGCAGCAGCAGCTCAAGCGGGCCGTGAAGGCGGTCGTCCTCGTCGGTGGGTTCGGCACCCGTCTGCGCCCATTGACGCTGCGAACGCCGAAGCAGATGCTGCCCATCGTCGACCGTCCGATGATCGAATGGGTCGTCGGCCATCTCTCGGAGCACGGGATCGATCATGCCGTGCTCTCGCTGGGCTACCGCCCGGACGACTTCGCCAACGCGTATCCGCAGGGTCGCTGCGCCGGTGTCGAGCTGCACTACGCGGTGGAGGATGAGCCGCTCGACACCGCAGGCGCGATCCGGTTCGCGGCGCACAGCGCAGGCATACGAGAGCGGTTCGTCGTGATGAACGGAGACGCGCTCACCGATCTCGACGTGAGCGCACTCGTCGCGTTTCACGATCGCGTCGGGGCCGAGGCCACGATCGCACTGCACGAGGTCGCTGACCCGTCGCGCTATGGCGTCGTACCGACCGACGACGACGGGCGGGTCATTGCCTTCGTCGAGAAGCCGGCGGTGGATGAAGCGCCGACCAACTTCATCAACGCGGGGACGTACGTGCTCGAGCCGTCGGTGCTCGATCGGATCGATGCCGGTCGCCGGGTGTCGATCGAGCGGGAAACGTTCCCGGCGATGGTCGCTGACCGTACGCTGTTCGCCGTGTCCGACGGCGGCGTCTACTGGCTGGATGCCGGGACCCCGGAGTCCTACCTCCAAGCCCAGCTCGACCTCATCGAAGGTCGTCGGCCACTGTCACCCGAGCACTCACTCACCGCCGTCGATCCGACCGCGGTCGTCGCCCTCACGGCATCGGTGCGGTCGTCGGTGCTCGGCCCGGGAGTCCGCGTCGAGGATCATGCCGAGGTCGTGGGATCCGTCGTGCAGCGCGGCACGACGATTGGCGCCAAGGCCCGAATTCACGACTCGATCGTCGGTGCCGGAGCGGCGATCGGTGATGGAGCCACGCTCGTCGACCTGTGCGTCGTGGGCGACGGTGAGACGGTCGGCCCGGGGGCCGAGCTCAAGGCTGCTCGTGTGCCGGCGTCCGATCCATGAAGGCGCTCGTCACCGGCGGCGCCGGATTCATCGGCAGCACGCTCGTCGACCGCTTGCTGGCCGAAGGTCACTCGGTCGACGTCATCGACGACCTCTCGACGGGATCTCTCGCCAACTTGGCGGCGGCGCGCGGCGATCGCGCCAACCAACTCACGTTCCATCAACTCGATCTGCGGCAGGCGGGGGCCGTTGATCTGATCGTTCGTCGCGCCCCCGAGGTCGTGTTCCATCTCGCGGCGCAGATGAGCGTGCGCGAGTCCGTGGCCCGTCCGACGTACGACGCCGAGATCAACATCATCGGCGGCCTCAACGTCCTCGAGGGCGCGCGGGCTGCGGGCGCTCGCAAGATCGTGTTCGCCTCGAGTGGCGGCACGATCTACGGCGCGGCCGATCCGGCCGATCTGCCGATCAAGGAATCGCAGCCGCAACGGCCACTGTCGCCCTACGGCATCGCCAAGAAGGCGTTCAGCGACTACCTGCATGCGTACCGCGAGCTGTACGGCTTGGAGTACACCGCGCTTGCGCTGGCCAACATCTACGGGCCGCGCCAGGACCCGCACGGCGAGGCCGGCGTTGTCGCCATCTTCGCCGGCCATCTGCTGAGTGGCGAGCAGTGCACGGTGTTCGGCGACGGGACGAAGACGCGCGACTACGTGTTCGTCGACGACGTCGTCGACGCGTTCGTGCGTGCCGCCGAAAAAGGCGGTGGTCTGCTCTGCAACATCGGCACCGGTCTGCAGACGAGCGACCTCCAGTTGTACGAGACGATGGCGCAGACCGCGGGAGTGCTCGCTCCACCGCTGTTCGCGCCTGACCGCCCGGGCGATCTCCAGCGGTCTGCGCTCGATCCCGGTCGGGCCGCGATCCAGCTCGGGTGGAAGCCGTGGACGACCCTCGACGAAGGTGTCGGCGCCGTCCTGCGCTACTTCCGCGACCAGCGGGGCTAGCGGAAGAGATCCTCTTCGGGCGTTCGGACGATCTCGGTGCGCACGTCACCCTTGCGGAGCCAGTCCTTCGGGATGCCGCGCACGATCGCAACGGGTACGCCGGCGGCTTTGCCCATGACGAGCTCGGCCGCCGACGCGATCTCGTCGACGACGGCGACCTCGGTCACGAGCATCTCGCGCCCGTAGGTGTCGTTCGAGCCCCGTAGATCCAGGATCGCGCCGATGCCGGCGCAGCCGATGGCGACATCCGTGAGGCCGCGCCGCCACGTCCGCCCGAACGTGTCGCTGATGATCACGGCGACGTCGACGCCGTAGCGCGCCTTCAGCGCGTCGCGGATGCGCCGAGCGGAACGATCCGAGTCCTCGGGCAGCAGCGCGGCATACCCGCGCTCGACGTTCGACAGGTCGATGCCCGCGTTGGCACACACGAAGCCGTGCTTGGTCTCGCTGATGACGAGGTCGCCCCGGCGTCGCAGGACGCGCACCGATTCGCGCTCGACGATCTCCTTGTGGCTGAGCGGATCGTCGGGGTCGACGGCTTCGAGCATGCCCTCCGCCTTCGACACGATCTTCTGCGTCACCACCACGACGTCGCCGTCGATCAAGCTCACCGCTTCGCCGATCATGCCGGCGAGATCGTCGCCGGACGTGATCTCGCCGATGCCTTCGACGCCGGTGATGGTGAGCTGCATCAGCGCACCGCCGCGACGGTGGCCCGAGCCAACGATGCCGCCACCTCGGGAGAGGACATGACGGTGGGCACGACGAGACAGTGCATCCCTGCGCCCTCGACCTCGTCGGCCAAAGCGGCATCGGCTTCGTCGACGACGAGGACGGCGGCAAGTTCGGCGTAGAGCCGAGCGATGCCGACCACCGACGGCTCGTGGCCCAGCTCGCGCAGCATCCGGTCGGCCGGTCCCTTGAGCGCGGCTCCGGCGACGATGGGGGAGACGGCCACGTTGCGCGACCGGCGGGCGATCACCGCTTCCCGCACGCCGTTGACCGCCAGCACAGGGCCGATCGACACGATCGGGTTCGAAGGGGCGATCACGACGACGTCGGCGTCGGTGATCGCGTCGAGCACCCCGGGTGCGGGCTCCGCGTCGTCCACGCCGTCGAAGCGCACGCTCGTCACGGCCACGGAGTGTTGCCGACCGACGAAGTAGTCCTGAAACCCGATCTCGCCCTCGCCCTCCACCGTCACCATCGTGCGCACCGCATCGTCGGTGGCGGGCAGCACCCGCAGGCCGAGGCCCCACGCCCGAACGACCTCGGCGGTCAGTGTCGAGAGGGACGCGCCTTCGGCCAGGCGCTGCGTGCGGTACAGGTGCGTGCCGAGATCGCGATCGCCGAGCCGGAACCAGCTCAGACCGCCGTACTGCTCGACCGTCGCCATCGCCTGCCACGTCTCTCCACGAAGACCCCAGCCCGTCTCCGGATTGATCGCACCGGCCAGCGTGTAGGTGACGGTGTCGAGGTCGGGGCTGATGTGAAGGCCGTGCAGGACGAGGTCGTCGCCCACGTTGACCACCGCGGTCACGTCCGCCGCCGGCACGACGTCGATCAGGCCCCGGAGGAACCGAGCCGCGCCGACGCCCCCGGCGAGGACAGTGATCACGGACGATGCACTACGGGCGGCGCTCGCTCTTGAGGAGCGCGATGTCCGCTTCGACCATCATCTGTACGAGTGCGGGGAAGTCGACCTTCGGCTTCCAGCCGAGCGTGGCGCGCGCTTTTGACGAGTCGCCCACCAGGAGGTCGACTTCGGCCGGGCGGAAGAACTGCTCGTCCTGCACGACGTACTTCTCGTAGTCGAGGTCGACATGACTGAAGGCGAGCTCGCACAGCTCGCGCACGGAATGCGTCTCGTCCGTGGAGATGACGTAGTCGGTCGCCTCCGGCTGTTGGAGCATCAGCCACATCGCCTCGACGTAGTCCCCGGCGAACCCCCAGTCGCGTTGCGGCTCGAGGTTGCCCAGACGCAGCTCCTTCGCGTGTCCGAGCGCGATCAGCGCAACACCGTGACTGATCTTGCGGGTGGAGAACTCCAGCCCGCGTCGGGGCGACTCGTGGTTGAACAGGATGCCGCTGGTCGCGTGGAGACCGTACGACTCGCGATAGTTCACGGTGATCCAGTGGCCGTACACCTTGGCGACCCCGTACGGCGACCGCGGGTAGAACGGCGTCTTCTCCGTCTGCGGCACCTCGAGCACCTTGCCGAACATCTCGCTCGAGCTCGCTTGGTAGAAGCGAATGTCGGGATCGACGATTCGAATCGCGTCGAGGATGCGCGTGACTCCGAGGGCCGTGGCCTCGCCCGTGAACACCGGCTGCGACCACGACGGCGGGATGAACGATTGCGCGGCAAGGTTGTAGACCTCGTTCGGCCGGTGCTCGCGCAGGATGCTGATCATCGACACTTCGTCGAGCAGGTCGCCCGGCACCAGTTGGAGCTGGTCCTGGATGTGGGCGATGCGTTCGAAGTTCACCGTGCTGCTCCGCCGCACCATCCCGATGACGTCGTAGCCCTTGGACAGGAGCAACTCGGCCAGATACGAGCCGTCCTGGCCGGTGATCCCGGTGATGAGTGCGCGGTCAGCCACGGCCACGTTTTACGCTGGAACCGTCCCGCCGTCTGCAAACTGGGTTGGCACGTGCGCGAAGAACCGATCGGTGAGGCCCTCGGACGTCGCATTGCCGCACATCGCGCCAAACTCGGACTCACCCAGCACGAGCTCGCGGACCGGCTCGCGGTGTCGCGCACGGCGGTCTCCCACCTGGAAGCCGGGATGGCGGTTCCCGGCGAGCGCACGGTCGTGCTCCTCGCCGGTCTCTTCAAGGTCGAGCCCCGGGAGCTGGTCGCCGGCACGAGCTACCCGCAGGCCAAGGCGGAACGGCTTCCCGCCGTGGCCGCGCGCTACACGGAGATCGAGCTGATGCTCGCACTGCTCGACAACGATCTCGCGTGGCTCGAGCGCACGAACGGCGTCGAAGCGCGTCGAGTGCTCGACGAGTGGGAAGCCCGGCTGCGTGCCATCGACGACCACGCGCTCGACCTGCGCGAGCGTGAGTTGTGGCGCGAGGCGCGGTCGGCCGTCAGGACGCGTCGATCGCGTCAGACCTGACGCGTTCACGCATGTCGTTCAACAGGTCTTCGAGCGTCTGGTCGATCCCGATCTCCGGCTCCCAGCCGGTGGCGGCACGAAGGCGCGAGTAGTCGCCGAGCAGGACGGGGACGTCGACGGGCCGCTCCAGCGCGGGATCAGGCTTCAGCTCCATCGGCATGCGCGCCATCGACAGCAGCATCTCCGCCAGCTGTTGCACGGACACGGCGCGGCCCGAGCAGACGTTGTACGCCTCGCCCGGCTCTCCCTGCTCGATCAGCAGGCGGTAGGCGCGGACGACATCGCGCACGTCGGTGAAATCCCGGCGCGCCGAGAGATTCCCGACCGGCACGACCGTTCCGCCGTCGGCCTCGTTGCGGGCGATGCGATCAGCGAGCGCAGGCGCGACGAAACGCGGCATCTGACCGGGCCCGAGGTGGTTGAACGCGCGGGCACGCAACACGGGCAGCCCGGTGCCGAGCCACGCCTGCAAGGCGAGGTAGTCGGCCGCGACCTTGCTGGCGGCGTACGGCGTGACCGGTCGCAGTGGAGCATCCTCGGTGATCGGCAACTCGTCCTCGCGGACGATGCCGTAGACATCGGCGCTCGAGACCGCCAGCACGCGCTCGACTCCGGCGTCGGCGCACGCAAGCAGGACGTTCAATGTCCCCTCGGCATTGGCGCGAAACACCTCGACCGGCGCGGCCCACGAGCCCCCGACGTCGCTCCAACCGGCGAGGTGGTACACGACCTCGGGCCGCACGCGGTTGACGACGGCCCGCACCGATTCGAGGTCACCGATGTCGACACTGCCGTCAGCACGGTCGCAGCCTTCGACCTCGTCGCCCATGGCGCGCAAGTGCTCGACGAGATGGCGACCCACGAAGCCGCTGACTCCGGTGATGAGCGCGCGCACAGGTGCGGTCTAGCAGAGGTGCTCGTAGAGGTGAACCAGGCCGTCGGCGCACGCGTCCCAGGAGTAGCGGGCCGCCTGCCGGCGACCCCGGTCGGCCAGCGAGTCACGCACCGCGATGTCGGTGAGGACGTCAGCCAGAGCGGCGGCCAGCTGCTCGGCATCACCCGATTCGACGAACAAGGCGGCGTCACCCAGCACGTCGGGCAGCGCCCCGGTACGGGTGGCGACGACCGCCGTACCCGCGGCCATCGCTTCGAGCGGCGGGAGGCCGAACCCCTCGTACCGCGACGGGTAGGCGAACACCGTGGCTCCCGCGAGGAGGTCGGCGCGCGTCTGATCGTCGACCCACCCCGGCCGGACCACCCGATGGCGATGGTGGGCGCGCGCCAGCGCGTCGGCAAACGCGTCCGCACCCCATCCGTCCTGGCCCGCGACCACGAGCCGCACGTCGGGATCGTCGGCCGCCAGCAAGTCGAACGCGTTGATCAACAACGGGAAGTCCTTGCGTGGCTCGATCGTCCCCAGCGCAAGGACGTATCGGTCACCACCGGCGACACGGCGACCGGCCGCGGGGTCGCCGCTCGTGACGGGATCGACGCCGTTGGGCACGACGTGCACGCGCTCGGAGTCGACGCCGAACACGTCCGAGATCTCCGCGGCCACGAAGTCGGATACTGCGTGCACGTGCGCCCCCCGGCGCAATGCGCGCCGGATGAGGTCTGGATACTCGAGCGTGTCGCGTGTGCTCAGCTCGGGATACCGGACGAACGTCAAGTCGTGCACGGTGACGAGCGCAGTCGCGCCGCCCGCAGGAGGCACGACGAAGTTGGGGCCGTGGACGACATCGACCCTGCCGGTCCACCACGCGATCGGAGGCCAGTCCACGCGCTTCCACAGCTGCCGTAACGGCCGCGCGGCGAGAGGACGCGTGGCGAGGGTGACGCCGTCCGGGAGGAGATCGGCGAGACGATCGCGGCCCCGCCACGACACGCAGTAGCCGACGACCTCGATGTCGTCGCGCCGCGCGACACGGGTGAGCACCTCGCTCGCGAATGCGCCCACGCCCGTGCGCCGGTCGAGCAACGAGGTGACGTCAAAACCGAGGCGCATGTCCCCCTGATTCTGGCGTCCCCACGGCCGCCGGCCGGGAACGCCCGGCAGAACCGGAGGGGAGACGCGCAGCGCCCCCGGCCGAGGGGGGATCGACCGGGGGCGCCGAAGGCGCTCGTCGATCAGAGGGACCGATCGACGGCGCGAAGGGGAGCGGTTGCGGTGCGCTCAGGCGGCGCCGCGGCTCACGAGACCTCGCACCTGGGTGCGAGCGTCCTTCGCGGCCGTGCGGGCCTGCTTGGCGACCTCACGGGCCTGCTCGGGCAGGCGCTCCTCGAGTTGGTCGAGCAGTGTTTCGAAGCGGGTCTCCACGCCCTCGAGCCGTTCCTCGACGACCTTCACGCGGTCATCGAAGACCTTCGTCAGTGACTGGAGCTGTGACTTGGCATCGTCGACCTGGCCGGAGACCTGCTTGCGCAGCTCCTGGCGCTGGACCTGCAGCTTCTGAAAGGCGATCACGGCAAGGCCGATGGACACGTAGAACGCGTCCTTGGCGGCTTTGGTGAGATCCTCGGCAGCGGACTTCGGGGTGCGGATCTCGGGCATCTTGGCCACCTCCACGGTGGATCGAGCGGACGCTTGCAACCATACGCACAAGTGCAAACTATTGCAAGCAAAGCGCCTCGGGACATGCGTCACGTATGGGATGCGGGGGATCGCGAGGCTCGCCGGTAGGGGCCTGGGCTGGCCATGACGGGTTCTATCGACGGTCTAGCGTGACCCGATCGTGGTCGACGCCCCCGACATCAGTGCCGAGGAAGCCGACTTCGACACCCCGGCCGAACCGGCCGTGCCCCCCGCCGTGGTGGCCGTGGTCATCACCCACGATCCGGGCGACTGGTTCCAGGAGACCCTGGTCTCGCTGCGGGACCAGGACTACCTCGCCCTCTCCGTGCTGGTCGTGGACACCAACGGCACCAACGACCCGACCGCGGCCATCGCCCAGGTGCTGCCGTCGGCGTATGTCCGGCGACTCGACGTCAATCCGGGCTTCGGCGTGGCCGCGAACGAGGTGCTGCACGTCGTCGAGGGCGCCGCCTTCTTCCTCTTCTGCCACGACGACGTCGCCCTCGCACCCGATGCCGTCCGGGCGATGGTCGAGGAAGCGTTCCGCTCCAACGCCGGCGTCGTCACCCCGAAGGTCGTGCAATGGGACGACCCGACGCGGATCGTCAGCGTGGGTCAGTCCGCCGACAAGACCGGCGTCCCCGCGGCGCTCGTCGAGCCCGGCGAGCTCGATCAAGAACAGCACGACTACGTGCGCGACGTCTTCTGCGCGCCCGGCGGTTGCACCTTGGTGCGCACCGACCTCTTCGAGGTGCTGCACGGGTTCGACGCCGGCATCGGCATGCTCGGCGAAGATCTCGACTTGTCGTGGCGCGCTCAGGTCGCGGGTGCCCGCGTCATCGCCGCTCCCGCCGCCGTCGTGCGGCATCTCGAAGCCGGCAAAGACGAGCGGCCGATCGACGACCGGCGCCTGCTCGCCGTTCGTCATCGCATCCGCACGATGCTCACGTGCTACGGGCCCTGGCATCGCGCGCGTGTCGTGCCGCAAGCGATCGCGCTGACCTTCATCGAAGTCGTGTACGCCGTGCTGGCCGGACGACGACAGGTGGCGCGCGATCTCGTCAACGCGTGGCGATGGAACTTCGCGCGACGCAATGAGATCCGGGCCAACCGCGAGGCGCTCGCGGCGGTGCGGCAACTGCCAGACGGTGAGGTGCGTCGGCTACAGGTGCACGGAAGCGCGCGTCTCGTGGCGTTCCTACGCGGTCAGCTCAGCAGCCACGGCGACGATCGGTTGCAGTCGGTCACGCTCGCGGGCCGCGACCTCGCCGGCTCGTTGCGTTCCGGTCCGTTGCGCACGGCCGTCGCGGTGTGGGCGGCCGTGGTCGTCGTCCTGCTCTTCGGCTCGCGCCAGCTGCTCATCGGCAAGCTGCCGGCGTTCGCGGACTTCCCCGCGTTCCCGAGTCGCCCGTGGACACTGTTCAGCGAGTGGTTCAGCGGCTGGCGCAACGCCGGTCTCGGCTCGGAGTCGCCCGCACCGACCGCGTTCGGGATCCTCGGCGTGCTCGGCCTGCCGTTCCTCGGCGCGATGTCGTTGTTGCGCCGAGCCTTGTTCGTGCTGGCCCTGCCGCTCGGCGCCGCTGGTGCATGGCGGTCGACGCGCGAGCTGCGCTCGACGAATGCCCGGCTCGCCGGCCTCGTCACCTACCTCGCGATCCCGTTGCCGTACGACGCGATCGCCCGAGGCCGATGGGGAGGCCTCATGGTGTGGGCGGCCGCGCCCTGGATCGTGGGAGTGCTCGTTCGGGTCGCGGCGAGGGAGCCGTTCGACCAACCCGGCCCCTCGCGTCGTCGCACCGTCGTCGGATTCGGCCTGGCGCTCGCGTTGCTGGCGGCCTTCGTGCCGATCATGGTCTTCGTCGTGCCGGTCGTCGCGATCGGCATCGCGCTGGGAGGACTGATCGCCGGGCAACCCCGCGGGGGTGCACGCGTCGTCGGGTCCGCGCTCGCCGCGTCAGCGATCGCGATCGTTCTGCACCTGCCGTGGACGCTCGACTTCGTCCTGCCGGGCAGCCAGTGGTCCGCAATCGGCGGCGTGCGGTCGGACACCGCGCGGCTCGGCATCGGCGAGCTGATGCGCTTCCACACCGGCCCGCTCGGCGGCGGACCGATCGGGCTCGTGTTCCTCGTCGTCGCCGCGCTCCCGCTCGTCTTCGGTCGCGACTGGCGGATGGCCTGGGCCGCGCGCGCGTGGGCGCTCGCGCTCACGTGTTGGGCCATCGCGTGGGCCGGTCAGCAGTCGTGGTTCCACTTCGCTCTCGGACCGCCCGAGGCATTGCTCGCGCCGGCCGCGGTCGCGCTGGCCATGAGCGCGGCCCTCGGTGTCGTCGCCTTCGACATGGATCTGCCGGGGTATCGCTTCGGCTGGCGCCAGATCGCGCCCGTGATCGCCGGGTTGGCCCTGGCCATTGGCATCGTGCCGGTCGTCGGCGCGACGTTCGACGGCCGGTGGCACGCCCCGGACCAGAGCTATGAGCCCGTGCTCGCCTTCCTGCACGAGGAGCAGGCCAGCGCCGGGCCCTTCCGGGTGGTGTGGTTGGGGGACCCCGACGTGCTGCCGCTCCAGGGGTGGCGGCTCAGCGACGGTGTCGCCTACGCCACCACCGACCACGGGCTCCCCACGGTCGAAGATCGCTGGGCCGGATCATCCGACGGCGCGACCAGCCTCGTGGCCGACGCGCTGCACCTCGCGCAGCGGCGCGACACCAGCCGGCTCGGGCGCCTCGTCGCGCCGATGGGAGTTCGCTACTTCGTCGTGACCGGCGAGACCGCGCCCTCCAGCGGCGATGCTCGACCGCTTCCGCGCGATGTCGAGCGGGCGCTCGGCGAGCAACTCGATCTGCAAGAGGTGCTGGCCGATCCGCACCTGCACGTCTATCGCAACGTGTCGTGGGCCCCGATTCGCACGGAGCTGAAGGGTGCGGCCATCGAAGCGTCGACGCGGACGCCGTTCTTCGACGCCGCCGCCGCGACCGATCTCGCAGGATCACCTCCGCTGCTGACCGACCACTCCGGCTACGCGACAGCGAAGGGGCTCGTGAACGCGGGCTCGGTGGTGTATCTCGGCGACGCGTCGTCGCCGAACTGGTCGTTGACCGTCGATGGACGAGACGCGGCGCGCACGAAGGCGTTCGGTTGGGCCAACGAGTTTCGTGTCGATCAGGCCGGCTCGGCGACGCTCCGGTTCAAGACGCCCATCTCTCGTTACGCGCTGCTCGCAGTCCAGGTCGGCTTGTGGGCGGTCGCCATCCGGCGTCTGAGACGCTGGCGAGCCGAGGAGCGCGCGCACCGATGAATGCCCGGCGCCTACCGACGTTGGCGATGATCGTGCTCGCGATCGCGGCCCTCGTCCTCGCGGACCGAGCTGCGACGGTCCCCGTGTCGAGCGACACCGTCGCCGGCGACGCGTTGATGCCGGTGGCGTCACCGCCGGGTGCCGTGTCGTCGGCGTTCTTCTGTGCCGGCGGCGCGGCGACCACCGGGGCCTTGTTCGACACGACGGTCTTGGTGGCCAACCCGGGGGCGTCGGCGGCCAACGTGCTCCTCACCACCTTTCCCGCCGCGCTCGCCGGTGACGTCGACGGCATGGCCGCGGTCGCGCCGCTGAAGCCCATCACGAAGGAGGTCGTCGTACCTCCCCGCTCACGCGTCGAGCTCCATCTCGCTGATCTCCAGGCGTCTCCCTTCGCCGCCGCGGTGGTGGAGACCAACGATCCCGACATCGCCGTCGAACGACGAGTCGCGACGGCGTCGGATGCGCCGAGGGTGGAGACCAGCAGCAGCCCATGCGCATCGTCGCCATCGGACACGTGGTACTTCCCGACCGGCACGACCACCCGTGACGCCCACGAGCTACTCGCCGTGTTCAACCCGTTCCCCGTCGACGCGGTGATCGACGTGACCTTCCAGACGAGCGACGGGTTCCGCAACCCTGGCGAGCTGCAGTCGCTACCGGTGCCTGGTGGTCAGCTCCGGGTGCTCGACCTCAGCGCGCTCGTACCTCGCATCGAGCAGCTCGCAGCGACGGTGATCTCGCGTTCCGGCCGGGTCATCGTCGACCGGCTCCAGTCCTTCGACGGGTCCGACCCGAACCATCCTGCCGGACTGGCCGCGACGCTCGGAGCGCCCGCGCCGGCCAAGGTCTGGACGTTCGCCGAGGGCGAGGTGGGCGAAGGCATCAACGAGGTCTTCACGCTGATGAACCCATCTGAAGCGGTGGCCAACGTGCAGTTGGAGATCGGTCTCGACAACCCGGGCACGAACGGCGCCGTCGATCCCATACCGGTGTCGATCCCGGCCCGCGGGTTCGCGCAAGTCGTGATGCGCGATCAGACACGCGTTCCGCCGAACGTCGCGCACAGTGTCACCGTTCGCTCGAGCAACGACGTGAGTGTCGTCGCGGAGCGCTACATCGGAGCGACCGCGCCGGCTCCCCGGCACGGCTACGCCCCGGCGCTCGGCGCGCCGCTCGTGGCCACGCGTTGGCTGTTCGTCGACGGCCGCGCGGTGGCGGGTCAGACCGCAGAGTTCCTCATCGTCGTGAACGCCTCGACAGACTCGATCGCACACGTGCGCGTCAGCGCGCTCGCGCAAGGACAGCTCCTCGAGATCGACGGCCTTCAGGACGTCGAGGTCGCGCCCGGCGGTCGGCTCACGATCGAGCTCGGCCAGCACGTCAACCGGCCGGACCTGCCGGTCATCGTCGAAGCCGACTCGCCGGTGGTGGTCGAACGGGGGCTGTATGCCGCCGTTGGCAACGGCATCTCGCTGGCCTGCGGCATTCCCTTGGAGGAAGCCG
>JBEEFX010000286.1:0-7435 GCA_041166365.1 Acidimicrobiaceae bacterium
ATCACCGGCCGGCCCGCCGCGATTGCCGCGGCCGTCGGCGGCGTCGCGGCCGTCGTCGGCGCCGAGGCGGGCGCCGGGAAGCTGTCGCTCATGGTCGGCGCGCTGAGTGGCATCGTCGCGGGCACGCTGGCCGAGCTGCGCTGGCCTCCCGCGACGCCGACCATCGTGTCGGAAGCCTCGGGATGAGTTCCGCGTGGTTGGCCATCGCGCTCGCGGCGGTGGGGACGTTTGCGATGCGCGCCGCGTTTCTCGTGGCGGCGCACCGGCTCGTCGACGTGCCCGTGGCGGTGCAGCGCGTGCTGCGTCAAATTCCCCCGGCCGCGCTCGCGTCGATCGTTGTTCCCGATCTGCTTCGACCGCGTGACCACCTCGACTTCTGGCAACCCGAGCTGGCCGCCGGAGTCATCGCCGCGCTGCTGTTCTGGCGCACGCGCAGCACCGCGCTCACCCTCGTGGTCGGCATGACCGTGCTCGTCGCGTTGCGCCACACGTAGTTGTTCGCACGTTGGTCGGCCCGCCGGCCCGGTGCGGAGCGTGGGTTGACCAAGGAGGCGGGCCGGGCCGCGTCGAATCTCCGCACGATGACACATCGCATTTCTCGTGCTGGTGGACGGCAGCCAAGAGCCGTACCCGCCGTTGCCGCACTGCTCACCCTTGCTTCGGTGCTGTCCGCGTGCTCGTCCGACGCCAACCCGACGGCGGCCACGGCGCAGGACAGCGACGCCGTGGCCAGCGAGAGCGCGGCCCGCACGGCCGCCTGTCGCCCGGTGCCGCCCGAGGGTGCGCCGCTGGCCTGGTTCCCGGCGGAGCTCCCGCTTCCGGCTGGCAGCTACCCGATCCAGGACGTCGATGCCGCGGCGCCGCCACCGTCGGCGCCGGCGTCAGACACCCACCGCGGGTTGCTCGCGGTGCACGGCTCTGTCACGGACTTCACCTCCTTCATCGCGACCGAGTGGACGGCCGCAGGATGGTCGCTCGGCAAAGGCGACGCCGAGCGCGGCGAAGCCGAAGGCGGTTACCGTCGCGGCGACTTCGGGGGCGCCTACCGGGTGCGCGACGTGTACTGCGACCCGACCTTCACCGAGCTGCTGATCGTTTACGGTCCCGGCGGCGCGACCGAGAGCTCCTGACGACGCGAGCTCGCCCCGCCTGATGCTGCGTCGTCAGCGCGGGGGTCGGTTCACGAGCCGAGCACGACGTTGTACGCGGGCGTGGCGTCGGTGACCGTCGGGATGTTTCCTGTCCCCGGTCCGATCTCGAGCGGCAACCCGTTGTCGAGCGCGGTGTATGCCGTGACGACCTCGAGGAGACTGCCGCGCGACGGCGTGCCCACGAGACTGGCGGGCACGGTCAGGCTGAAGCCCTTCGCCGTGCGCCTCCCGCTGACCGTGGTGCCCCCGCTGTAGTCCACCAACGTCGCCACCGTCTGACCATTGAGCCCGACACGGTCGAAGCTGCGCGGGGCGCCGGCGGTGTAGGTGACATTGCCCGAGCCGTCGACCATGACCTTGGCGAAGTACAGCTTGTGACTGAACTGCCACACCGTCAGGTACCACACGTTCGGTTGCAGCGCGTTGGGACTGGCGGGCGAGGCCGCGTTGGCCGCGTCGATGTTGACGGTGAGATTCGGTCCGCTCGCCGAGACTCCCGACCGGGTGACGTCGAGGGCGGCCACGTTGGTCCCGCTACCCACGGGATACCGCGCGTCGCCGGTTGCGTCGCTGACGCTCGCGACGGCTGCCGCACTGAAGCGGGTGGTCGTGACCGTGCCTCTACCGATGAGGCGCGGCCCGTTGGTCTGGCGCGCCGTTTCGACGAGAGGAAGCCCCGGGATGAGCGTCGTTGGCTGCGTCGCCAGCTGGTTGGCGTCGTTGGACCATGTCGCTTGGAGCGCGCCGGTGGCCGGATCGATGTCCGCGCTGATGAAGTCGGCCAGGTTGCGGTTTCCGACGTTCTGGATGCACCCGACGGTGCCTTCGAGGCAGATGTCACCGATGTGCGCCGGTCCGGCCCCCACGGGAACTTCTTGGAACGACGGCTTCGCGGCGGTGGCGTTGGTGGTGATCGCCATGTGGGGTCGCCACTGCTTCTTCGGGTTGAGTTTGCTGGGGTGTTCGCGGCCGTTGCTCTGGAGCCACACGAAGCCGAGCCGACCGGCGTCGCCGGCGGCGAACCACCCGAACACGCTGCTGGAATTGACGTCCTTGTCGACCCGGATCGGCTTCGACCACGTCGTGTGGTCATGGGTGCGGGTGTCGAGGGAGTAGGAGTACATGATGTGCCAGCTCGTGGCGCTCGGCGGCGCGTCGGTGCTGGCGAACCCGTCGCCCTCGGTCCACATCTCGTAGAGCGTGCCGGCCGAATCCATCGACAAGACCGGGAACAGGCTGCTCGCCTCCGGGAGGGCGGCGACAGTCTGGTAGTCGACGGTCGAGAACACCCCGGGATTGTCCGGGTTGTTGGCCGGGTCGGGCTTCCCGATGGCGACGCCCACCTCGTCCTGTGCGGCGTTGTTGGGGCAACCGCTGCTCGCGGTGCACGAGAGCGCGGTGTAGACCCAGCCGGTGCGGGGATCGGCGACCATCGAACCGTGCCACTCGAACGTGTTGATGGCGGCCGCCTCGGTGAACGCGTTCGTCGGGGGCGTGTCCATGACGGCGCCGGGGCCGGCCGGATGGAAGTGGAGCCCGTCGACGCTCCAGCCGAACGCCAGGCCGCCCACGGTGTTGCCGCTGCCGAAGCAGGCCTGACACAGATACGACAGATAGATGACGGGCTTCGTGGGATCCTGCGAGACCGCCGACGTGCCGGGAGAGAACACTGCTTCGAACGGGCGGTCGGCCGTGATGGCCGGTGCCGTGGCGCACGCCGACTGCAGGGAACCGTCGGGCCGGAGCACGCTGCTGCCGATGTCGGCCAGCGCCTCCTGGTCAGTCAGGTACAGCGTGTTCGTGGCGCGATCGGGAACGACCAGGCTGTCACCGCCACCGCTCGCCGGACAGATCATGTGCCCGCTCGACGGGCCGAGCAGGGGATAGGAGAGGCCGCCGTCGGCGGTGTGCCAGAACCAGCTCGTCTGGGACCCTGATCCGCCGGGCCCGGTGATGAGGGCGTTGCCGTTGTTGTCGACCGCCATGTCCGGCTCGCCCGCCCCGCGTATGGGATCGACGACGGTCGGGATGCCGACGCGGAAGGTGTCCGCGCTGTTGGCGGTCGGAGCCAGCACGGCGACGGCAAGCACTGCCGCCGCCACCACCACCAGCAGGCGTATGGCTCTTTTCATCGGGGCCTCCACGGCAGGTCGCGCCTGGCGCGTGCCCGCCCACGGCGCCGACTCGGATTCCAGCAATTCTCGTTTGGTGCAGAATTTCGCCGCCGAGGCCTCGTCTCCTGCGCCCAGCGGCGACTACCGGTTCAGACCGCGGCGGCCGCGAGCGCTGAGGAACGCGATCGGTCTGATCGCGAGCCGGTACACCGGGCGCAGCAACCAGGCGGGAAGCGACGGATGTCGTTCCTCCTCCCACACCCTCGCCCGCGGATGGCGTTTCACCGGCCCACGCAACGCGAGCCGGCTGACCGGATGCGCGGCACCCATGTTCTCGGCCGGCTCGACGGTGTGGAGCTCGATGCGGCAGAGGTGCTTGGTGCTGATGTAGCCGTACTGGTGGGGGCTGACCAGCCGAACCGGCGCACCATGGTCAGGGTCGAGTGCTCGCCCGTCGAGACGATCGGCGATGAGCACGTCGTCGGCGAGCGCGTCCTCGATCGACACGACCGACTCGAAGCCATCGAGCCCGCCGAAGACGACGTGAGTGATCGATGTGCCTGATCGAACCGAGGGCTCGACGATCATTCGATAGAACGTGTTGAACGCGACGCCCTCCCAGCGCAGGTCGATGGCGGACCAGCCCGCGACGCAGTGGAAGTCGGCGGTCAGCTGACGGCGGGGCAGCGTCGCGAGCTCGGTCAGCGGCAGGGCGAAGGACTCCGTGACCGCGCCGCCGATCTCGATCGCCGGATCCGCAGGGACAGCGGGTGGAGGTCGGTGGAGGTGCGTACCGAAACGAGGGAACCCGTCGACCGCGTGTTGACCAGGGGGAAGCGTCACGTCGACCTAACCGGCGGACGAGCTTGCCACCGTCCGCCACGTCCGCCCGATCTCCCGCAACATCGGCGGGTAGACGAGCAGGTACCGGAACGGCCTGATGGCGGTCATGTACGCGTCGCCGAGCAGACCGTTCGGCTTCACGTAGACAGCCATCTGCGCGTGGTACCGGCCGGTCTCGTCGGGGACCCAGCCGAGGTGCAAGACCCCATGCATGGTCCGGTTGGCGGCCTCCGCGGCGAACTCGTCGTCGAGCAGGTACAGCGACGTGAAGGGAAGCGTGTCGAACGCCGGGCCGGAGGAGGCTTCGCGCAGATCCGCCGGCAATCGGTCGCGCAACGTCGGTACCCGGGAGCCGACGCCGGCCTCTGCATCGTCCCAGCCGAGCAGCCGCCCGAGCTCCCACCGGATGGCGAAGAGCGCGCGAACGAGGGGCGAGGCGCCCTGTGCCGGGTCACCCGAGGCGATCGCCTCCACCAGGCGGGGGAAGTCGTCCGGGCCGCCGGGCGTCGGCAGCTCCCATACGTCCTCCAGCCGGAAGTCGCGGGTGAGCTCGTGGATCCGCCACGCCCGCGACGTGTGCGCACTGTTCGGGAGTCTCATGCTGATCCTCGATCCATACGGCAACGTATGGATCGTAGGCAGGCTGCTTGCGCGCGTCAATACGGTGCCGTACAGATAAGTGGTGGCCACTGTCCGGACTCCGCGTGACGCCTGGGTCGCCGCCGCGCTGAAGGCTCTGGCGGCCGGCGGTCCGGATGCCGTGCGGGTCGAGGTGCTGGCACGGACGCTCGGCGTCACCAAAGGCGGCTTCTACTGGCACTTCGATGACCGGCAGGCGCTGCTCGACGAGATGCTCGGGACGTGGGAGCGGGTGCTCATCGACGAGGTGATCGAGCGTGTCGAGGCCGACGATGGAGACGCCAGGGAACGGCTGCGCCGGCTGTTCGCGCTCGCCTCCTCGAACCGCGGGTTGTTGAAGGTCGAGATCGCAATTCGCGACTGGGCCCGGCGCGAGAAATCCGTAGCGGCGCGCCTCCGACGCGTCGACAACCGACGAATGGAGTACCTGCGCTCGCTGTTCGGTGCGTTCTGCGCGGACGAGGACGACGTGGAGGCGCGCTGCATGATCGCCATGGCCGTGTTCGTCGGCAGCCCGTTCATCGCCGCTGATCACGGCGTGCGCAGTCGCGCCGACGTGTTGGACCTGGCACTGACGCGCCTCTTGCTCTAGGCGCTGCTCGCGCGCCGTCGAGCGTGTTCGATTCGGTTGGTTTGAACGTACGGGCGTCGGGAACGGTGCGCATACCACGACGAGGGGGCACACCATGGCGACAGCGAAACGGGCGCGGCCCAAGCATCGCGAGATGCAGCGCGATCAACAAGGAGCGAAGGGTCGGCTCGTCACGGACCCCAGCGAGCCGCCGATCTTGACGCCACGCGCGAGCAAGGTCCCGGCGCAGGACAGTGACTACCTCACCACCGCGCAAGGCCAGCGCCTGGCCCACACGGACGACTCGCTGAAGGTCGGCGACCGTGGGCCCACGCTGATGGAGGACTTCCATCTGCGCGAGAAGATCATGCACTTCGACCACGAGCGCATTCCCGAGCGAGTGGTGCATGCCCGCGGTGCCGCTGCGCACGGGGTGTTCGAGGCCTACGGGAATGCCGCGAACATCACGAGCGCCGGCTTCCTGCAAGCCGGCCGAGTCACGCCGGTGTTCACCCGGTTCTCGACTGTCGTCGGGTCCCGCGGCTCAGCCGACACGGTGCGCGACGTCCGCGGCTTTGCCGTGAAGTTCTACACAGACGAAGGCGTGTTCGATCTCGTCGGCAACAACATCCCCGTCTTTTTCATCCGGGACGGCATCAAGTTTCCCGACCTCATCCACGCGGCCAAGCCGGAGCCAGACCGGGAGATCCCGCAGGCGCAGACCGCGCACACGACGTTCTGGGATTTCGTCTCGATGATCCCCGAGTCACCGCACATGTTGATGTGGGTCATGTCCGATCGCGCCATCCCGCGCTCGTACCGGATGATGGAAGGCTTCGGTGTCCACACGTTCCGATTGGTGAACACCGACGGTGGGACGTGTCTGGTGAAGTTCCACTGGAAGCCGGTGCTCGGTGTGCACGGGCTCGTGTGGGACGAGGCGCTCACGTTGAATGGTGTCGATCCCGACTTTCATCGCCGGGACCTCTTCAACGCCATCGGTGCCGGCGCCTGTCCGGAGTGGGAGCTCGGCGTCCAGGTGATGCCCGACAGCGAGGATCAGTACTTCCAGGGCATCGACCTGCTCGATGCCACGAAGATCGTGCCCGAGGAGCTCGTCCCGGTCGAGCCGATCGGACGGATGACGCTCAATCGGAACCCGGCCAACTTCTTCGCCGAGGTGGAGCAAGTGGCGTACCACGTCGGGCATCTCGTGCAGGGCATCGAAGTCGTGGACGATCCGTTGATGCAGGCGCGACTGTTCAGCTATCTCGACACGCAGCTGACGCGGCTCGGAGGCCCGAACTTCGCGCAGATCCCCATCAACCGTCCACACGCCGCGGTCAACGACAACCTCCGGGACGGGTTCATGCAGCAGGCCGTGCATCAAGGACGCACGCCGTACCTGCCGAACGCCGTTGGCGGCGGCTGCCCCTTCCTCGCCCCGCCCGAAGATGGTGGGTACGTGCACGCGCCGCGAACCGTTCAAGGACAGAAGGTTCGCGAACGCGGCCCTGACGATGAGTACGCGCAGGCGACGCTGTTCTGGAACAGCATGACGGAGATCGAACAGGACCACATCGTCGACGCCTACACGTTCGAGCTCGGCAAGGTCGAGGTCCCCGCGGTCGTCGAGCGCATGGTGGCTCGCCTGGCACTGATCGACGACGAGCTTGCCGCTCGAGTCTGTGTCGGTCTCGGATTGCCGGCCCCGAGCGGGCGCGACGGCGAGGCGGAAGGCGCCGACGGCGACGCGGTCCCAGACCCCACCGCCGGGCTCGACTCGTCACCGACGTTGTCGATGGTCACCGAGGACAACTATCCGCCTGACGGTCGGGTCGTGCACATCCTGGCGAACGACGGCGCCGACCTCGCGGGGATACGAACGGTTCGAGACGCGCTGTTCGCCGCAGGGGTCACGCCGCACATCGTGGCCACGCACAAGGGCGCCATCACCGGCGGAGCGCGCCGGGCCGACGAGTTGATCGTCGATCGGTCGTTCCACACGGCGAGCTCCGCAGAAGCGGACGCAGTGATCGTCGCGGGCGGGTCGGGCTTGGACGGCAACCCCGCCGTCCTCACCTACGTGCAGAGCGCCTATCGACATTTCAAGCCCA
>JBEEFX010000287.1:0-5243 GCA_041166365.1 Acidimicrobiaceae bacterium
CATCGATCTCGACAAGCAACAGAAGGCGTTCGACGCCGTCACGAGCACGCTGACGTCGCCGGACGATCCACTCGCCGCGGTCGTGTCCCTCGACCCCGACGGGCACATCATCGCGATGATCGGCGGACGCGACCACGCCTCGGACGAGAACAACTACGCCGCCAAGGGCTTGGGCGGTGGTGCGCGCCACGCGGGCTCGTCGTTCAAGCCGTACGTCCTGGCCGAGGCCGTGAAGCAAGGCATTTCGTTGCAGTCGCAGTTCGAGTCGCCGAGCCAGATCGTCATTCCGAAGGCGGACAGCGGGCGCGACTGGAAAGTGAAGAACGCCGAAACCAGCGAAGGCGTGCTCAACCTCATCGACGCAACGAAGCACTCGTCGAACACGGTGTTCGCGCAGTTGATGATGAAGGTCGGTCCCAAGAACGTGATCCCGCTGGCCCACGAGATGGGGATCACCACCGACTTGCCGGAGGTGAACTCGCTCGTCCTCGGCACCGGCGGCGTGTTCCCGCTCGACATGGCATCGGGCTATTCGACGTTCGCCCACCGGGGCACGCACATCCAGCCCACCGGCATCCTGAAGGTCGAGGTCCCGAACGGCAGCGGGGGCTACGACACCGTCACGTTCGACCAGCCGCGCACCCAGCCGCTCACGAAGCAGGAATCCGATCTCGTCACCTTCGCCCTGCAGGGCGTGGTGCACGGCGGTACCGGCAGCGGTGCGTTCTTCGGCAAGCCGATCGCGGGCAAGACGGGGACGACGGAGGACAACAACGACGCGTGGTTCGTCGGCTTCACGCCGAACGGCTACTCCACGGCCGTGTGGATGGGCTACCGCAACGCACCGGAGGACGGACCGGCCCGGTACATGACCGGCGTGCACGGTCGCGTGGTGTTCGGTGGCACCTTCCCGGCGACGATCTGGAACAAGTACATGAAGGCGGTCACCGACGGGATGAACGTGGGGACGTTCACCGACCCGAGCGCGTTCCCGGGCAAGGTGCTGAACGCGGATCTCACCACGACCTCGTCGACCGACACGACGTTGCCGGAGGCCACGACGACCGCCCCGGCAGCGTCGTCGACGACAGACACGACGAAGCCCGAGAAGACGACCACCTCGACGGAGCCGCCGACCTCCGCCACGACCTTGGCGAACTGATGGTGAAGCACCTCACTTCTCGCTTGCTGAGTCGGTTGACCGGCTCGACCGGTCGCTCCCTTCAGACCCTCCGATGACCCGTCATCGGAACTTCTCGCCTTGGGCGTACTGGCGCTTGCGCGTCGACAGCGCGGTGCCACCGCCGGTCGTGTCCCGCGAGCGACTCGTCGAGCTGTTCGGTCGGTTGCCGGCCCCCGTCGACGCCGATCTCGAGGTGCTCGACGTCGAGCACCGCGACGGGTATCGGGTCGAGCGCATCGTGTTCGACACCGAAGCGACGATGTCGGTGCCCGCACTGCTGTTCGTTCCCGACGGTTCCGACGAGACTGCCCCGCGCGCCGCGGTGCTGGCGGTACACGGACACGGCGCGACGAAGGAGACGATCACCTACGCGCCGACGCTCGCGGCCGCAGGCGTTGTCGTGCTTGCGCCCGACCTGCGCGGGTTCGGCGAGCGATCGGACTGGACGCCCGACGACCACTACCACTGCGACGTCGATCTGGTGAACGGCGTCCTCGTCGGCACGACCCCGTTCGCGCAGAACCTGTGGGACATGGCGCGCTGCATCGACGTGCTCCAGTCGCTGCGGTATGTCGATCGTGATCGCATCGGCGCATGCGGGTGGTCGTACGGCGGCATGATCACGCTCTTCCTCTCGGCCTGGGACGAGCGCGTCTCGGCCGCACTGGTCAGCGGCGCGGTGGCCTCGATCGCATCGTCACACCGCGTCCCCTGGAACCTGTGCGGTTCGCAGGTGCTCCCGGGGATGGCCGACGAGCTCGATCACGCCGCGTTGATCGCCTTGATCGCGCCGCGACCCCTGATCGTCGAGAACGCGGAGGACGATCTCATCTTCCCGCTGGACGCGGCCAGGGCCACGCTCGACCAAGCCCGCGTCGCCTACGAGCACGGCGGTGCGCCCGATGCCCTCCAGCTCTTCGTCATCGAGGGCGACCATCGCTTCGACGGCACCGACAGCATCCCCGCTCTGGTTCAGGTGCTTTCGTCCAGTTCTTGATGGGGGTAGTGGCTGCGGCAGGCGAAGCACCACTGCTCGATCTCCTCCATCACATCGACCTTGCCTTCGGTGTCCCACGTCTCCGGTGTGACGTACACACGGTGGACGGCAACGACCTCCTCGTCGTCCCGTCCGCAGGAGTCGCAGCGTCCCGACAACAACTCTCTCGCCTACGGCTCGCTCGTAGGTGCTGTCGGGCGGCCGCCTGAGGCTTCGCCTCCAGCGGCGGCTTTGCCCGACTCGGCAGGAGTCTCGCTACTGGTCCCGAACATCTCTCCGAAGGTAGTGTTGACACACCGCCGGCAGCCATGTGGCGCCGGACGCACAAGGAGGCCCGCAATGGCCGCATCGATCACCGCACCCTCCGTCCGGGCTCGCAAGGTCCGCGCCGGTAGCGATCCGCTCGTGATGGTCACCGCGTACGACGCTCCGGGCGCGCGCATGGCCGACGAAGCAGGTGTCGACCTGATCCTCGTCGGCGACTCCGTCGCGATGGTCGTGCTCGGGTACGACGACACGCTCCACGTGACC
This sequence comes from Acidimicrobiaceae bacterium, assembly GCA_041166365.1. Lineage (GTDB taxonomy): Bacteria > Actinomycetota > Acidimicrobiia > Acidimicrobiales > JACDCH01 > DASUCS01. The sequence continues at coordinate 2,712 of JBEEFX010000287.1, forward strand.
GTCGACGACATGGCGCACCACGTGGCCGCGGTGGCGCGGGCCCGTCCGCGGCCGCTCATCGTCGGCGACATGCCGTGGATGAGCTACCACGTGTCGACGGAGGACACCGTGCGCAACGCCGCCCGCCTCGTGCAGGCGGGTGCGCAGACGGTGAAGCTCGAAGGCGGCCGCAAGCGCCTGCCGGCGGTCGAGGCGATCCTCGCCGCCGAGATCCCCGTCATGGGTCACATCGGGCTCACCCCGCAGTCGATGCACGCGATGGGTGGCTTCAAGGTGCAGGGCCGCGAGGTCTCCGCCGCGCTCGCGCTCGTCGACGACGCCAAGGCGCTCGAGGACGCCGGCTGCTTCTCGATCGTGCTCGAAGGCGTCCCCGACGAGGTCGCGCGCATGGTGACCGACTCGCTGTCGATCCCCACGATCGGCATCGGCGCGGGGCCGCACTGCGATGGTCAGGTACTCGTCTTCCACGACGTGCTCGGCCTCGAGGACCGCATCCTCCCGAAGTTCGTGCGCCGCTACGCGTCCTTGAAGGCCGACGGCATCGCGGCGTTGAGTGCCTTCGCCGACGACGTACGCGGCCGTCGATTCCCCGCCGACGAGGAGAGCTACCACCTCGCCGGTGACGTCGCTGACACGTTGAGTCTCTACGGCGGTGGTAGCAAGACGGCGTGAGAAACGAGCGCCGGCAACCGAACCAGCGCCAGCCAGTCGGTTGCATCGGGGTTCGGGGGCGGAGTCCCCGAGCGAGCGCGGCGTGACCTCGCCGTTCCCGGCCCTCGAAAAACCGAAGGCCATCGCCCTCCTGCGTTGGGTGATCGGCGTGGTGCTCGTCTTCGGCTTGATCGGCTGCGTCGTGAAAGGGGCCGACAACCCGCCGGATCCCTACGTCTCAGCGCCCAGCCAGGGGCCGGCGAGCCGCACCCGCCTGGTGGGCTTCGGCGAAACCCGCGTCACCGTGCACAGTGGCGACAAGCTGCTCATGTGGTGCCTGTTGCTGGCCGCCAACAACCAGCAGCGGTCGCGTGGCCTGATGGAGGTCAAGGACCGGACGCTCGGCGGGTACGACGGGATGCTGTTCCGGTACGACACCGACGTGACCGAGTCGTTCTGGATGCGCAACACGCCGATGCCGCTGTCCATCGCGTACATCACGAGCAACGGTCAGATCATCACGACCGCCGACATGGAGCCCTGCTCCGACAGCCCGGACTGCCGCGACTATCCCCCGGCCGGCCCGTACCGCTTCACGATCGAGGTGCCCCAGGGCAACCTGGGAAAGCTCGGCCTCGTGCCGGGCGCGACCATCGTCGACGACAACGCGCCGTGTAGCTGACGGTCTTTCTGTCACACCCCCCTCGCATCATGGGGACGATGGCCGCTAGCCTGCCCCGTTCAATCGAAACCCTGCTCCGCATTCGGCGGGGCTCCGGCCCTGCCGGATCCAGAGGGAGGTGACGACTCGCTCATGCGAGCCTACGAACTCATGGTCATCGTCGACGGTACGGCGGACGACGCCGGTGTCGACGCCGCCATCCGCCGCATCGGCGATCAGGTGCAGGCCAAGCAAGGTGACATCAAGACCACCGAGCGCTGGGGCCGACGCCGCTTCGCCTACGAGATCGATCACAAGACCGAGGGCCATTACCTCGTGTTGCAGATCGTGGCCGAAGCAGGCGTTCTCGACGATCTCGAGCGCCAGCTCCGGCTCGCGGACGACATCGTCCGCCACAAGCTGATCCGACTGCCCGACCGCGAGGCCGCTCGACGCGGCCTTCTCGGTGAGCAGGCCCCGGCGCCTGCCGGATGACCTGAGGAGAATCGAATGCCCGATAACACCGTGACCGTCGTGGGCAACATCACCCGCGATCCCGAGTTGCGCTTCACCCCGGCCGGCCAAGCGGTCGCCACCTTCGGAATGGCCGTCAACCGCCGGTACCAGAAGAGCGGCGAGTGGGTCGAGCAGACGTCGTTCTTCAACGTGACCGCCTGGGGAACGCTTGGCGAGAACGCGTCCAACTCCCTGCACAAGGGCGCGCGCATCCTCGTCAACGGCCGCCTCGATCAACGGTCGTGGGAGACGCCGGAAGGCGAGAAGCGCTCCGTGGTCGAGATCGTGGCCGACGAGATCGGCCCGAGCCTGCGCTGGGCCACCGTCGAGGTCACCAAGAACGAGCGTCGCGAAGGCGGCGACTCGGGCGGCGGCAGCGGTCGCCCCGTGTCCAACGAGCCCGCTCCGGTGTATGCCGGCGGCGACGAGGAGCCCTTCTAGTGGCGAAGAAAGCCCCGCGCACCAAGAACAAGGACAACGCTCGTCGGTCGAAGAAGAAGACCAGCGTCCTCGTTCAAGAGAGCGTCGACTACATCGACTACAAGGACATCAACCTGCTGCGGCGGTTCATGTCCGACCGAGCGAAGATCCGCGCCCGTCGCGTGACCGGCAACGATGCCCAACAGCAGCGTGAGGTGGCGCGTGCCATCAAGAACGCCCGCGAGATGGCCTTGTTGCCGTACACGAACCGCGTCACGACGCAG